>LRTP01000448.1 GCA_001550305.1 Streptomyces diastatochromogenes
GTGGTGCTGCTCGTGGACGTGAGCGGCTCGATGGGGCCGTACGCGGACGCGCTGCTGCGTTTCGCGCACGCGGCCCTCCACGGCCCCCGCACCGGCGGGGCCGCACGGGGCACCCGCACGGAGGTCTTCACGATCGGTACCCGGCTGACCCGGGTGACCCGTGAACTGGCGCACCGGGATCCCGACACGGCCATGGCCGCGCTCGCGGCGGCGGTTCCGGACTGGCGTGGCGGCACCCGGTTGGGTGAGATGCTGCGCGGCTTCCTGGACCGGTGGGGGCGGCGGGGCATGGCGCGCGGCGCGGTGGTCGTCGTGCTGTCCGACGGGTGGGAGCGTGGCGATCCGGCCCTGCTCGCGGAGCAGATGCGCCGCCTGCACCGGCTCGCGCACCGGGTGATCTGGGCGAATCCGCGCAAGGCCCGACCCGGGTACGCACCCCTGGCCGGTGGGATGGCCGCGGCGCTGCCGAGCGTGGACGCGTTCGTCGAGGGACACAGTCCGGCCGCGCTGGAGCGGCTGGCGGCGGTGGTGAGAGGAGCGGACTCTTGAGTGGGACGCACCCTGTGGTGAGCGGAGCGAGCGATGCGTGAGATCCTCCCGGCGCTGGAGCGCTGGTACGCGGCGGGCGCCCCCTTCGGGCTCGCCACGGTGGTCACGGTCAGCCGCAGCGCGCCCCGGGACCCGGGAGCCGCCATGGCGGTGGGGCCCGGCGACGAGGTCGTGGGCAGTGTGTCCGGTGGCTGTGTCGAGGGGGCGGTGTACGAGCTGGCCCAGGAGGTGGTGGCGACCGGCGAGGCCCGCCTGGAGACCTTCGGGTACAGCGACGAGGACGCGTTCGCCGTGGGCCTCACCTGCGGCGGCGAGATCACCCTGCTCATCCGCCGGGTGACGCCCGCCGAGGACCCCTCGTTCGCCGCGGTGGCCGACTCGGTGGCCGCCGGCCGGCCCGTGACGGTGGCGACGGTGATCGAGGGACCGGCGCCGCTCGGGGCCACGCTCGCGGTGTGGCCGGACGAGGTGGCCGGTTCGCTGGGCTCCACCGGTCTGGACGTGGCGGTCACCGCCGACGCCCGCGGTGAACTGGCCCAGGGCGCCACGATCCGGCGGCACTACGGGCCGCACGGCGAGCGCCGCGAGGACGCCGTGACCGTCTTCCTCCATTCCTTCGCGCCGCCCCCGCGCATGCTCGTCTTCGGCGCGATCGACTACGCGGCGGCGGTGGCCCGCATCGGGGACTTCCTCGGCTACCGGGTCACGGTGTGCGACGCCCGCCCGGTCTTCGCCACCGCGAAACGGTTCCCGGCGGGTGTGGAGGTCGTCGTGGACTGGCCGCACCGCTATCTGCGGGGTACGGCGACCGACGCCCGCACGGTGATCTGCGTCCTGACCCACGACCCGAAGTTCGACGTGCCCCTGCTGGAGGAGGCACTGCGCCGCCCGGCCGCGTACATCGGGGCGATGGGCAGCCGTCGTACCCACGACGACCGCAGGAAACGGCTCATCGACGCCGGTCTGTCGGAGGGCGAACTGTCCCGGCTGCGCTCGCCGGTCGGGCTCGACCTCGGAGCCCGTACCCCGGAGGAGGTGGCCGTGTCCGTCGCCGCGGAGATCGTCGCGCTGCGGTGGGGCGGCAGCGGGGCGCCGCTGACGGCGACGGGCGGGGCGATCCATCCCGGTCCCGTCGTTGCGCCTGCCGGATCCGTCGATACGTCTGGAGTCGATACGTCTGGAGGAGAGCAGCATGGAACTGCATCATGAGTTCACCGTCCCCGTTCCCGTCGACGACGCCTGGCGGGCGCTCCTCGACGTCGAACGGATCGCCCCGTGCATGCCGGGCGCGACGGTGGACGACTACGACGGGAAGACCGTGACCGGTTCGGTGAAGGTCAAGGTGGGGCCCATCACGGTGACGTACCGGGGCACCGCCGTCTTCGAGGAACAGGACGAGTCCGCGCACCGGATGGTACTGATCGCGAACGGCAAGGAGACCCGCGGCCAGGGCACGGCACGGGCCACGGTCACGGGCACGCTCGCCGAACGCGACGGCGGCACGGCGGTGTCGGTGCGGACCGATCTGACCGTCACGGGCCGTCCGGCGCAGTTCGGTCGCGGCGTCATGGCGGAGGTGGGCGACAAGCTGGTCGGGCAGTTCGCGGAGTGTCTGGCGCGGCGCCTCGGGGAACCGACCGAACGGACCGAGCCATCCGAGCCGGTCGAACCATTCCAAGCGGCGCAACCAGTCCAGCCGGTGCAGCCGGTCCAACCGGTCGAGCCGATCGACCTGTTGCGGACCGCCGGGCCTCCGGTCGCCAAACGCGTGGCGGTCGCGGTGGCCACCGCCGTACTGGCGCTGGTCTTCGTGCGCATACGACGGCACCGGCACGCCTGAGTGCCTCAGCCGGGGTCGACGCGGTGCAGGGTCACCTCGGTCAGGTGTCCTTCGGTCACGGTCGCGGTCATGTAGGTGTGGTGCGGCTGCCGGCGGCGGTCGGTCGGGGAGCCCGGGTTGAGCAGGCGCAGGCCCGTCCCGGTGGTGGTGTCCCAGGGGATGTGGCTGTGTCCGAAGACCAGGACGTCGAGGTCGGGGTAGCGCTCGGCGCAACGCCGTTCGCGGCCCTGGGCGGCACCGGTCTCATGGACGACGCCGAGGCGCAGACCGTCCAGGTCGACGCGGGCGACCTCGGGGAGGCGGGCACGCAGGGCCGGGCCGTCGTTGTTGCCGTACACCCCGACGAGCCTGTGTGCCCGCTCCTCCAGCAGGTCGAGGGTGGCGGTGTCCACCCAGTCGCCCGCGTGGACGACGACGTCGGCGTGCGGGAGTTCGGCCATCAGCTGCGGCGGCAGCGCCTTGGCCCGCTTGGGCAGGTGGGTGTCGGACATCAGGAGCAGGCGCACGGCACCCACCCTAGGAGCGCGGTCGTCTCACCGCGAGGAGTGCGGTCCTGGCAGCGCGCGCCCTGCCGGGAACATGGACTTCCATGACCGGTTCCGCTTGAACGGCAGCTCGAACAGCTTGGCGAACAGCCACGCTGCCAGCACCGAGGCGGGCAGTGCCAGTGTCAGCGTGAACCAGAACGCGGGCAGCCCCGGCGATACGAAATGTGGGGCCATCTTTCGGCAGACGATCATGACGATCGGCAGGTGGACCAGGTAGAGGCTGTAGGAGAAGTCGCCGAGGCCGCGCATGGGACGCGTGGCGAGGAGCCGCATGAGGACGGCGGGCCTGCCGGTGGCGACCGCCGCGATCATCATGGTCATGGCGGGCGCCACGGCGAGATCGATCCAGAAATAGTGGTCCACCGTCCACGCCGACCCCTTGCCGACGACAAGGGCCACAACCGGCAGGGCGGCCAGAGCGGCGAGCCAGTGCCACGGCAGCCGCCGGACCTTCTCCGGCGCGACGACGATCCCCGCGCCCACCAGTCCCGCGACGAACACGGGGGCGAGGTTCGGGGTCAGCCAGTTCACGCCTTCCACCGGGGACGCGTGCGGCGCCAGCAGGCCACGCGCGACCACCAGGAGCGTCACGCTCGCGACCAGGACGACCGCGCCCAGCCGCCGTCGGACGAGAAGGAGGAGCGGGAAGACGAGGTAGAGCTCCGCCTCCACGCCGATCGACCAGAAGGCCCCGTTCGGCGTGGGAGCCGTGAACATGTCCTGGACCACGAAGCCGTACACCAGGATCGTCGTGCCGGTCGGCGGTCCGAAATGCGAGGCGGGCACCATGAACCGGGCGACCGCCAGGCTCAACGCGAGTGCCGCCCAGTAGGGAGGCAGAATGCGCCACGCGCGCCGCCGCAGGAACCGGGAGACGCCGCCCAGGTGCCAACCGTTGCGCGCCGGTGAGATGGCCAGGGAGAAGCCCGACAGCACCAGGAAGAAGACCACGGCGAGACGCCCGTACATCAGCCAGCCCAGCCAGGCGGGACCCCTGTTCTCGGGAAAGCCCGGCATGGTCAGAAGCCAGCAGTGGAAGAGCAACACGTACAGCGCGGCCAGGCCGCGGAGCCCGTCAAGGCCCAGCACCTGGCCGCGATCACGCGTTTCGGGCCGCTCCAGCGGTGGGGAGACGGCGAGTGGGGTTCCCATACTCCTTCTCACGTGTCGTCCCCGGCCGATGTTCAACTACCGTCCGATCATCGGCCTGTACGTCTCGGAGTCGATGAGCTGGAGCAGCCGACCGGACCGGACCGCTCAGATCAGCGTATCGACGGAGGGCCCGGCCGGGTCTCCGGGCGTCCGCGCCAGCCTCCGTATCTCCGCCACGTCCAACGCCGGGTTCGCGGCTGCCGGATGAGCCAGTTCCTCGTCGTCGAGGAGTTCCGTCAGCCGGGGCCGCGGGAGGTTCGGGTGGCGGGCCGCCTCGGCCCGTACGGCGGGGTCCGGGTCCCTGGTGAGACGTTCCACGACGGCCGGCGCGGTCTCGGGGTCGCGCACGGCCAGGGCCCTGACCTCGGGGTCCTCGTGGTCGGCCAGTCGTGCCACGAGTTCCGGCGGAAGCTCGTGGACCCGTGCCGCCTTCCGGCGCGGCATCGGATGGGCGGAGAGGGCGTCCCGGCGGACGTCCTCGGGCTCCCGCGGCACCGACGGTGCGGGAGGGTGGAAACCGCGGTCCGTGGGCACCTCGTAGTCGATCGCGTTCCGTTCCTCCTCGCTCAGCGCCGGGTGCACGGACACCGCGAGCCGCACCTTGGGGTCGGGGTCCACGGCGAGCGCACGGCGTTCGGCGGGTCCGAGGTCGGCGCGGTACGCGATGCGCTGCCGTACGTCCTGCGGGGCGGAGGGGTTGAGTGCCAGCCCGGCCAGCCGCCGCGCGGCCAGGTCGGCTTCCTCCGCTCAGGCGTCTTCACCATGCGCAGTGCCCCCGTGTGTGAACCTGCCCCCGCCCCCAGGAGCACCTGGTGACCGACCCTATCCCCCGGTGTCCAGCGGGATTTCGCTCCACACCTGCTTGCCACCGCTGACCGGCACGGTGCCCCAGGTCGCCGACATGGCCTCGACGAGGAGGATGCCGCGGCCGCCGGTGGCCTCCCAGCCGATGCTGGTGGGCTTGATGGGCGTACGGGGTGAGGTGTCGGCGACGGAGATCCGCAGGCGGTGGTTGATGAGGGTGATGTCGAGTCTGACCTGCCCGTCGGTGTGCACGAGGGCGTTGGTGACGAGTTCGGAGACGACGAGGAGCCCGCCGTCCATGCTGTCGTCGGGCACGCCCCAGGCGCGCAGGGTGCGCCGGGTGAAGCGGCGGGCGTGCCGGACCGCCTCCGGGACGCGCCACACCGTCCAGCTCTCCCGCAGCGGGCGGGTCGCCAGACCGTCGTAGCGCATCAGGAGGAGGGCCACGTCGTCGCTGCGGTTGGCGCCCGTGAGCAGTCCGTCGGCCACCACTCCGAGGTGGGCGGGGTCGGACGCGGTCAGCTCGCCGGCCAGTCGGTTCAGTCCGTCCTCGATGTCGACCTCGGCGGACTCGACGAGACCGTCCGTGGTCAGAGCGAGGACCGTGCCGCGCTGGAGTCGCAGCGGGATCATCGGGAAGTCCGCCTGGGTGACGACGCCCAGTGGTGGTCCGCCCTCCGACACGGTGACCTCCGTTGTGCCGTCCGGGTGGCGCAGCACGGGCGGGTGGTGTCCGGCGCGTACGCACCAGGCGGTGCCCTCCTCCAGGTCCACGTCGACGTAGCAGCAGGTGACGAAGAGGTCGGTCTCCAGGTCCATGAGGAGTCGGTTGGCGTGCTGCACGACGACGTCCGGCGGGTGGCCCTCGACGGCGTACGCGCGCAGGGCCGTGCGCATCTGGCCCATCAGGGTGGCCGCCTGGGCGTTGTGGCCCTGGACGTCGCCGATGACGAGGGCGACGTGGTTGTCGGGCAGCGGGATGACGTCGTACCAGTCGCCGCCGACCTCCAGGCCCGCCGTGGTGGGCAGATAGCGGGCGACGGCGACCGCGCCGGGGATCCGGGGCAGGCGCCGCGGCAGCAGGGAGCGCTGGAGCATGCCGACCAGCTCGTGTTCGGCGTCGAAGGCGCGGGCGCGTGTCAGGGCCTGGCCCGCGAGGCCCGCGGACGCGGTGAGCAGCGCGCGCTCGTCGGAGCCGAACTCGTGCGGGTCGTCCCAGCCGATCAGACAGGCACCCGCCATCCGGCCGCCTGCGGGCAGCGGCAGGATGGCGAGACCGCCGGGGCCGACGTCGGCGAGCGCCGGTTCCAGGAGTGCTCCGGCGGGCCAGACGGCGGGGCGCCCCTCGATGAGGGCCGCCTCCAGCGTGGGCATGGCGCGTACGGGCGCGTCGGGCCACTCCGAGCGCCACTCGGAGCGCCACACCTCGGGCCAGGCTTCGGGTTCGGGAGGGTCGAGGAGGGTGACGACGAGACGGTCGCCCTCCAGCTCGGCGAGGGCGATCCGGTCGGCCCGCAGGGGGTCCCGCAGCGCGTCCACCACGGCCCGGCCGACGTCGCGGACGGTGCCCGCGGTGGCGAGGGTCGAGGCGAGTCGCTGGACGCGGGCCACGTCGCTGACGCCGGAGCGCAGCTTGGAGGCGTCGACGACGGTGCCCACGAGGTGCGCCGGGCGCCCCTCTCCGCCGGGCACGAGACGGCCGCGCAGCCGTAGCCACTTCGGCTCTCCGGAGGGCTGGAGGATGCGGAACTCCAGCTCGCGCTCGCCGATGGACATGCGGTCCGCCTCCACCACGGACATCAGCGTGGGCAGGTCCTCGGGGACCGTCATCGACAGCAGACTCTCGACCTTGCCGTCGAACTCGGCCGCGTCGAGGCCGAACAGCTCCAGCATCTCGCCGTCGACCTCGAGGTGTCCGGTGTCCATGGCGAGGTCGAAGGAGCTGGTGGGCCGGGCGGCGGTGTCGCGCGGTGAGCCGGGCACGGGGACCACGGCGGCCTCGGCGATGAGGCCGAGGCACTCCCGGTCCTCCTCGTCGAAGCCGCCCGGGCGCTCGCCGGCCGCCACGAGGCAGCCGCCGTCCGGCAGGGGCAGGACGGCCAGCCAGAAGTCCTGGGACGGCAGCCTGCGGGCCTCGGCGCAGTGGGCGATCTCCGCCGGGCCGAGCCACAGCGGTCGGCCCGAGCGGTACGCGTCCACCGCCGGGGAGCCGCCGGTGAGGACATAGCTGTCGCGCAGGCCGTAGAGCGTCCTGGGGACGCCTGCCGACTCGGACAGGTACAGCTCGTCGCCGCTCTCGGTGGGCGAGTACACCGCGACGACGCTCGCACCCGCGAAGACGAGTGCCAGTTCGAGCACGCGGCGCTGTCGCTCGCGCGGGTCCAGGTCCGGGGTGGGCGTCTTGAGGGCAAGTTCGGCACGCAACGTCCTCTTTCCGCGTTCCGCAGCGCCCTCACTGACCACGTCCGCAATTACAGCGCTTCCGGGACGCTCGCGCAGCCCCTGCGACGGTTCCGGGGCCGTCGGGCCTGCGGCGGAGCCCGCAAGCGGCACCCTGTGCCGCGCGTGGCGTTCGCCGTGCGGGAAGGGCCGTCACGAGGGAGCCTTGATCCCTGAGTCCCGTCGCACGGCCCTGCGAGGAGGTGGTCGGCGTGTCCGACTGGCAGGGGTCCGTACAGGCGCCGGCGGGTCGGCGGACACCGGTCGGGCGGCCGCTGCTGTCGCTGACGCTGGCCTCGATGATGGAGGAGGTCCACGCCCACTCCGGGGCGGTGTACCTGCTGACGCCGGGCGAGGCCGTGCTGGAGATGGCGGTCATGGCGGGCATGCCCAGGTCGTTCGCGGCGCCGTGGGAGCGGGTGGGGCTCAACGCGCCGATCCCGGTCGCGGTGGCGGTGCGCGAACGGCGGCTGGTCTGGGTCGGTGGCGAGGAGGAGATGGCCCGCCGCTTCCCGCGGATCGCCGTGGTCCTGCCGTACCCCTTCGCGCTGGCCGCCCTCCCCGTGGCGACCGCGGGCACCGTGTACGGCGCCGTCTTCGTGACCTGGCCCGGCTCGCATCCCATGGACCTCTCCGACCGGGAGCGTGACCATCTCACCGCGTCCTGCGCCCGGCTCGCGCTGCGTCTGGAGCGGGCGGCGGCGGAGCGGCGTCCGGTCCATCCCGAGCCGGATCTGCTGGCTCCGTCCGCGGCTCCGGCCACCGGCGTGCTCGGCACGCTGGAGGCGGCGCGGATGGTGGCGCGGTTGCCGTACGGGCTGTGTGCCCTGGACCTGAACGGCCGGGTCAGTTTCGCCAACGCCGCGACGGCGGACATGCTCGGCGTCCCGGTCAGCGAGCTGCTGGGCACCCAGCTGTGGGCGTCGGTGCCCTGGCTCAACGACCCCGTCTACGAGGACCGTTACCGGGCCGCGCTGATCAGCCAGCACGTGACGTCGTTCGTGGCGCTGCGGCCGCCCGGCAACTGGCTGTCGTTCCGGCTCTATCCGAATACGACCGGCCTGAGCGTGCGCATCTCCCGGGCCCGGGCGGTCGCCGAGATGGGGCGCGTCGAGTCGCGGCACGGCGAGGACGACACCACCCCGCGCCTGGTGACCATCAGCCAGGTGCTGAGTCTGGCGGGCGCGCTCACCCAGGCGGCGGGGGTCGAGGACGTGGTGCAGCTGGTGGCGGACGAGATCGCGCCGGCCGTTGGCAGCAAGGCCCTGGTCGTCCTCGGCTCGCGATCCGGCCGCCTGCACGTGCTCGGCCACCGGGGTTACGCGGACGCGCACATCGTGGAACGCTGGCACGGGGTGCCACTGAGCGCGCAGACTCCGGGCACCCAGGCCCTCAAGACCGGGGTGCCGGCGTTCTTCGACTCCCGTCAGCAGCTGGAGCGCCTCTACCCGGACCGGAGCGCGACGCCCGACGGGATGGCGGCGTGGGCGTATCTGCCGCTGATCGCGTCCGGACGGCCGGTGGGCACCTGCGTCCTCGGGTACGCGGAACCGCACACCTTCCCGGCGGAGGAGCGTGCCGTACTGACCAGCCTCTGCGGTCTGATCGCGCAGGCCCTGGAGCGGGCCCTGCTCTACGACGCCAAGCTGCAGCTGGCACATGGTCTGCAAGCCGCGCTGTTGCCGCACTCGCTGCCCACGCTGCCCTCGATCGAGGCGGCCGCGCGCTATCTCCCGGCCACTCAGGGGATGGAGATCGGCGGGGACTTCTACGACCTGGTGCCCTCGCACGGTCTGGCCGCCGCGGTCATCGGTGACGTGCAGGGGCACAACGTGACGGCGGCGGGCCTGATGGGGCAGATCCGCACGGCCGTACGGGCGTACACGACCGTCGGCCAGCCGCCGGAGGAGGTCATGCGCAGCACCAACCGGCTGCTGATCGACCTGGGGGCCGAGCTGTTCGCGAGCTGTCTCTATCTGCGTCTCGACCCGGCGCGCGAGGTGGCCGTCATGTCGCGCGCGGGTCATCCGCCCCCGCTGCTGCTGCGGCCGGACGGACGGGTCCGGGTGCTCGACCTGGCCGGTGGGCCACTGCTGGGGATCGACGCGGCCGCCACGTATCCGACGACCGAGGTGCCGCTCGTCCCCGGTTCGGTCCTCGCCCTGTACACCGACGGTCTGATCGAGTCGCCCGGCGTGGACATCGAGGACGCCCTGGCCGACCTCGGTCGCAAACTCGCCGAGGGCGGTGACCTGTCGCTGAACGCGCTGGCCGACCGTCTCGTCGAGCAGACCGGGGCGGCGACGCAGGAGCGGCTCGACGACGTGGCGCTGCTTCTGTTGCGGGTGCGTCCGCACGACTGAGCGGTACCGGAACCCCTCGGCGTCCGGCCCTCTCGTGAGCGGCGGGGGAAACACGGTGGGGTCCGGCCCTCCCGCCGGAGGGCCGGACCCTTCCACTGCCGACCGGGCCGTGTGGGCACGGCCGGGTCAGTGGCTCGTGGTCACCGGTGTCACGGGGTGCTGGTCACCAGGCCGGAGCCGGCGTTCATACCGGTGCTGGACTGGCCGCTGCCGGTCCCGGACTGGCCGCCCGCGGCCGGGTCGGTGGCCGCGGGGTCCGTGGCCGCGGGGTCGGTCGCCGCCGGGT
>LRTP01000449.1 GCA_001550305.1 Streptomyces diastatochromogenes
CCCGGCCCCACGCCCATGGGCTCCCGGCCCGGCGCGGCTCCGGGCCCGGCGGCCGGCGGCCGCATGCGGCACTGGATCGAGATCAATGGCGCCCGCCATCAGATCTCCCGCCCGACGCTGGTGCTGGGTCGCAGCACCGAAGCCGACGTGCGGATCGACGACCCCGGCGTATCGCGCCGGCACTGTGAGATCCGGACCGGAACGCCCTCGACGATCCAGGATCTCGGGTCCACCAACGGCATCGTGGTGGACGGGCAGCACACCACCCGCGCTACGCTCCGCGACGGCTCGCGGATCGTCGTGGGCAGCACCACCATCATTTACCGGCAAGCCGAAGGGTGAAGCGGGGGCAATGTCAGAGCTGACCCTCACGGTCATGCGGCTGGGTTTCCTGGCCGTACTGTGGCTGTTCGTGATCGTGGCCGTGCAGGTCATCCGCAGCGACCTGTTCGGAACGCGCGTCACACAGCGCGGCTCGCGCAGGGACGCCTCCAGGCCGCAGCAGGCCGCGCGCCAGGCCACACCACCTCCGCAGCGCCAGCAAGCGGCGCCGCCGAGCGGCGGCGGTGGCCGACAGCGCCGCGGCGCCCCCACCAAGCTGGTCGTCTCCGAAGGCACTCTCACGGGCACGACCGTCGCGCTGCAGGGGCAGACCATCACCCTGGGCCGCGCGCACGACAGCACCATCGTGCTGGACGACGACTACGCGTCCAGCCGCCATGCCAGGATCTACCCGGACCGGGACGGCCAGTGGATCGTCGAGGACCTCGGCTCCACCAATGGCACGTATCTCGACCGGAGCCGACTGACGACTCCCACGCCCGTCCCGCTGGGCGCGCCGATCCGCATCGGCAAGACCGTCATCGAGCTGCGGAAGTAGTGCTACATCATGAATGAGGGCGAGCGGAGCGAGCACGCAGCAGTGGTCCACACGACGGACCCCGGCGCGCTCCCGACCGGAGGGTGGGCACCGTGCGGATGTACCCGGAGCCGACGGGCGAGGTGCGCATGAGTCTGTCACTGCGCTTCGCCGCCGGATCGCACAAAGGCATGATCCGCGAGGGCAACGAGGACTCCGGTTACGCCGGTCCCCGCCTGCTCGCGATCGCCGACGGTATGGGCGGCCAGGCCGCCGGTGAGGTCGCCTCCTCCGAGGTGATCTCCACCATCGTCGCGCTCGACGACGACGTCCCGGGCTCGGACATCCTCACCTCGCTGGGCACCGCCGTACAGCGTGCCAACGACCAGCTGCGGATGATGGTCGAGGAGGACCCCCAGCTGGAGGGCATGGGGACCACCCTCACCGCGCTCCTGTGGACCGGTCAGCGCCTCGGCCTCGTGCACGTCGGCGACTCGCGCGCGTACCTCCTGCGTGACGGCGTCCTCACGCAGATCACCCAGGACCACACGTGGGTGCAGCGCCTCGTCGACGAGGGCCGCATCACCGAGGAGGAAGCCACCACCCACCCGCAGCGCTCCCTCCTGATGCGCGCGCTGGGCAGCGGCGACCACGTCGAGCCGGACCTCTCCATCCGCGAAGTCCGCGCCGGCGACCGCTACTTGATCTGCTCCGACGGCCTGTCCGGCGTCGTCTCCCATCAGACGATGGAGGACACGCTCGCCAGCTACCAGGGCCCGCAGGAGACCGTCCAGAACCTCATCGAGCTCGCGCTGCGCGGCGGCGGCCCCGACAACATCACCGTCATCGTCGCCGACGTCCTCGACATCGACTCCGGCGACACCCTCGCCGTCCAGCTCTCCGACACCCCGGTCGTGGTCGGCGCGGTCGCCGAGAACCAGCACCAGCACCAGCTGCACGACAACGGCGCCATGCAGACCCCCGCGGGCCGCGCCTCCAGCCTCGGCCGTCCGGTGCCCGGACAGGGCGGTGGCGGCGAGTTCGGCCCGCCCGGCAGCGGCGACACCACCGGGTACGTCTCCACGGGCGGCTACGGCGACTACTCCGACGAGGACTTCGTCAAGCCGAGCGCCGGACGCAAGTGGCTGAAGAGATCCCTCTACACCGCGCTGGCCCTCGCCGTCATCGGCGGCGGTCTGTACGGCGGCTACCGGTGGACGCAGACGCAGTACTACGTCGGCGCCCAGGACCAGCACGTCGCGCTGTACCGCGGGATCAGCCAGGACCTGGCCTGGGTCTCGCTCTCGAAGGTGGAGAAGGATCACCCCGAGATCGAACTCAAGTACCTGCCGCCGTACCAGCAGAAGCAGGTCAAGGCGACGATCACGGAGGGCGGCCTCCAGGACGCCCAGAAGAAGATCGGCGAGCTCGCCACACAGGCCTCCGCGTGCAAGAAGGACGCCGAGCGCCGCGCCGTCGACAGCCAGAACAGCACGAAGACCGGCACGGGCCAGGCAGGTGGAACCACGGGAACCACAACTACCTCTCGGACGTCCAAGGCCACGTCCAGCCCGTCCGCCACGCCGAACCCATCCAGCTCGGCACCGTCTTCGAAACCGTCCACCTCCGCCGCAGCCACTCCCACACCCGGCCCCAGCCTCTCCGACGAGGAGCAGAAGCTGGTCTCGCTGTGCGGTAAGCAGTAAGAAGCCGTGAGGGGCCCTGTCACACCATGAGCAGTAGTACGAACACGCCGACGCACCACACATCGACCATCGGTTCGATCGGCACACCGAGCCGCCGCAACACCGAGTTGGCGCTGCTGGTGTTCGCCGTCCTCATCCCGGTCTTCGCGTACGCCAACGTGGGCCTGGCCATCGATGAGAAGGTGCCGGCCGGCCTGCTGGGCTACGGCCTCGGCCTCGGCCTGATCGCGGGCATCGCCCATCTCGGCGTCCGCAAGTTCGCGCCGTACGCCGACCCGCTGCTGCTGCCGCTGGCGACGCTGCTCAACGGCCTCGGCCTGGTGATGATCTGGCGCCTCGACCAGTCCAAGCTGCTCCAGTCGCTGCCCAACTTCGTCCAGGCGGCACCCCGCCAGCTGATGTACACCGCGCTGGGCATCGGTCTGTTCGTCGCCGTGCTGATCTTCCTGAAGGACCACCGCGTCCTGCAGCGCTACACCTACATCTCCATGTTCGGCGCGCTGATCCTGCTCCTGCTGCCGCTGGTCCCCGGTCTCGGCGCCAACATCTACGGCGCCAAGATCTGGATCTCGATCCCCGGTCTGGGCACCCTCCAGCCCGGTGAGTTCGCGAAGATCATCCTCGCGGTCTTCTTCGCCGGCTACCTCATGGTGAAGCGCGACGCACTGGCCCTCGCCAGCCGCCGTTTCATGGGCCTCTACCTGCCGCGCGGCCGCGACCTCGGCCCGATCCTGGTCGTCTGGTTCGTCTCCATCCTGATCCTGGTCTTCGAGACCGACCTCGGTACCTCGCTGCTGTTCTTCGGCATGTTCGTGATCATGCTGTACGTCGCCACGGAGCGGACCAGCT
Organism: Streptomyces diastatochromogenes; assembly: GCA_001550305.1. Classification (GTDB taxonomy): domain Bacteria; phylum Actinomycetota; class Actinomycetes; order Streptomycetales; family Streptomycetaceae; genus Streptomyces; species Streptomyces mirabilis_D. The sequence goes on from LRTP01000449.1 coordinate 3,415, forward strand.
GGATCGTCTTCGGTCTGCTGATGTCGGCGGTCGGCGCGGTCGGCGTCGCCTCCTTCGAGCCGCACGTCCAGCAGCGCGTCCAGGCCTGGCTCGACCCCATGCACGAGTTCATGCTGAGCAGGCAGGGCGTCACCGGACACACCGAGCAGTCCATGCAGGCCCTGTGGGCCTTCGGCTCCGGCGGCACGCTCGGCACCGGATGGGGACAGGGCCACTCCGAACTCATCCGGTTCGCCGCCAACTCCGACTTCATCCTCGCCAGCTTCGGCGAGGAACTGGGCCTGGCGGGGATCATGGCGATCCTGGTCGTCTACGGCCTGATCGTGGAGCGCGGCATCCGTACGGCGCTCGCGGCCCGCGACCCGTTCGGCAAGCTCCTCGCGGTCGGCCTCTCCGGCGGCTTCGCGCTCCAGGTCTTCGTCGTCGCGGGTGGCGTCATGGGCCTGATCCCGCTCACCGGTATGACGATGCCGTTCGTGGCCTACGGAGGCTCCTCCGTCATCGCCAACTGGGCGCTGATGGGCATCCTCATCAGAATCAGCGACACCGCCCGCCGCCCGGCCCCCGCGCCCGCCCCCAGCCCCGACGCCGAGATGACCCAGGTGGTCCGCCCGTGAACAAGCCCCTGCGTCGGATCGCGATCTTCTGCGGGCTCCTCGTCCTCGCCCTGCTGATCCGCGACAACTACGTCCAGTACGTCCAGGCGGACAGCCTGCGGACCAACGCGAACAACCGCCGCGTCGCCATCGAGCGGTACGCCACTCCGCGCGGCGACATCATCGTCGACGGCAACCCGATCACCGGGGCCACCAAGTCGACGAAGAACGGCATCAACGACTTCGAGTACAAGCGCACCTACAAGGACGGCCCCATGTGGGCGCCGGTCACCGGGTACGCCTCGCAGGCCTTCGACGCCTCCCAGCTGGAGAAGCTGGACGACGGCATCCTCACCGGCAACGACGACCGGCTCTTCTTCCGCAACACCCTCGACATGATCACGGGCAAGAAGAAGCAGGGCGGCAACGTCGTCACCACCCTCAACGCCGCCGCGCAGAAGGCGGCGTACGAGGGCCTGCTGAGCCGGGGCAAGGGCGCCGTCGCCGCGATCAACCCGCAGACCGGCGCGATCCTGGCGCTGGCCTCGACCCCGTCGTACGACCCCTCGACCTTCGCCGGCACCTCCGGGAGCGACGAGAAGGCCTGGAACAAGCTCCAGAAGAAGAACAACCCCGACGAGCCGATGCTCAACCGGGCGCTGCGTGAGACCTACCCGCCGGGCTCCACCTTCAAGGTGGTCACCGCGGCGGCGGCGCTGGAGAACGGCCTGTACAAGTCCGCGGACGAGAACACGGACTCGCCGCTGCCGTACACCCTGCCGAACACCACCACCGAGCTGAAGAACGAGGGGAACATCCCCTGCAAGAACGCCACCATGCGCGTGGCGCTCAAGGTGTCCTGCAACACGGTCTTCGGCAAGATCGGCGCCGACCTCGGCACGGACAAGATGCTCGCGGAGGCCGAGAAGTTCGGCTTCAACTCCGAGCAGCTCACGCCGGTGCGTTCCAACGCCTCCGTCTTCCCCAAGTCGATGGACAAGCCGCATACCGCGCTCAGCTCCATCGGCCAGTTCGAGACCGCCGCGACCCCGCTGCAGATGGCCATGGTGGCCTCCGCCATCGCCAACAACGGCACGCTCATGAAGCCGTACATGGTCGACAAGCTGCAGGCCCCGAACCTGGACGTCATCTCGCAGACCGACCCGCAGAAGATGAGCCAGCCGCTCTCCCAGTCGAACGCCCAGATCCTGCAGTCGATGATGGAGACGGTCGTCAAGGAGGGCACGGGTACCAAGGCGCAGATCTCCGGCGTCACCGTGGGCGGCAAGACCGGTACCGCCCAGCACGGTGTCGCGAACAGCGAGAAGCCGTACGCGTGGTTCATCTCATATGCCAAGCTCCCCGACGGCAGCTCGCCGGTCGCCGTGGCCGTCGTGGTCGAGGACGGCGCCGCGAACCGTGGAGACATCACGGGCGGTGGTCTCGCCGCCCCCATCGCGAGGAGCGTGATGAAGGCAGTCATCGACAGCAAGAAGTGACCCCTGTCACGTCCCCTTCACATCGGTGCACGTTGCGATACCGGTCCTGTATCGGGTGACGGGCTTGGCCAAGTCACAGAAGCCGAGCCGGGTACGGTATGCCCGGACGGCACACCGCCGGACCACACATGCGTGCGGTCGGGACCGACGGAGAGGGCTGGTAGGTAGCTATGGAAGAGCCGCGTCGCCTCGGCGGCCGGTACGAGCTGGGCCAGGTGCTCGGCCGTGGTGGCATGGCGGAGGTACATCTCGCCCATGACACCCGGCTCGGCCGCACCGTGGCGGTGAAGACGCTGCGAGCCGACCTCGCACGCGATCCGTCGTTCCAGGCCCGGTTCCGCCGGGAGGCCCAGTCGGCCGCCTCGCTCAACCATCCCGCGATCGTCGCCGTGTACGACACGGGTGAGGACTACATCGAGGGCATCTCCATCCCGTACATCGTGATGGAGTACGTCGACGGGTCCACGCTGCGCGAGCTGCTGCACTCGGGCCGCAGACTGCTCCCCGAGCGGTCCATGGAGATGACCATCGGCATCCTCCAGGCCCTCGAGTACTCCCACCGCGCCGGAATCGTCCACCGCGATATCAAGCCGGCCAACGTCATGCTGACGCGCAACGGCCAGGTCAAGGTCATGGACTTCGGCATCGCCCGCGCCATGGGTGACTCCGGCATGACGATGACGCAGACCGCCGCGGTCATCGGCACCGCCCAGTACCTCTCCCCGGAGCAGGCGAAGGGCGAGCAGGTCGACGCGCGCTCGGACCTCTATTCGACCGGTTGCCTCCTCTACGAGCTGCTGACCGTACGTCCGCCCTTCGTGGGCGACTCCCCGGTCGCGGTCGCGTACCAGCACGTACGCGAGGAGCCGCAGCCGCCGTCGGTCTTCGACCCCGAGATCACGCCCGAGATGGACGCGATCGTCCTGAAGGCACTGGTCAAGGACCCGGACTACCGCTATCAGTCGGCCGACGAGATGCGCCAGGACATCGAGGCCTGCCTCGACGGCCAGCCCGTCGCCGCCACGGCCGCCATGGGCTCCGTGGGCTACGGCGGCTACCCGGACGACCAGGCCACCACGGCGCTGCGCTCCACGGACGCCCAGGCCACGTCCATGCTGCCCCCGATGAACCCGGACGACGGCGGCTACGGCTACAACAGCTACGACGACCGTCCGGCCCGCCGTCGCCAGCAGAAGAAATCGAACACCTCGACGATTTTGCTGGTCGTGGCGGGTGTGCTGGTCCTGGTCGGCGCGATCCTGATCGGGAAGTGGATGTTCGGGGGCAGCGGGGTGAGCAACAACAGCGTCACCGTTCCCAACCTCGTCAGCCAGACGCAGAAGGAAGCCACTCAGCTGGCCACCAACGCCGAGCTGAAGGTTTCGATCACCAAGAAACCCTGCGAGAACGAGAAGACGGGCAACGTCTGCGACCAGGACCCGAAGGCGGGCGTGAAGGCCACCAAGGGCGACACCATCAACCTGGTGGTGTCCACGGGAGCGCCCAAGGTCGCGGTGCCCAGCGTCCTCGGCAAGAGTCTGGACGAGGCCAGGACGATCCTCGAGGGCGACGGCTACCAGTTCCAGGTCAAGACGAAGGCCCAGGAGTCCACGGAGACCCCGGACACCGTCCTGGAGCAGTCCGTGCCGCTCGGCACGGAGGTGGAGAAGGGATCGACGATCACCCTCACCATCGCCAAGGCTGTCGAGAAGTCCACGGTCCCGGACGTCACCGGCAAGTCGTGTGACGAGGCCAAGGCCGCGATGACGGCCAACAACCTCGTCGGCACCTGCAATCAGATCGACGTGACCGACCCGAACCAGGCCGGCAAGGTCGTCTCGACCGTTCCGGCGATCGGCAGCTCGGCCGACAAGAACTCCAACGTGAACATCCAGATCGGCAAGGCGCAGGCCCAGCCCTTCCAGATGCCGCAGGTGACCCAGATGACCCTTGCCCAGGCCAAGCAGATCCTGGCGCAGAACAATCTCCAACTCGGCAACGTCGCAGGCGCGACGGACGACAACGCCACGGTGCTCGCCAGCGATCCGCAGCAGGGCGCGCAGGTGACGGCGGGCCAGAAGGTCAACCTCATCGCGGCCAATTCCGGGCAGAACGGCGGCGGCAACAACGGCGGCGGCAACGGCTTGTTCGGCGGTCTCACCGGAGGCTGACGCAGCGGTTGGAACAGCGGTCGAACGAACTGTGCCCCGCCCGGGAATCCTCCCGGGCGGGGCACAGTTCGTTCGGGTTCGGTCGAGTTCGGTCGAGTCGTTTGACCGGCCGCCTCAGCCCAGTTCCTTCGGCGGCGTGCGCGCGCTGTCCACCTTCTGCACGCGCTCCAGCTCGCCCCACACGATGTAGCGGTACTCCGACGTGTAGACCGGCGTGCAGGTCGTCAGGGTGATGAAGTGGCCCGGCTTCGTCCTGCCCGACTGCTTCGGCACCGACTGGAGGACCTTGACGTTGTACTTCGAGGTCTCCGGGAGGATCGAGAAGACCTTGTAGACGTACCAGTCGTCCTTGGTCTCGAAGACGATCGGATCGCCCTTCTTTATCTTGTCGATGTTGTGGAACTTGGCGCCGTGGCCGTCGCGGTGGGCGGCGAGCGTGAAGTTGCCCGTCTTGTCGGTCATCGGCAGCGTCGCCTTGACGGGGTCGATGTAGTAGCCGGCGACGCCGTCGTTGAGGACCTTCGTGGAGGTGCCCTTCTCGACCAGCACCTCGCCGTTCTTCATGGACGGAACGTGCAGGAAGCCGATGCCGTCCTTGGTGTCCAGCGCACCCGGGCCGCCCTTGTCCTGGGCCCAGTTGTCGCGGACCTTGTCGCCCTGCTTGTCGGCCTTGCGGTCCGCGACGACGTTCGTCCACCACAGCGAGTAGACGACGAACAGGCCGAGCACCAGGCCCGCGGTGATGAGGAGTTCACCCAGGATGCTGACCGCCATCGCGAGCCGGCTCGCTCCACGACGCTTCGGAGCGGCCGTTTCGGCGCCGGCGTCGGCCTCGGCGCGCTCGTCGTGGTCGGTCCTCGCTGCCACTGTGCATCTGCCCCGTCTGATCTGTCTCAGGTTGTCTCACGTGCTGGTGCCCGACGGGGCTCCTACCCGAGGAGCGCGTCCGGCTTGCCCTTGCTGCGCGGGCGTTCCTCGACCATCTTGCCCCACACGATCATGCGGTAGGTGCTGGTGAATTCCGGCGTGCAGGTGGTCAGTGTGATGTAGCGGCCCGGCGCCGTGAAACCGGACCCCTGGGGGATCGGGTCCAGCACCTTCGTGTTCGACGGGGACGTCACCGGCAGGATCGACGTCATCTTGTAGACGAAGTAGTCGTCCTGGGTCTCGACCACGATGGAGTCGCCGGGCTTGAGCCGGTTGATGTACCGGAACGGTTCGCCATGCGTGTTGCGGTGCCCCGCGAGACCGAAGTTGCCGGTCTTGGCGTCCGGCATCGCCGTCTTCAGGGTTCCCTCGCCGTAGTGACCCACCATTCCGCGGTCGAGGACCTTCGTCTTGCTGGTGCCCTCGGCGATCGGAGCGACCACGTCCAGCTTCGGGATGTGCAGGATGGCGAAACCCTGTCCCGGCTCGAACGTCCCCGGACTCCGCTTGCCGCTCGCCCAGTCCTCCTGGAGGTGGTGCGCGGCACTGCCCGCCTGCTGGTGCGCCCGCACGTTCGACCACCACAACTGGTAGGTCACGAACAGCAGCATCAGGACGCCGGTGGTGATGAACACCTCGCCGATCACCCGGCTGACGAGGACGGCCGCACCGGGCTTCTGCGCGCGCGCCGCCCTCCGGGCCTGAACACGGCTCAGCGGCGCCTGAGCGGCCTTCTCCGCCGACTCCACCGACTCCTGGGCACCCGGGGACTCCTGGGGCTCCTGAGCCCCTCCGTGGCGTCCGTGGCGTCGCGCCGCCTTGCGCCGCGCCGCACGGCCCCCGGGAGCGGGCATCCCCTCGTTCGTGGCCCGACCCGCCAACTGCTCGGCCCTGCGCCGCGCCTCGGAGACCTCCGAGGCCCGCAGCGCCACGGTCTCGTCGTCCAGCTTCGGAGCCGCGCCGACCGGTTCGGCGTACAGGGGCATGGGTCTGGTGAGTGGTGCGTCGTAGGCGGGAGCAGGATCCTGGGCACCCCCCGGCGCCCCCTGCCAGTTCCGCGCGTAGCCCTCGGGGCCGTCCACGGCGTACTGGTGCTGTCCCTGCCCGGACCACTCCTGCCCGAGCCCACCCCCTGACACGGCGGTGGGCGGTACGTCGGCCGGCAATGGGGCGGCATGCCGCCCGCCGGGCGGCGCGGCCGCCCTGGAGCCCGTCAGCG
>LRTP01000045.1 GCA_001550305.1 Streptomyces diastatochromogenes
CGGACGAACTCCCACTCGGCATCGGACAGTTCATGACGACGTATCACCCGACCATGATCCACCACTCAAGATCATCATTTGACGACAGGGCCTAGTCACCGTCGTCATCGGCCGGCACCACTGACGTTCCCTTCGTAGCGAGGTGACCGGTCCGGCACGATCCGGTGCCGACCGGGCCTTTCGCGTGGTGCCGCCGGTCAGATGAAGCTCGAGGCCGCCGGGCCCTACCCCGACAGCGCCGCGCCCTCGGCCCAGTTCCACACCTGGGTGTCCCTTGGCCAGTCCCGGTCCTCGGAGCCTCCCGCGGCTCGGGACGGCACCTCGCCGGAGACACGGTGGAGATCCGAACGAGGTTGCGGGGCGGTCTGTACGTGTGTGTGCGTCATGGAAGCCATGTCCTGCCCTCGCTCTTCGGTCGGCGGTGTGAGTACGTCTGAGGGGGTGGCGGGTCCCGTGCAGGGGGAACGGGTGATGGTGGTGCTGGTGAGCCGTATCTTGCGGATGGTCGCGGCGCGGCGCAGGGCGCCGAGGAAGCAGGCGGCCCAGCCGGCGGCGAGGAGCTGCTCGGGGTTGGTCGCGGTGCCCACACCGCCGAGCTCCTTGGGGAGGGCGAGGCCGGTCTCCAGCAGACCGTCGGAGGAGCGGACATGACCGCCGTTCCGGCCCTCTCCGTCGACGTCGACAACGGCGGTGTAGCTGACTGCCATGACTGGTGCTCCCCATCTGGGTCGAAAGGTCTTTGGTCGCCTGCCGACCAGGACACCTTTTGCGTCACCGGTTGAGACGGTGACGCAATCATGGCAGCCGCTTTCGTCACCCGTCAAGGTGGTGATTGGAGGCTTTCGGCGGCTACCCCTCCCCCACGGCGGACCCGTGCCCCTCCGACCGGCTACACACCGCGGTCGGCAACGCTGCCCGCACGCCTCGAGCTGCACCCAGTCCGCTGCCACTCAGGAGATCCGGGCGCTCGAGCGGGAGGCGGGCATGCCCCCGTTCAGCCGTGACTGCCGAGTTCACCCGTAATGGCCGACAGATGCATGTCACCGAGGCCGGGAAGATGCCGGCCGTCACACCGAGGTGATCCTGGGCAACCTGCATGACGCCCAGCACCAGCTGCAGGCGTCGGCGCGGCGGCATGCCGGGCGGGTGCGTGTCTGCGCGCCCCCCAGCGCGAACACCACGCCGGCCCCGGATGCGGCGTGCCGTGCGCCTCGCCGGGCCGGCCGGGCACGCTGGGTGGCTGGTTGCTTGGGGCGGCGTCCTGGGGTGTGGTGGCCAAGTTGTCGTACGCCGGCGCCCTGCTGACCGCCAGGCGAGTCCGATGACCCAACTCGCTGTGACAGTGCGGTCGTCGGGCCATCTCAGTCGACATCCTCGAGGTCGAGAGCGGCCAGAGCGTCACACAGCGCGGCTCGGGAGTCGACGCCGAGTCTGGGACAAATCCGGTACCAGTGGATGTCTATGATCTGGCGGGAGGAACAGTCGCTCGGCGATCTGCTTGTTGGTCCGCCCGGTGACGGCCGGCCTCGCGACCTCCCATTCCTGAGCGGTCAGCGTCCCCTTGCCCGGTTGGGCGGTGGCGGCTGCGGGGTGACCGCCGGCGCGGAGTTCAGCCGTGGCGCGGGCCGCCCACGGTTCCGCTCCGAGCTCGTTGAACGCCTCGGACGCCTTGACCGGTTGCTCGCGGGCTTCCTCCGTCGCACGCCGGCGGCGTAGGCGTTCGCCGTAGTACAGGGCTACCCATGCGACGTCGAAGGGCCAGTCGCCGGGCCCAGCCGGGGAAAGCGCCCGGTCGAACAGGGCGAAGGCCGCGTCGGTAGGCGTGGTCCCGGCATGCCGTGCCGGATGCCTACAGCCCCAGGTCGAGGGCGAGGCACGAGTAGAACTTCCACGAGCCTTCGGGGTCGTACGATGCACTCGCCCCGTCGCCCGGCGCCGCCTCCACCTCTTCGGTCATGTCCTCGAAGCGGATGCGCTCGGGAAGCCTGCCGTATCGCGCGTGCCGTACCGCCGCCGCGGCGTCCGTGGTGGGCTTCTTGTTCATGGCCGTGCTCCACTTCGTCGATCGCGGCTGGCGTCCCGCTTGTTGCCTTGGACGACGATGAGCATGCTCCTCCATTCGTCACCTGTCAAGGCGGTGACGGTCGGGCGCGAGCCGGTTACCCCGTGACGTCGGCTTCGAGGATCGCGGCGGTGAAGGCCTCGGGCCGCTTCTGGGGTGGTTGCGGCCGACCCCTGGGACGACGTAGTGCTTCCAGGGGCCCGAGAAGTGGGCGGCGTAGCCGCTTCCGCCGGTCGGCGGGATGACACCGTCAGCCTCTCCATCCAGCGTGACGGCAGGAACGATGATCTTCGGCTGCTCCAGCAACCGCTTCTCCAGCTCCGCATGACGGAGATCGCCGGGGGCCTTGGTCAGGCGGTGTCCGGGCCACGTCCCGTCCGCACACAACTCCCTTGGTGAAACAACGCCAACGACAACGGCACCTTCAAGTCGGACAACGAGCTCAACGAGCTCCACGCCGAGGATCAGGTGGACTTGGCGAGGACACCATCGCCTACCGCCGCATCGGTGAGCGCTCCGCGCTGACCTGGTTCGTCCTGCACGAGCTGCCGGGCGTGGAGAACGTCAAGAACTACGACGGCTCTTGGACCGAGTACGGCAGCCTCGTCGGCGTCCCGATCGAGCTCGTCGCCACCCCGTGGAGAGCGGCTCGCTGACTCAGACCGACCTCCCCTGGGCGGCGCTGAGCTACCGGGTCTTCCAGGCCAGACAGCGCCGCGGCGTCTCAGGCCTGCCGTCTTAGGGCGCTGCTCTCCATGAGTTCTGCCGCCCGGAGCATTCACGCCGATTTCCCCGATGGAAGGGGAAATTGGGTCCGGTCCCGTAGTTCCAGAGCCGGGTCCCTGCGATCCCTGGCTCTCCTCGATCATCCGGACAACGCCGGAGATCTGCCGCCGTGCGGCACGGCCTTCAGACAGGTACGCGGAGAGGCCCTGTACCTGCCGGTCCGACACCGCTGGGGGTACGGCGTGGATCCGGTGAGTTCCAGCTCGGCGAGCTCACCGGACCACGGCACGTGTTCCTCCGGCTATGTCGCCCTGGTCGACGCGTGGTCCAACCTTGATGTGGCCGTCGTCTACGCGGGGATCGGCGCGTGGTCGGTATCCGTGAACTCCTTCTTGTCGGGCTTCCTCGGCGCGCTGGCCTGTCGGGGCTCGCGCTGGTGGTGGCCCGTGCGTGGGCGGGTCGTTCGCGGGCGGAGGAGGCGGATGCGGAGGGCAGAGCCGCCCTCTGATCAGTGAGATGTGGGCGCTCTTTCCGTCGAGTGGTGCCGGAGACCATGGTGCACGAGCCGCAGGGCGGAGGCCGGCGGCGGGCCGGGGACCGTGAGGTGCCGGCCGCGATCATCTTCCATGGCGTCCGGCCACCCGCTCGCCCACGAGATGGGCGAGCGCGACAAGGACTGTGCGGCCGGTTTCAGATCCAGGTGTCGAGCCACATCCTGGCGCGCCAGTCGGCTTACGGGATCGTCTGCCCGGTGTAGATCGGGAAGAAGTAGATGGCGCCGGCCCGCCAGTCGCGGCGCAGCGCCCATCGGTAGAGCAGGTACACGAGGGCGCAGCATGCCGACCACCACAGCAGCGGTGTTCCCAGGGCGAGGACCGTCTGTGGGCAGCCGGCCGTCGTGTGGCAGCCGTCCGTCCCGGGTTTCGGCGACTCGTAGTGCAACAGCACAGGGCGGCCCAGGACCAGCCAACTCCAGGGATTCGAATGCCACTTGTGGGGAGTGTGCAGTCCCACATTGAACTGGTACACCCCGTACTCGTAGTGCCACAGGCTGCGCAGCGAGGCCGGAATCCACGACCAGGTCCATGTCGCCAGATACGTCACCACGGCGACCGGGACGAGGGGCAGCACCGACCAGTTGAGGTCTTTGCGCAGCACCGCGCGGTAGGGGCGGCGCGCTCCCGCTACGCGGCGAGCGCCGACGTCCCACAGCAGGGTAAGGATCACGAAGAAGGCGAAGAAGTACAGCCCGTTCCATTTGGTGGAGGCCGCCAGTCCCAGGAAGAGGCCGGCTGCGAGCCTCCAGGGACGCAGCCGGTCCGGGCATGGTCACCTGTGTGTCCGTCGGGGCGTACCCGGCCGTCCTCGTCGACCGGTAAGGCCGCCGCGAGCCGGGCTCGTGCACTGTCCCGGTCGATGAGCAGGCATCCGAACGCCGCCAGCGCGAAGGACATGACCGGAACAGGCGGCGTCCTGTTCGGCACAGCATCAGCACCGACAGAGTGCCCAGCGCCGCCGTCATGAAGCGCCAGCCGAACGGGGTCAGGCCGAACATCCACTCGCCGAGGGCGATCACCCACTTGCCCGTCGGCGGGTGCGCGACGAAGGACCCGGTGTCGGCGAGCGGGATCACCCGGGGATCGGCGAGTATCTGCGGGTCGGCGATCTTGCGGTCCGGCCAGGTGCTCTCGTAGCCGAGCCGCAGCAGGGACCAGGCGTCCTTGGCGTAGTACGTCTCGTCGAATACGACCGCCCGCGGCCGGCCAAGGTGCCAGAAGCGGATTGCCCCGGCCAGGACGGCGACGATTACCGGCCCCAGCCGGTCCATCGCCTTCGCGACACGGTACGCCCGTGCCGGATCGAGACGTGTGAGCTCGCACGGACGGGCCGGCGGCTTCGGAAAGGGCGGAACAAGACGCTCGCGGTTGTCGGTCCCCGCGCGTGCTACGTATCCGAATCTCCGAAGTCGTTCCTGCCAGTCTTTGGGCTGCGTTGTCGGACGGGTGTCGTCGAAGACGGGGGAACGGGTCGCTTCGCTACTCGTCACTGAATGACCTTAGGGGTCATGCACGCACGTGTGTCCCGCGCCGGTCTCTTCGGCGCGGGATACACGTTTCCACGGGGCCAGGTCGGTCAGAAGGTCAGGCTCCGGCGTTGCGCAGGCCGACGCCGGTGACCGGGAGCCCGTCGTAGGTGGCGTACGGGCAGCCGTCCCAGTTCGCCGGAACCGACCCTCTTGGACGCCGGGGGTCAGACGGTGATGGTCTTGTACTCGGTGTAGGTGCCGAGGCCGACCGCGCCGTACTCGCGGCCGATGCCGCTGGCCTTGAAGCCCCCGAACGGGCCGTCGAAGGCGACGGAGGCGCCGTTGACAGTGACGGTGCCGGTGCGGACGCGGCGGGCGATGGTCAGGGCACGCTCCTCGTCGGAGGACCAGACGCCGCCGGAGAGGCCGTACTCGGAGTCGTTGGCGATGCGGACCGCGTCGTCCTCGTCGTCGTAGGCGATGACCACCAGGACCGGACCGAAGATCTCCTCCTGCGCGATCCGCATGGAGTTGTCTACGTCGGCGAAGACGGTGGGCGTGACGTAGTTGCCCTTCTCCAGGCCCTCGGGGATCCGCGGGCCGCCAGCGACCAGGCGGGCGCCCTCCTCGATGCCGAGCTGGATGTAGGCGCGTACCCGCTCCTGCTGGTCGGGGCGGATCATCGGGCCGATGAAGGTGTCGGGGTCGTTCGGGTCGCCCACCTTCAGCGACTCCACCAGTTCCTTCAGCGCGGCCACGACCTCTTCGTACCGGCTGCGCGGTGCCAGGATCCTGGTCTGGGCGATGCACGACTCGCCATTGTTGAGCAGGGAGCCGAACTTGACGCCCGCGACGGCCTTTTCGATGTCTGCGTCGGGAAGAATGATGGCGGCGGACTTGCCGCCCAGCTCCAGACTGACCCGCTTGAGCTGCTCGCCCGCGATCGAGGCGATACGGCGGCCCGCCCGTGTCGAGCCTGTGAAGGCGATCTTGTCGACGTCCTTGTGCGAGACCAGGTACTCACTGGTCTCCCGGTCCGCGGGCAGGACGCTGATCACGCCCTCGGGCAGGCCCACCTGCTCCAGCAGCTCGGCCAGGAAGCCCATGCTCAGCGAGTTCTCCGGGGACACCTTCAGGACCACGGAGTTGCCGGCGACCAGGGCCGGGATGATCTTCGAAGTGGCCGAGGAGAAGGGCGAGTTCCACGGGATCACCGCGGCCACGACGCCGATCGCCTCACGGCGCACCACGCTGCGCACCGGGGACGCCGGGTCGGAGGGCACGAGCGTCTCCTCCCAACCGAACTGCTCGGCCGCCTTCAGGTAGGCGTTCGCCTGCCGGGTCAGGCCGGGCTGTCCGGCGCGGGTGAACCATCCGGCCGAACCGTTCTCCAGCGAGATCAGGCGTGCGATCTTCTCCGCGTTCTTCTCGCGCAGTGCGTTGAATCGCCGCAGGACCGCGATCCGCTCCGCGGGCGGTGTCAGACGCCACGCGCCGGCCTCGAAGGACGCCCGTGCCGCGGCAACCGTGCGGTCGATGTCCGCCGGGTGCGCCTGCGCGGCACGGCCGACAACCGACCGGTCGTGCGGCGAGGCGATGTCGAGCAGCTCCGGGTTGCTCGGCTCGGCCCAGGAACCTCCGATGAAAAGCCGGTCATAGGTGATCATGTGCTTTCTCTCTTCCGGTGCTTTCGGTTCAGTTCAGTCGGGATTCAACTGCCACATCAATGTAGCACTTATATTCTTTAGATACACATACCAGTGACCTCAAAGTCGCGATCCTCTACAGGAGGTACATCTGAGCCCTGAGCGGGCGGCCGACGTGGCGGTCGACACGTATCTGTGCGACATCGGCGCCCCGCGTCACGAGCCCGCGTGATGACGAAGGCCACATGCACCTCCACGCGACTCCTGTGTCGCCCTCCGCGGCTGACCGTCATATGGCTGATGTGTCCGGTTCCATTGCGGACGAGAGTGTGTGCCGCCGGTCCCGCTCACCGAGAGGAACAGCCTCGGATCTGCCGCCCGTCCTCATCGAATCCACTATCCGTCACCCCTTTGACAGGTGACGATGGGTGTGCGAGGGTCGTCGCGTCAAGGCCGCGGTGATCTCGTACCGCCGATATGAGCGGGAGGTTTCCCGGGCTCGGGCCGGTCACCGGAAACGCACGACGGAAGGCATCACATGATCAACAGGCGTACCTTCAGCAAGGCCGTCAGCCTGGGCACCGGCGCGGCCGCGGTCTCACTGTCCGGCCTGCAGACCAGCGCATCCGCCGCGACCGCCGCACACGAGCCGGGCGGCGCTTCCATCCCCACCGTGCCCGCCGTCACCCCGGGCACCCACACCGAGTTCGGCACGATCAAGCAGGTCAAGGCGGGTGTCCTGGACATCGGCTACGCCGAGGCCGGTCCCGCCCACGGCCCGGTCGTCCTCCTCCTGCACGGCTGGCCCTACGACATCCACAGCTTCGTCGACGTAGCCCCGCTCCTCGCCGACCAGGGTTACCGCGTCATCGTTCCCTACCTGCGCGGCCACGGCAGCACCCACTTCCTGTCCCGGAACACTCCCCGCACCGCGGAGCAGTCCGCCATCGCGCTCGACATCATCGCCCTGATGGACGCCCTCAAGATCCACAAGGCCGTCCTCGCCGGCTTCGACTGGGGCTCGCGCACCGCCGACATCATCGCCGCCCTGTGGCCCGAGCGCGTCAAGGCCCTTGTCTCCACCAGCGGTTACCTCATCACCGACCGCAAGGCGCAGTTGGAGCCCGCCCTCCCGGCCGTCGAGCACAACTGGTGGTACCAGTGGTACTTCGCCTCCGAGCGCGGCAAGAAGACCATGGAGAACGTCGACAAGCGCATCGCGCTGTGCCGCTACGTGTGGACCCTTGTCTCCCCCAACTGGAACTTCGACGACGCCACCTACCAGCGCACGGCCCAGGCCTTCAAGAACCCCGACTACGCCGCCGTCGTCCTCTACAACTACCGCTGGCGCATCGGCCTCATCGAGGGGGAGCGACGCTACGACCGTTACGAGAAGCTCCTCGCGGCCCAGCCCTCCATCGGCGTTCCCACGGTCACCCTCGACGCGGCACTCGACCCCTTCACCCCGGCCGGCGGCGGCTCCACCTACCGCGACCACTTCACCGGCCCGTACCAGCACCGCACCATCGCGAACATCGGCCACAACCTGCCACAGGAAGCGCCCACCACCTTCGCCCAGGCCGTGGTCGACGCCGACCACCTCTAAGATCCGCACCCGTCGCCGACCCGGCCCCCGCACACCGCGTCGGTCACGCCCAGGTGGAGTTCCTCCTGGCAGGGAGACGTCCATGATGATGGCCGCCTTCCCCGAACCGATCCCTACCGAGCACCAGAAGGAGGCGCACGGGCCGCGGATCACGCTGCCCGCGGAGTCCAGAGAACCGGGCGGACGGCCTGCCGGGCCCGCAGCGGCACATGTGTGCGCCGGGCCTGGATGCGCGGCCGGGCAGGGCATCGTCCCTCCTGGCCGCGCCGGTGTTCAGGACTCGCCGCGCCTGGGCAGGCGCCAGTTCGGCCGCGGGATATGGCAGGTGTAGCCGTCCGGGTAGCGCTGGAGGTAGTCCTGGTGCTCCGGCTCGGCCTCTCACAACGGGCCGGCCGGCACCACCTCGGTCACCACCGGTCCCGGCCACAGCCCGGACGCGTCGACGTCGGCGATGGTGTCCTGCGCGATGCGGCGCTGCTCGTCGTCAAGGTAGAAGATGGCGGAGCGGTAGCTGAGGCCGATGTCGTTGCCCTGCCGGTTCCTCGTGGTCGGGTCGTGGATCTGGAGGAACTACTCCAGGATCGTGCGGTAGTCGGTGACCGCGGGATCGAAGGTGATCTCGATCGACTCCGCGTGTTTTCCGTGGTCGCGATAGGTGAGATCGGGCTTGTCGTCGTCGCCGCCGTAGCCCACCCGGGTGCGCTCCACACCGGGCAGCGCCCGGATCAGCTCCTGCATACCCCAGCAGCAGCCACCCGCCAGCAGCGCCTTCTCCTCGACGTCGCTCATGACACCTCACCTTTCTGTCCGCATCTGTCCGTGCGGGCTCCATGCTCGCGCGCCGGAAGCTCCACACCCCTCCGTCACCGTCTTGACGGGTGACGGATCGCATGACAGATTCATCACCTGCCAGGGCGGTGACGAAAGCCGGTAGGACCGGCCCGCCCGTATACCGAGAAAATGCCTGAGAGGGGTTTGTCGTGGTGAGCATCAAGGGTGGACGCAAGCGGCTGGTAACGGGTGTGGTCTCGACGGTCACGGCGGGTCTCGCGTTCGGTGCGTTCACCCTCAGCGGCACCGCCAACGGCGCGGCCAAGACCGCCGAGGCCGCCGACGCAGGCCGACACGCCAAGCCGACCATCGTCCTGGAGCACGGTGCGTTCGCCGACGGCTCCAGCTGGAACGGCGTCATCGCTGACCTGCGCGCCGACGGCTACCCGGTCATCGCCGCCGCCAACCCGCTGCGCGGCCCGGCTTCCGACGCCGCCGCCCTGCGCACGGTCCTCGACCACGTCAAAGGCCCGAAGATCCTCGTCGGCCACTCCTACGGCGGCAACGTCATCAGCCAGGCCGCCACCGACGACCCCGAGGTCAAGGCCCTGGTCTACGTCGCCGCCTTCCTGCCCGCCCCCGGCGAGAGCGCCCTGGAGCTCACCAACAAATACCCGGGCTCCACCCTCCCCGACGCCCTCGACCCGGTCACCTACGAGCAGGCCGACGGCTCCACCGCCACCGACCTGTACATCCAGCAGGACAAGTTCCGTCACCAGTTCGCCGCTGACGTGCCCGCCCAGCAGGCCGCCCTGATGGCCGCCGAGCAGCGTCCCATCGCCCAGGCCGCCCTGGAGGAGAAGGCCACCACCGCGGCCTGGAAGACCAAGCCCAGCTGGGACGTTGTCACCACCCGCGACCTCAACATCCCCGCCGCCGTCCAGCGCTTCATGGCCAAGCGCGCCCACGCGCACACCACCGAGGTCGCCGCCTCCCACTCGGTCGCCGTCTCCCACCCCCGCCTGGTGGCGGACGTGATCGAGCGGGCCGCCCACGCCACCGTCCGCTGACACCCCTCGAAGGACGGCGGGACTCCAGGTCCCGCCGTCCTCGGGACATCAACGGCACACCACACAGGTGTGCGGCCCGCACAAGAATGGACGTCATGACCTCACACACCGACCCCCGGGCGCTCGGTGCCTTTCTCAGGGCCCGTCGGGCGCAGCTGGATCCGCGGGAGTGCGGCCTGCCGGAGACGGACTCGGCGCGCAGGGTCGCGGGACTGCGCCGGGAGGAGGTCGCCCAAGTCGCCGCGATCAGCGTGGACTACTACACCCCGCCTCGAACAGGGCTGCGTCCGCGCCTCCGCCCCCGTCCTCACCACCCTGGCCCGCGCCCTGCGCCTCGACGACGACCAGCGGCATTACGTCTACGAACTCGCCGGCCGCCGACGCACGCCCACGCCACCGCCGACCCGCCCAACGCACCCGGCCCGCCATGCGCCGCCTCCTCGACCAACTCACCCACACACCCACCCTGTTCACCGACCCCGCGATCCGCGGGATGCACCAGGATGGGGCACATGACGCCCGCGACGCCGTCGCCGCTTTGCGCATGGAAGCCGCGGCTGACCCCGACGCGCCCGCCTCGTCAGCGAACTGACGATCCAGGACGCGGACTTACGCACCTGGTGGACCGAACACCGCGTCAACAGCGCGACCTACGGCACCAAGCAGTACCGCCACCCTTTGGTGGGCGACCTCACCCTCGACTGCGACACCTGGGCCGGCCCCGACGGCGCCGGACAACGCCTGATGGTCCTGACCGTCCAACCCGACAGCCCCACCCACGACGCCCTGCGGATCCTCACCTCCTGGACCGCGGAGCGGGCCGAACCCAGCCGGGCGAAGGACAGGACACCGTGACCACCTGACCGCCGGAGGGACCCAGCGCGCGACCGTCGTGCGTGCGGCCGGCGTGCCCAGCGTTCCGGGCAGGTGAACCCGCACGCCCCCACCCGGGTGCTGCTCTGTCAACAGGGCAGCACACTGAAGATCGCCCATGTCGCCTGGAGGAAACCATGTCTGCGTCCACCCGCATGCCCGCCGATCCGGCGTCGAGCCACCGGGCCATCGAGAACCTCATCGCACGTTACGCCGAGCTCGTGGACGGCGGAGATTTCGCGGGGCTCGGCGTCCTTCTCGCCGACGCCACCTTCACCGGCAGCGGCGAGCCGGTGAGCGGCCGCGACGCGATCGAGAAGATGTTCCAGGACACTGTGATCCTCTACGAGGACGGCACACCGCGAACCCAGCATGTGACGACCAATGTTGCCATCGAGGTCGACGAACAGACGGGTACGGCGGTCTCGCGTTCATACGTCACCGTGTTGCAGGCGCTGCCCGATCTGCCGCTGCAACCCATCGCCGGTGGCCGGTACCACGACCGCTTCGAGCGCCGTGCTGGGCAGTGGCGCTTCGTGGAGCGGCAGGTCCACATCAACCTCGTCGGCGATGTCAGGCGCCATCTGCGCCAGGCCGGCGCACAGCGGTAGCCCTCCCCCGGGGCCGGGCCGAACCGGAATTCGGAATTGCGACAAGGTTCATCCACTCCTACTTCGGCAATTCGGAGGTCCAGGGGGCGGCACTGCTGCCCTCGGGTGAGGCGGGGGTGGGCAAGACCACCGTGCTCGACACGGTGACGACCGGCGCCGCGCACAACGGCGTCCGAGTCCTGCGCGCGGCCGGCATGCAGTTCGAGGCAGACATCAACTACGCCGGTCTCGAGCCGCTCCTCGTACCGCTCTTCAACGACTTCGACATCCTGGACGACGTCCACCGCGACGCCCTGCGGGCCGCGGTCGGCATCCGCTGCAGACCTGCTCACGACGGTCTCCTGACCTCCACCGCGGTCCTCCTGCTGCTCAGGCTGATCTCCGCCCCCGAACGCCGCTCCTGCTCGTCATCGACGAACTGCCCTGGCTGGACCGGGCGACCAACGCCGTGCTCGGCTTCGTGGCCCGACGGCTCGTCCGCAGCCGTGTCAGCTTCCTCGCGGCCTCCCGTGAGGGCTCCGACAGCTTCTCCGAGTCGAGTGACCTGTCCGAGCACCGGCTCAAGCCGCTGGACGACGCTTCGTCGGCCGAGCTGCTCGCACTCGCACACCCCGACGTCTCCCGCCGGTACGGCGCCACATCGCGGCCAAGGCACGCGGCAACCCGTCGGCGCTGGTGGAGCTGCCGATGGCGCCCTCCGCCGAGCAGCCCGCGATCCTGACGGCGGCGCCCACGCCCCTGAGCGAGTGCCTCCAGGTCATGTTCGCCTCGCGCGTCGCCGGCCTGCCCGACCGCAGCCGGGAGCTGCTGCTGATCGCCGACCGCGACGGAACCGGTGACCTGGCTCCATCTAGGCGGCCGCGGTTGGCCGAGCTTCCGTCGACGACTTCGTTCCCGCCGAGCGGAACCACCTGGTGACGGTCTCGGCCGACGACCGCCGGCTGCCCTTCCGGCATCCGCTGACCGGTTCCGCGGTGGTGGAGCCGGCGACCGCCAGCGCTTGAACCCCTGTGGGTCGCCCAGCTCAAGAGGCTCTCGGAGAGTGCCCCGGGAGACGGCAGCGCGTGCCGACCACCGTGGCGTGCCCCGCGGGTGTCCCGCAACGCCGCCGGCCGGCACCCGGTGAGGGCGTCGGCCGGTCGAGGGAGTGTTGTCCGGGGGTCAGGCGGCCGGGACGGCGTCCTTGGCGGGGTCGGGCTCGGGGGTACGGGGCGTCTCGGCGGTCTTCCGCGCCGGCTTGAGGAAGAGCGCGAGGAGGATGCCAACGGCGAGGGTGGGGGCGATCCAGAGGTAGCCGGTGGCCGTCGCGTGGTCGAAGGCGTCCAGTGCGGTGTCGCGCAGGTCGACGGGCAGCCGGCCGATGGTGTCGGGGCGGGCGGCGTCGAAGCCGCCGGCGGTCGCCAGGCCGTGGGTGCGGTCGGCGAAGCCGGTGTTGAGGAGGGTGCCGAAGACAGCGACACCGAAGGCCGCGCCGATGGAACGGGCGAAGGTGACCACGGCGCTGGCCGCGCCGAGATCGGCGGTGGGCACGCTGTTCTGGACCGTGGTCAGCACGACCATGGGCACCATGCCGATGCCGACGCCGGTGATCAGGAAGTAGACGCTCAGCACAAGGGTGTTGGTGGCCGCCCCGATGGTGCCCAGCAGGAGCAGCCCGGCGAGGTTGGCGAGCAGGCCCACCAGGAGGATCGCTCGCAGCCGGTCGACGTGTGCGGCCCAGCGTCCGGCCAGGGACTGGCTGACGACCAGACCGGCGACCAGGGGCAGCATGTGGATGCCGGAGAGAGTGGCCGAGACTCCGTGAACGATCTGGAGGTAGGTCGGCATATAGACCAGCACGGAGAACATCGCGGCGTTGGCGAAGAACCCGATCAGCGAGGAGAAGACCACGGTCCGGGAGGCGAGCATGGCCGGCGGCAGGACAGGGGCAGCGGCGCGGCGCTCGACCGGCACCAGCGCGACGGTCAGCGCGACGGTGGCGATGATCAGGCCGACGATGGCCGGCGAGCCCCAACCCCAGCGCTCACCAAAAGATGTGATCAGGACCAGGCCGGTGGCGATGGCGGCCAGGATGGTGGCGCCGAGGTAGTCGATGCGGGCCTTGGCGCCCCGGGTGGCCGCGGGCAGCGCCCGCGCGGCGATGGCCAGGGCGATGATGCCAACGGGCAGGTTGACCAGGAAGGCCCACCGCCAGGACAGCTGGTCGGTGAAGACGCCGCCCAGCAGGGGGCCGACGATGCTGGCGACGCCGTAGACCGAACCGAACATGCCCTGGTAGCGACCGCGTTCGCTCGGGGCGACGATGTCACCGACGAGGGCGAAGGTCAGCACGATCATGCCGCCGCCGCCCACGCCCTGCAGCACGCGGGCGCCGATCAGCTCGGGCAGGTTCCGCGCCAGGCCACAGGCCACCGAGGCGATCAGGAAGATCGAGGTCGAGGCCAGGTACAGCCGCTTGCGGCCGAACATGTCGCCGAGCTTGCCCCACAGCGGGGTCACCGCCGTCGACGCGAGCAGATACGCGGCGCTGACCCATGCGATGTCGTCGAACCCGTTCAGGTCCTCCGCTATCCGGGGCAACGCGGTCGAGACGATCGTCTGGTCCAGGGCCGCCAAGAGGACCGCCAGGATCAGCGCGCTCATGGCGGCCGTCACACCACCTGCCTCGGGTGATGCGGACTGCTGTGCCTTCGACATCGGAACTTGCCTTTCTGGAAGTGGTGCACAGGGACGGTGCGCCGACCGCCATCAGTCGATCGGACTCATGGGTCTGACGCTACTGGTCTTATGTGTCACATCACTGTAGCAGTTACTGAAGAGGGTTCCACCCCCAAGAGGCGTTAGATGTCTCAGGCTTCACATTCCGCCACTAGACTCGGTGCGGTGAGAGCCGACGCAGCGCGCAACCTGGAAGCCGTCCTGACCACCGGAGCACGCATGCTCGCCGCCGATCCCGGCGCGAGCATCACGAGCATCGCCACTGAGGCAGGTGTGGACCGGCGCACCGTCTACCGCCGCTTCGCCTCCCGCGAGGACCTCCTGGCGGCCATCTACGAATCCCGCCTCACGGCCATCGAGCACGCCATCGAGGACGCACGACTGCGCGAGGCACCCGTCGCCGTCGCCCTGCACCGTTACGTCGAGAACATCATCACCGTCAACCGCACCTGGCCCGTCGACCTCACCCGCATGCTCACCGACGACACTGTCCACACACGCCGCGACGCATCCATCGCCGAGGTCGGCGCCTTCCTCCAACGCGCCACCGACGAAGGCCTCCTACGCCCCGGACTCCCGGAGGGATGGGCGAGCGCACTGCTGCCCCAGCTCATGCACCTCGTGTCCCGGCAGCTGCCCGAGCTGAGCCCCGGACAAGCGGCGGACGTCGTCGTCGACACCCTGCTGAACGGCCTCGGGGGAACGTCCTGACACACAGACGGCGGTACACACGGGTCGCATCCCGCCCCCGCTCAACTCATTCCACGACCTGCCGAGCCCATACGTATTCGTCGAGTCGAAGAAACATATCTCGCAACAGAAGGTACACACCTGGGGCTGGATGCCGGGCGCGCTGCGGCGAGCCGCATTCGGAGGGCGGGATGGCCGTACAGCGAGAACTCCTTCGGCCATATCGGCTGACGGAATCCGCCGGAGGCATCTAATCTTCTGCGTGAGGTGTGAGGGGGGACCGCACCCAGCATGTGAGGGGCCGGCCACCGCCGTGCTGTCACACGCGCGGCTGCCCGACATGTGGCTGCCGGGAACGCACCACCCTCGAGGCCCGGGCGGCGAGGACGACGACGTACCCTCGCGATCGCGCCTGGCGTGATCCGTATGCACGGACGCGAGAGCGTTTCGGGGTGAAGGGAGTGGGGGACGGTGGAGTCTGTCTTCGGGACCATGGTCGGCCGCGAAAGCGAGCAGGAAGGGCTGTCGGCGTTCGTGGCGGCCCCCGGGGGCCGGGCACTCGTTCTGCGCGGTGACGCAGGCGTGGGCAAGAGTGCCCTGCTGGACCACGTCGCCGAACTCGCGACGGCGCAGCAACACAGGGTGATCAGGGCGGCCGGCGTCGAGGCCGAGTCGGAGCTGCCGTTCGCCGGTCTGCACCAGTTCCTGTATCCGCTGCTCACCTACATCGACCGACTGGACGACGCCCACCGGGGAGTCTTCGACGTCGTCTTCGGCAGGGGTGGGGGCACACCCCCCTCGGTCATGACGCTCGGGATCGCCGTCCTCGACCTGCTCTCCCTCGCGGCGTCGCAGAAACCCCTCCTGCTGGTGCTCGACGACGGCCAGTGGCTCGACACCTCCAGCACCCAGGTGTGCGGTTTCGTGGGACGCCGGCTGACCGGCAGCTCGGTGAGACTCGTCGTCGGCCTACGCTCCGAGGTGCCCTCGGGCTTCGACACCGCCGCGCTGCCGGAACTGCCGGTGACCACGCTGTCGGAGAAGGCCTCCGAGCAGCTGCTGGACAGGCGCCACCCCGGTCTTGACCCCCGGATCCGGCGTCTGGTCCTGGACGAGGCGCAGGGGAACCCGCTGGCCCTGCTGGAACTGCCGCCGTACGTGCGCGGCAACCGGACCGGACGCACTCCCGAGGAACTGTTCGGGTACACCGGCATCCCACTCCCCCTGCGTCTGCAGCACGTGTACGGCGCCCGTATCGCGGCCCTCGGCGACGCCGTGCGCGCGGAGCTGCTGCGAGGCGCCCTGGACGGCGTCGGTGCCGGTACGACGACGGTCCTCGCGGGGGGCACGCGTTACCGCATGGTGGAAGCCGACGAGGCCGCGGCCTGCGGCCTGCTGGACATCGACCCGCTCAGCGGTGACTTCGTCTTCCGGCATCCGCTGGTGCGTTCGGCCGTCGTCCAGAAGGCGACACCCAACGAACGGCGTGCGGCGCACGCCGTGCTCGCTCAGGTACACCGTGACGACCTGGAACGGCGTGCTACACACCTGGCGGCCTCGACGGTCGACCCCGACGAGGAGGCCGCGGCGACGCTGGAGGCAGCCGCGGACTCCGCCATCCTGCGGGGTGGCGCGCTGGCCGCGGTGGCCTGGCTGACCCGGGCCGCGGAACTGAGCGAGAGCCCCGAGGAACGGTCCAGACGGCTGGGCAGCGCGGCCTACATCGCCGGGCACTCCGGCCGACTGGACCAGGCCCGGCGACTGGTCCGCTCGGGCACCGGGTCCGGCATCACCGATTCCCCGGCCTCGGCGGTCACGTCGGGCTATGTCGCGCTCTTCGAGAACGGGGACGTACGGTCCTCGCAGCGCCAGGTCTTCGCGGCGATCGAGAGCATGCGCGACAGCGGGGTGCGGGAGCCGGACGAGGTGCTCACACGACTGGTCGACCTGCTGCTGGCCATCAACCAGTACGCGAGTGACGAGGCCGCGTGGGAGCGGACTCATGAACTTCTGGGCCCCCTGGGCGACCTGGTGCCCTCGCATTCACGCATCTACCAGGACGCCTGGGGCGACGTGGTGCGTCGCGGCGCCGGGGTGCGCGAGCGGGTGGAACGCGCCTTCGCCGACCTCCGCGACCTGGAGCCGTGGGACATCACCCGGCTGGGGGTCGCCGCCTACCACGTGGACACCCTCAGCCATTACCGGCCGCATCTGCAGCGCACCGTGGACCGCGAGGTGGAGACGGGGGCCGTGGCCGACGCCATGACCATGCTGCACCTGATCATGCTCGACCAGATCGGGGTCGGCGAGTGGGCCGAGGCCGAACACACCGGACAGCGCTGCCTGGAGCTGACGACAGCGCACGGGCACGCCCTGTTCGTTCTTCACACCCAGGCGTATCTGGGGCTGTTGGCCGCGCTGCGCGGCGAGGTCGAACGCGCCCGCGAACTACAAGCCACCGTCGAGGCCTGGGCCCGCCCCCGCGGCGTCGGATTCCTCACCCAGATCACCGACGCCATCGGCACCACCGCCGCCCTCGCCGAAGGCGACTACGAAGCCGCCTACCTCCACGCCATCGGCATCACACCCCCCGGCACCTTCCAGCCCTACGCCCACCAAGCCCCCCGCACCCTCCTCGACCTCGTCGAAGCAGCCCTCCACACCGGCCGCACCCAACAAGCCCGCGCACACGCCCTCGCCGCCCAAAACGCAGGCCTCCCGGACATCTCCCCCCGGCTCGCCCTCACCACCTACGGCGCCCTCGCCATCACCACCACCGACCCCACCGAAGCCGACCACATGTACCACCGCGCCGAATCCCACCCCGCCGCCCCCCACTTCCCCTACGAACTCGCCCGCATCCGCCTCGCCCACGGCATCCGCCAACGCCACACCCAAGGGCCCAAAGCCGCACGGCGATTCCTCATCCAGGCCATGGAATCATTCGAGCGGCTGGGCGCACCCACCTGGACCGAACGCGCCCGGGCCGAACTCAAGGCATCAGGCCTGACCACGCACACCACTTCCGCGCAGCTCGCCGAACTCACCTGGCAGGAGCGCCGGATCGCCGACCTCGCCGCCAGCGGCCTGACCAACAAAGAGATCGGCAAACGCATGCACCTGTCCCCCCGCACCGTCAGCTCACACCTCTACCGCGTCTTCCCCAAACTCGGCATCACCTCACGCGCCGCCCTGCGCGACGCACTGGGCAAGATCCCCGGCGACCAGAACGTGTGACCGTGCCGGCCTACGGCCGCGGCACGTCGAGACCCTACGCGGGGTAGGCGCGGAGGCCGCGTTCGTCCAGCCAGCCGAGCACGTAGTCGGCAACGAATCTCCATCCGCTGTCGATGACCAGGGAGTGGGCGCGGTCCGGGAACTGCTTCAGGTCGGTCACGGCCGTGGAGTCGCCGTACTGCTTGTACACCGCGCGCGTGACGGAGTCGGGCACCAGCAGGTCCTCCTGGCCGGAGATCAGCAGGAGCGGGCCACGGTCCGCGTTGCCGACATCCACCACGGCACGCGGGCTGCGCACCGCGCCCGCGCACCCGAGGTCGGCGAGCAGACGGTGGGGCGTCGGCACGACATAGCGCTCGAAGAGCCGGAGCGACTCCTCCGCCCCCACGGTGTTCGCGAAGGCGTGGTGGAACTGCTCCGGAGACAGGGACACCAGCTGTTCGGCGGCGTCGGCCTGGCCGGGGGTCCACAACCGGGCCGGGGAGACGGGCAGCGGGATGTCGTTGATCGGGGCGGGTGCGATGGCCACCGCGGCCCGGCCGATGTTGGCGCCGATGAGATGCTGCGCGATGAGGCCGCCGACCGAGTGGCCGACGATCACCGGCGCGGTTTCAAACGACCGTACGATCTTCGCGTAGTGGTCTGTCAGCACGTCCAGGCCGATGCCGGCGAGCGCCTCGGACCTGCGCATCTCCCAGGCGGCGGCCGCCTCCCCCGGCCAACCCGGCGCGAAGGCGAGGAACCCCCGGTTGGCGAAGCGCTCCACCCATGACTCCCAGGAGAGCGCGTGCAGCCAGGTGCCATGGATGAAGACGACGGGAGTGTGGTTCACGGCTGGCCCTCCGAGCATGACGATCAGCCGGCACTGGCACGCCGGCGACAGTTTCAGGATCGTTCAGGCGCAGGTCAGAGGCGACAGTCGAATGACTTAATGTTCACGGCCCACGGCACTTTCAGGGCCCGAGCGCCCCGGGGAAGCCCGCCCCGCGCCGGACCCAGCGCCCGCTCCAGTACGTCGATGCCCTCCATCCGTGCCCGAGCAGGCGGAACAGGAGGCTGAGGAGCGCGCCGAGACCAAGGCGGCGGCCTCCCGGGACACATCCGGCGTCCCCGTGAAGAGCTCGTACACCGTCGCGCAGATCCAGGCGATGGCCGCGGGAGATGGTGCCGGGCAGCCAGTTCGAGTGCTTCAGCAACATCGTGGAGCACGAGTCCAGTTGGAACTACCAGGCCGCGAACCCCTCCTCCGGTGCCTGCGGCCTCTTCCAGGCACCGGAGGACTCCAAGACGTCCTCCGTCGGCGCCGGTGGCGGACCAACCCGGCCGCCCGGATCAAGTGGGGCCTCAACCACATGAACAGCGTCTACGACAGCCCCTGTGGCGCCTGGGCGTTCTGGCAGGCCAACCGCTGGTACTGAGGCCCCGACCTGTCCGGGCACACGTACCGAGACACCACGCACGGCTCCCTCTGTCGGCGTCACGGGTGGCATGTGCCTCGAAGCGCTTAGGGTCGGAAGAAGACAGGTGTCGTGACCGGGAGGACGAGGTATGAGCGGGATACCGGGAGACACCGGACCGGCGGAGGACGCGGCACTGACACGGTCCGCGCAGGCGGGTGACGTTTCGGCACTGGCCCTGCTGCTGGAGCGGCACCGGCCCGGGATGCGTGCGGTGGCGGTCAGCCTGCTGGGACCGGGCCCGGACGTGGACGACGTCATGCAGGAAGCGGCGCTGGTGGCGCTGCGCCGGATCGTGGACGTACGCGATCCGGAAGCCGTGGGGCCATGGCTGCGCATGGTCGTACGCAACGGCTGCCGGACGCTGCTGCGCGCCGCGCGACGTGTCGAGCCCATGGAGTCGGTGCCGCTGCCGTCGGACGGCGCCACGCCCGAGCAGATCCTGCAGAGCCACGCGCTGCGGGACTGGATCTGGGAGGCCGTCGAGGCATTGTCCCCGACCCTGCGACTGCCGCTCGTCCTGCGCTACTTCTCCACCGGGATCACCTCGTACCAGCAGATAGCCGAAGCCATCTCAGTTCCCGTCAGCACTGTGCGCAGCCGGCTGAGCCAGGCACGCGGCGCCCTCGCCCAGGCCCTCACCGCCACCGCGGCCACGGCGCACGAGGACGCGACACGCCGTACCCAAGCCAGCTGGCAGGAGGCGCACGAGACACTCGCGGCCGCCGAGCGCGGCGAGTTCGGCAAGGTGGTCAACGACCGATACTCCTCCGGGGTCGCGTTGCTGACCGGAGGGCGGCGGCTCGGCGGCGTCGACCTTCTGCTGGCGGGGATGGACGGGGACCTCTCAGCGGGTGTGCGCCAGCGGCCCCTGCACGTGGTGGCCGGCCGGTCCCTGGTCGTCTGGGAGATGGAACTGATCAACCCGCCCGACGACCCGGACCACTGCCCGCCGGGTGTCGCCTGGATCATGTCGCTGGACGGCGGCCGCTTCGACCGGGTCTCCCTCCATCACGCATCACGCCCTGAGGCAACCCCCGCTCCTGCCGCGGTCTGAGTCCGGGGCCCGCCGCATCGCCCCGGCAACATGACGCAGATCACATTCCGGCGATAGGACTTCTCGGCTCCCGGTGCATCTTGTCGGTGTCCCAGACACATGCAGACCGTGGAGATCCCGATGAACGCATCCACCGCGCACGCCGACGGCTCGACGTCCGGTGCCAGCCCCCTCTCCCCCGGAACCCACTCGTACCGGATGGGCGGAATCGTCCAGCAGTATCACGTCCACGGCAGCGGCCCGGTGTGCGTGGCGAACTCCGGCGGTCCCGGCATCTTCTGGGACTACCTGCGCATGCCGGCCCTCGAAGAGCACCTGACCGTGGTCTACGTCGAGCCCGTCGGCACCGCCGAGGACAGCCGTCTCCCCTCGCACCCGCACGGTTACACCCGGGAGAGGTACAGCCGCTTCCTGCAGATACTGATCAACCGTCTCGGCGTGCCCAAGGTGCACCTGCTGGGGCATTCGCACGGCGCGTTCGTGGCCGCCCACCACGCCCTGCACCGCCCCGAGCAGCTGGCGGGCGTCGTGCTGTACGAAGGCGCGCCCGTTACCGGTCCCGAGCACGGCGCGGAGGCGGGCCGCAGGGTGGAGGCCTTCGCCGCGAAGCACGCCGGTCACCCCGGGCTGCCCGATGTGCTGGCCGCGTTCGGCGCGATGGCCGGCATCTCCAGCGACGAGCAGACCCTGGCGGTCGCCCGCGGTGTACTGCCGTCGTACTTCGCCGACTACTGGGGCAACGAGGAGCGGCTGGCCCCGTTCCGGGACGCGGTCCGGGCCACGTACATCTCAGGCCTGGACGAGTACCTCGCGCCCGATGTCATCGACGATCGTGCCGCCCTCAAGGGACTGGAGCCGCCGGCTCTGGTCGTCGTGGGCCGACACGACGTGATCTGCGGGCCTCGCTGGGCGCTCGAACTCGACGAGCTGATCCCCGACTCGCAGCTGCTGGTGCTGGAGAACAGCGGGCACATGGGACACATCGAGGAGCCCGAGCTGTTCGCGGGCGCCGTCCGTGACTTCGTCCTTCGGACCACCTCCGCGCAGGACGGCGCCGTGTAGGCAGCCGGAGGCACCCCACGACGTGCGTCGGTCCTCTTCGGGCCGACGCACGTGAACCTGGTCCGGGACTCGAACAGAAGGACGTCCTGCTCGCCGTTGCCCCGGTCCTGAAACACGGTCACGTCGCCCATACGCAGACAGTCATTCAGGGTCGTGGCCAAGATCGGGACCAGGCCCGGCCCAATACTCCCTCCCGATCGGGGATTTCGCCCGTTCGCACAGGTCAGCCGGGCAAGCAGCCCGTGTACCACCAGCAGACGGAGAATCTGCTGGTGTCGCGCTCACCGGAGAAGTCGGGCTTCTTCCAGACCCGCAAAGAAAGGCGCCTGACCTGGGCGTGTACCCGTCAGGCACCTTTCACGCGCCGTGCTCTCGACTCAGGGACTGCTCGATGAGCGTCAAGCGCATTCGGCACGGCCTACACCGATGCAGAGCCAGAACTGGATCCCGGTGTGCCGGAGTGCGGTTCACCCCTGCCTCGTCCCGACGCGACCACGTCCATGGGCCGGTGCCGGTGGCGGACCGGCACCGGCACTGTCACCTCGAGTGGCCGTCGGAGCGCCGGCGGTGGAGCGTGAAGGTCTCGAACACCGACAGGTCGCCGTTCGGTTTGTTCACGTTGTAGTAGGTCACGTGCATGCGGGTGGTGTCACCGGCGTGCCGTCCGGGGTCGACGGTGAAGGCGGCGAAGCCGTAGGGGTGCTCGATGTCCCGGACTCCGGTCCAGACCGCCTCCTCCTTGGTGTAGGTGGAGGTGCGCTTGCCGTTGGAGCCGGGGGTCGCCGACACAGCGGTGATCACCTTGGCGGTGCCGTCCGTGAAGAACTTCTCGTTCGTCGTGCCCGAGACGCCTCCGCCGCCGAGAATCATGTGCACGGTGCCAAGACCGGTGTCGATGGAGTCGGTGGCCTGGGAGACCGGGCGCGGGGTCAGCGTCTCGCTCCCGGTGACGACGCCACGAACGGCGAGCGAGCGCTCGTAGTTGTGCTCATGGCCACACAGGACCAAGTCCACACCGTACCGGTCGAACAGGGGGCCGTACTTCTGGCGCAGGCCCAGGTCGGCGCCGTTCGCGTCCGAGGAACTGATCATGACCTGGTGCATGGCGACGACCACCCAGTCAACGTCACCGGAGGAGCGCGCCGCCTTCAGCTCCTTCTCCAGGAAGGCGAGTTGCCGTCCGCCGGAGTAGCCGCTGATGTAGACGTCGCCACCGTCCTGGAGGCAGTTGTCGTCGTTCTGCAGCACGATCACCCGGACGGAGCCGACCGTGAACGCGTACCACAGGCCTGCGAGTTCGGCGTCGGTCTCGGTGGAGGGCAGGGTGAAGTAGGTCTGGTAGGCGCCGAGCCCGAGCGGGCCGTTGGCCTTCTCGATCTCGTGGTTGCCGGCCGCGGGCATCCAGGGGCGGAAGCGCGCGGAACGGGTGTTGTTGGTGAAGAAGTTGTTCCAGGTACGCACCCGGTCGACGTCCAGGTTCGCGTAGCACAGGTCACCGTTGAGCAGATGGAAGAGCGGGGCGACCTGCTCGATACCCGTGACGATGTCCTTCGTCGCGGGGGTGGAGTTCGCGTCGAGGGCCACCTTGCCGTCGGCCGCCCAGGTCACCTGCGGAGCGGACTGGTCTCCGAAGCTGGTGAAGGTGAACGGCTTCCGTCCACGCGGGGCGGTGCGGAACGTACCGCTGTCGGGCGTCGTCCCCTCGTGGGTGGCGAGGTAGACGTAGTCGGTGCCCGGGGTGAGCCGGTTCAGCGAGGCGTGGTGGACGTAGACGGTACGGCTGGAGGTGCCGTCCACGTAGGTGACGGTCCGGGCGTCGGCGCTGGATCCGAAGCCGTGCTCCAGCGTGCCGTAGTGCACAACGGGTCTGGTCACCGGTCTGTCGGTGATCCACGACACCGTCATCTGGGTGCGCGGGTCCGCCCCGAAGGTCAGGTGCAGCCCTTGGACCGGGGGCGCACCGGCCGAGTCCGCGGTGAGGTGAAGGGCCGGGGCGGCGAGCGGAGCGGCCTGCGCCGTACCTGCTCCCAGCAGCGGGGTGACGGCCGCGCCGGCCCCTGCCGTACCGAGAAGGCCCAGCGCGTGACGACGGCTGACCCCCTCGGAAGACTTCGTCGACTCGTCCGATGTCCCTGTCTGTGTGGCCATGGTGCCCTCTCTGGCGAGCAGTTGAGCTGACAACGACCGCACCCTGGCGCGCCCCAGCGGCCCCTGAGTGAACGGTGCGTTGCCACACGGTCATTGCGCCGCGTGAGGCGGGCCACGAAGGCGATTCTTGCCCCTGCCTTTGCCAGTGACCGCCCCGCCGTTGACGTGACCGAACCACGGCCATCGATGAGGGAGGGTCCCTCCAACCCGGTCGCCCTTCGTCGAGCGAGCGTGACGGATCAGCCGAGGTCGAGCAGTTCCTCGTAGAAGCCGCCGAACTCGCGCGCCGGGTCGACGAGGTGGATCTCGAGGATCCAGTGGCAGCGGCGCCCCGCCTTGTCGGTGCGTCGCAGCGGGGTGTCATTGCCCGGCGCGATGTACGACTCCACGTCCGCACCGTCGATCGTCTCGTGCGGGAACTCGCCGACCAGGTGTCCGGCGTGCCAGCCGCCCAGTTCCCAGCCCGCGTCGGTGGCAAGCCGCTCGACCTCGGCGTACAGCCGCTTGCCCGTGATGTCCGGGTCGCTCTCGAAGAAGCGTCGCCCGGCCGCGAAGACCTCGGGCAGGTCGTCGCGCAGCCGCCGCTTGACCGGGTCGTCACCGAGGACGAAGGTGCGCCCGAAGTCGGCCTCGTACTCCTCGAAGATGGGCCCGAAGTCGGCGAACACGATGTCGTCCGCGCCGATCACCCGGTCCGGCGGGTTCTCCCGGTAGGGCTTCAGCGTGTTCGGGCCCGAGCGCACGATGCGTTTGTGCCAGTGACGGGTCGTGCCGAACAGCTCGTTCGCCAGGTCCCGGATCCGGTCACTGACCGCCCGCTCGCCCTCCCCGGGCGCGACCAGCCCGCGCTCCTCGATCTCCGTGAACAGCCGTTCCGCCTTCGCCTGGGCATCCAACAGACGCGCGGCGCGCGTGGGTTCGTCATCCGCCATGGGGCCGACCGTAGACATGTGCATCATCGTCCGGCAACCGCATTCATCACGGCTGCAGTCGCTGCCAGGATCGGTTCGGTACCGGCGAGCAGTGCACGGGCGCGCTCGCGCAGGGCGGGTACGTCGGCGAGTGACCGGGGCTGCGCCGAGACCGCCGACGCGGCCCGTGCCGCCGACGGGCACACGGCGAAGAGCCGGTCGGATTCGGCGGGGGTGAGCACTTCCACGGGTCCGGCCACGGTGAGTTGCCGGCGGGTCCCGCGCCAGGAGAAGTTCCAGGCCGCGTCCGTCGAAGTCCTTGACCTGCAACGCCCTGGTCGAAGGACGTCCGTCGGCGGAGGCGAGGACGGGCGGCTCCGGCCGGCCTCGGTGATGCGCAGTCGACCCTGGGTACCGGATACGGGCGGGGCAATCCCGCTCCGCCGGGCCGACGGCACGCCTCGCCACTCGGTCAAGGGCTGACCGGCGCAGCGGCGTGCGGTGCCCCTCATCCCGTCAACAGAAGCAGGGGCACGGGGGTGTGGGGCTGCCAGTCCGGTGGTACGGCGGCGAGCGCGTCGGCGAGGGCGGCTCCGTGCAGGAACGCGGGCCGGTGTCCGCCGACGGGGCGGGCGGTGGCGCCGTCCCAGGTGACAGGGATCAGCCGGGTACGGCCAGGGGCGGTCGTGATGTCACCGGTCAGCGGGATGCGGGGCAGGGCCGACAGCGGGCGCCCGGTCAGGCCCGCGAGGAGTGGGGCGAGCAGGGTGTGGGCGGCGGTCAGCGCCGCGTACGGATTTCCGGGAAGGCCCACGATCCAGCGCCGGTCGGGGAGTTGGGCGAGCAGTTGAGGATGGCCCGGGCGGACGGCGACCGCGTCCACCACCCACCGGGCTCCGTGCTCGGCCAGCAGCCGCCTCAGCTGGTCGGTGACGCCGACCGAGGTGGAGCCGGTCACCACGATCACGTCGGAGTCGTACGACGTGGTGAGCACGACGGTGGCGAGTGACCCGACAGGGTGGTCCGGCACGGGACGTACGCCGTTGACCTCGCCGCCGAGCGTGTGCACCAGCGGTGGCAGCAGCGGGCCCAGCGCGTCGCGTACCCGGCCGGGGGCCGGCCGCCCGGAAGGGATCAGCTCGTCGCCGGTGACCAGGATCCGGACGCGGGGCCTGGGCCGTACGGGCAGCGTGTCGTGGCCGCAGGCGGCGGCCAGGCCGAGCAGGGCGGGACCGACCCGCGTCCCTGCCGCCG
>LRTP01000450.1 GCA_001550305.1 Streptomyces diastatochromogenes
GCGCCCTCCGCCACCCCACGCACCACGACCGGGCCCTCGCTGCGAGCGATCTCCTGCGGGACCCCGCGCGCCGCGAGCGCCTGCGAGAACCCGGTCGGCGCACGGCGGCCCAGCAGCGTCTCCGCCCGCACCGGATCGCCTCCGGTCTGGTCACTGGAGTAGGCGAGCAGCCAGCCCCGCGGGTCCTCGATCGTCACGGGGCCGCCGACCGCGTCGGCCGCCATGTCGGCGAGTTCGAACAGGTCGACGCCCCCGGACGGCTCCGGACCGGAGTCGGCGGCGTGCCGGGCGATCTCACCCTGCAGCAGGGCCACCGCCTGCAGCCAATCGATGCCCTCGTCCAGTACGAGCACCCCGCACCCGGAGTCCGCGGCGGCCCGCAGCACGTCCGCGTCGTCCTGGACACGGCACTTCGTGGCCACCGCCGCGGCCACTCCGCCGAGCCGGCGCAGCAGCGCGGTCACCGCCGTCACGTCGTCCATGCCGATGGCGAGGACGATGTCACCGCGCCCAGGACTCTGCGCCGTGCCCGGCTCGTGCACCCGTATGCCGCCCACGGGCAGGGATGGTTCGGGCAGCAGTACCGCGCGCAGCACGTCGTTGCCGAGTGCGGCGGTCAGTGTCTCCAGCGTGCCGCTCGCGCCGCCGGCCGTGTGGGTGGTCATCGCGGTCCGTCCTCAGATCGCCGTCATGCCGCCGTCGGCGACGACGGCCGACCCGGTCATGAACGTGGACAGGTCCGAGGCCAGGAACAGCGCGACCGCCGCGATCTCGTCAGGGCGCCCTTCGCGCCCGATCGGCTGCCAGGACGGCAGGGTGTCCCGGACGGACTCGATTCCGCCCATCCGCTCGGCGTGGGCGAGGTTGATGGGCGTGTCGACCCAGCCGGGGCAGATGCAGTTGCAGCGCACACCGGAGGTGGCGAAGTCGCGGGCCACCGCCTTGGTCAGCATCAGGACGCCGCCCTTGCTCGCGGTGTATCCGGCCAGTACGGGTTCCGCGACGAGGCTGTTGACCGAGCCCATGTTGATGATCGAGCCGCCGCCCGCGCGCAGCAGCGCGGGCACCGCGTACTTGCAGCCGAGGAAGACCCCGCGCAGGTTGACCGCGAGCATGCGGTCGAAGTCCTCGACGGAGGTCTCCAGCACATTGCCGGGAATCGAGACGGCCGCGTTGTTGACCATCGTGGTGACGCGGCCCCAGGTCCGCTCGGCCGCCTCCACGGCCGCGGCGACGTCGTCGGGGTCGGAGACGTCGGCGCGCAGCGGCTCGACCGCGGTGGGGTCGTCGCACAGTTCGGCCGTACGCCACACCCCCGCCTCGTCGATGTCGGCGGCGAGCACCTTCGCCCCGGCCGCCACGAACCCGCGCGTGATGGCCCGTCCGATACCGCTCGCCGCGCCGGTGACCACGGCCACCTTGCCGTCGAGATCGATCAATTCGTGCCCCCGGTGATCGTGCGGGCGTTCGGAAGGTCCCACGGATCGAACGCTCGATTGTTGGGAGATCGTCCAATGACTTATGGGCCCGGACGCCCCAACATTAGGGCACCCCCACGGCGAAAGCACAGACCAGAAGCGCTCTCCGGTCCGTGATCGCCTGTTCCCCGCAGCTCGACCGGACGGGTCGTTGGCGAATGTTCCAAGCATCAAATCCCGTCACGCGACCGGAAAGAGAGCCCATGGCCACTCCGACCACCACCCCCTCCGCGCCGCCCACGGGCCGGGTCGCGGACAAGGTCTGCGTCGTGACCGGCGCCGGCTCCGGCATCGGCCGGGCGATCGCCCACCGGCTGGCGGAGGAGGGCGGCAAGGTGCTGTGCGCCGACCTGTCCGAGCAGACCGCGCGGGAGACGGCCGCGGAGATCGCCACGGCCGGCGGAGTGGCCGAGGGCCGCGCGGTGGACGTGTCCTCCAGCGCCGAGGTCGACGCGATGGTCGAGGCCGTGGTGGCCCGTTGGGGCCGCGTGGACGTCCTGGTCAACAACGCGGGCGTCAACCTGCCGGGGCTGCTGCACGAGGTCCCCGACGACATCATCGACAAGACCCTCGATGTGAACGTCAAGGGCCAGCTCTACGGCTGCCGTGCGGTCATCCCGCACATGCTCACCGCGGGCGGCGGCTCGATTGTGAACATCTCCAGCGTCAACGGGCTGG
This sequence comes from Streptomyces diastatochromogenes, assembly GCA_001550305.1. GTDB lineage: Bacteria > Actinomycetota > Actinomycetes > Streptomycetales > Streptomycetaceae > Streptomyces > Streptomyces mirabilis_D. The sequence continues at coordinate 2,157 of LRTP01000450.1, forward strand.
TCAGCGAGCCCTTCCTCACTGTTTACTCTGCCTCCAAGGGTGCCAGCGTGATGCTCACGAAGGGCGTGGCACTGGACTACGTCAAGCAGGGCATCCGCTGCAACGTGATCTGCCCGGGATGGGTCGACACGCCGATCAACCACGCGCACGCCAAGCTCCTCGGCGGCCTTGAGCATGTCTACGACACCATCGATTCCTTCCAGCCCATCGGGCGTCCGGGGCAGCCCCGCGAGATTGCGAACGTGGCCCTCTTCCTCGCCTCCGACGAGGCGAGCTTCATGACCGGAAGCGTCGTCGCGGTCGACGGCGGCATGACGTCGCAGTAGCCGTCACCCACCCGCCACCCCCGCCACCGCGCAGCTCGCGCCCTTCGCGCGAGGTGCGCCGTCCGCGCCGTACACCCTTCCAACCGGCCCAGCACACAAAGGGGATCACCCGTGGCTTCGGACAACACCCTGGACAAGACCGGATCACCCGGACCGAACGACAGCGCGGCACCCGCGATGACCGACGACGAGGCCCGGCTGCACGAGCTCGGCTACGCGCAGGAACTCGAGCGCAGCATGTCGCCGTTCTCGAACTTCGCCGTCTCGTTCACGATCATCTGCATTCTCTCCGGCTGTATGACGCTCTACGGCTTCGGCATGAACACCGGCGGTCCCGCCGTCATGGTGTGGGGCTGGCCGATCGTCGGTGTCCTCACCCTCACCGTCGGCCTGGGCATGGCCGAGGTGTGCTCCAGCTACCCGACCGCGGGCGGCCTCTACTACTGGGCGGCCAAGCTCGCCAAGAGCAGAGGCCCGGCCTGGGCCTGGTTCACCGGCTGGTTCAACTTCCTCGGCCAGGTCGCCGTCACCGCGGGCATCGACTTCGGTCTGGCCCAGTTCCTCAACGCCTTCCTCGACCTCCAGTTCGGCTTCACCGCCACCCCCGGCCACACCGTGCTCCTCTTCGGCATCACCCTGCTCGTCCACGCGCTCCTCAACGTGCGCGGCGTCAGGCTCGTCGCCCTGCTCAACAACATCAGCGTGTGGTGGCAGGTCATCGGGGTGGCGGTCGTCGTCCTCGCGCTGGTCGTCTTCCCCTCCCACCACCAGTCGGCGGGCTTCGTCTTCGGCCACTTCGTCAACAACACCGGCTGGGGATCGAGTCTGTACGTCTCCCTGTTGGGCCTGCTGCTCGCCCAGTACACCCTGACCGGCTTCGACGCCTCGGCCCACATGACCGAGGAGACCCACGACGCGGCCCGCTCCGGACCGCGCGGCATCGTCAACTCCATCCTCGTCTCGCTGGTGGCGGGCTGGATCCTGCTGATCGGCGTCACCTTCGCGATCCAGAGCTACGACGGTGCGCTCGGCAGCTCCACCGGTGTGCCCCCGGTGCAGATCTTCCTCGACGCCCTGGGCGACACCGGCGGCAAGCTGCTGCTCCTCATCGTCATCGGCGCCCAGTTCTTCTGCGGCATGTCCTCGGTGACCGCCAACTCCCGGATGATCTACGCCTTCTCGCGGGACGGCGCGTTGCCGGGCTCGGCGTTCTGGCACCGGATCAGCGATCGCACCCGCACGCCGTCCAACGCGGTGTGGCTCGCCTCGGGCGGAGCCTTCCTCCTCGGCCTGCCCTACCTGATCAACCCCACCGCGTACGCCGCCGTCACCTCGATCGCGGTCATCGGACTCTTCATCGCCTACGTCATCCCGATCTATCTGCGGCTGCGCCAGGGCGACGACTTCGCGGCGGGGCCCTGGAACCTCGGCCGCTGGAGCAAGCCCGTCGCGGTCGTCGCCGTGGGCTGGGTCGCCTGCGTGACCGTCCTCTTCATGCTCCCGCAGGTCAGCCCGGTCACCGCCAAGTCCTTCAACTACGCGCCGATCGCGGTGGTCGTCGTCCTCGGCTTCGCCGGTGCCTGGTGGATGCTGTCGGCCCGCAAGTGGTTCACCGGACCCAAGGTCCAGGGCAGCGCCGACGAGCTGGCCTCCATCGAACGCGAACTCATGGGCAACTGAGCACACCGCCCCGCACAGCCGAGCGGCCCCGGACTCCAAGGTCCGGGGCCGCTCGGCATCGGTGCGCGGGCGCACCGTCGATGCGCGGACTCACGTCATTGGTGCGCGGGCTCAAGCCATCCGTACGTGGACTCACGCCATCGGCACATGGGCTCACGCCATCCAGAAGAAGACCGCGGTCATCCGCTTGTCCTCCATCGTGCTGCCCCAGTAGCCGGTGGCGCTGTGCATCAGGTTGGCGTGGTAGAGGAGCAGCCGGTTGTAGCGGTGCGGGACCTCGAGGTCCTCGACGAAGGAGTCCGACGCCACGAACCGCGTACCGAGCGCGTCGACCAGGTTGTTGTGCGGAGCCGCCACCACGTTCCCGCCGAGTCGGCCGCCGGGCAGGCTCTGCCGGTAGAAGCTCGTTCCGCAGCTCTTGGGTACGACCGGGTTGAGATAGAGCACGGCGGCGTACCGGCACAGCGCGCGGGAGTCGGTGTGCGGGCGCGGTTGGCCCTCGTCCTTGCCGACCACCTGGACGCAGTTGTGGTTGAGCGTGCCCCCGGAGGGCGTGCTCTGCACCCACAGCTCCTTCGCGCCGGTGGCCTTCTTCACCAGCCGTTCCACGCGGGCCAGTTCGCCCGGTTCGAGCCCCGGCATCGTCCGCAGGCCCGGCCAGCTCTCCGAGGTGTACGGGTAGCCCTTGGCCCACTCGTCCTTGGCGAGACAGCGCGCCCGGACGGCGTCCACGTCGGGCAGCACATCGTCGAAGACCCAGTAGTCCCGGTCACGGGTCGGTTTCCGATACGGGAGGACAGGGAGGGCCGGAGTCCGTGGGGGGTGTGAGGACATGCGGCCGACCATAGTGGCGCCGTTGGTCACCACTCGCCTTGGATTTGGTCAACAATCTGTCAACTTCGCTTGGTGGCACGGCTGTCGGCGCGCCCTCCGTGGCTCGCGCGTGCTCCGTGCGCATCCCACGCGCCCGCGCGCCAGCTTGGAAATGAGATCCATTTTCAGATAGCGTCGGTCGTGTCCACCTACCTTGGAGACCGACATGGCCGTGCCCAAACGCAAAATGTCCCGCAGCAACACCCGCCACCGCCGCGCCCAGTGGAAGGCCGCCACGGCGCGACTCGTCCCGATCACCGTCGACGGCGCCTCCCACCTCGTACCGCAGCGACTGGCCAAGGCGTACGAGCGCGGCCTGCTGCGCCCGGAGGGCTGACATGCGCGCGGCCTTCGTCGGAAAGGGCGGCAGCGGCAAGACCACGCTGTCGGCCCTCTTCTCCCGCGAGCTGGCGCACTCCGGCGCGCCCGTCGTCGCCATCGACGGCGACATCAACCAGCACCTGGCACACGCCCTCGGCCTCGGCGACGACGAGACCTTCGCCGCCCCGCCCCTCAGTGCGCGGCTCGGCGAGATCAAGGCCCACCTGCGCGGCAGCAACCCGCGCATCACCTCACCCGAAGCCATGATCAAGACCACCCCGCCGGGCCGCGGCTCACGCCTGCTGCGCCTCCTCGGCGACGACCCGGTGCACACCCCGCACCTCCAACGGGTCGGCGGCGTACCGCTGATGGTCACCGGTGAGTTCGACGAGAGCGATCTCGGCGTGGCCTGCTACCACTCCAAACTCGGAGCGGTGGAGCTGTACCTCAACCATCTCGTCGACGGGCCCGGCGAGTACGTCGTCGTCGACATGACCGCCGGTGCCGACGCCTTCGCCTCCGGACTGTTCACCCGCTTCGACATGACCTTCCTGGTCGCCGAACCCACCCGCAAGGGCGTCTCCGTCTACCGCCAGTACCGCGACCACGCCGAGGAGTTCGGCATCCCGGTCGCGGTGATCGGCAACAAGGTCACCGGCGAGGACGACCTGCTCTTCCTCAAGGAACACGTCGGCGACGACCTCCTGACGTACGTCCGGCACTCCTCCTGGGTGCGCGCCCAGGAGCAGGGCCGACCCCACGGCGACCTCGAACCGCACAACATCCACGCGCTGCGCCGCATGCGGACGGCCCTGGACTCCCGTACCAAGGACTGGACGGCCTTCCAGGAACACGCCGTCGCCTTCCACCTGCGCAACGCCGCCGCCTGGGCCGACCGGGCCACCGGCACCGACCTCTCTGCACAGATCGACCCCGACTTCCGGCACGGCCCCACCGCCCTCGAACCGTCCGCCGACTGATCCCCCCACGCCCGACCCGATGGCGACCCGCGCGCCACGAACCACCTACCGACAGGACTGCCACTCTCATGTCACTCGACGTCTCCCCGAAGCTGCTCGCCGAAGCCGAACGCGGTCCGGTCCGCGAAGCGGACTTCGTGGACACCGTCCGTACGTCCCTGCCGTACGCCTACGACCTCATCGCCGACCTGGCTCATCAACTCCGCGACGGGACAGCTGAGTTCGCCGACAACCACACTCCGCCCCCCTCCGAGAAGGAACGCGGCCAGCTGCTGCGGGCGCTCGCCAGCGACGCGATCCGCGGCAGCCTGGAGCGACACTTCGGCGTCACCCTCGCCTTCATGAACTGCCACCGCGTCGCCGTCTTCCGCCCCGAGGACCGGGGCGGCGCGACCCACTCCCGGTTCACCTCGCAGCGTTCGCAGATCCTCAACCAGTCACCCGAGTTCCGCGACTGCTGAGCCCCCCGGCCGCGAGTCCGTCCGTCACATCGTGGGCTGGGTGGTCAGCGACTGCTCGGCCCAGATGACCTTCCCCTCGGGGGTGTAGCGGGTGCCCCAGCGCCGGGTGAACTGGGAGATCAGGAACAGCCCGCGGCCACCCTCGTCGGTGGTCTTCGGATGCCGCAGATGCGGGGCGGTCGCGGCGCCGTCGGAGACCTCGCAGATCAGCGCCCGCTCGGTGATCAGACGCAGCCGGATCGGCCCCGAGGCGTACCGGATCGCGTTGGTGACGAGCTCGCTCACGACCAGCTCGGTGGTGAAGGCCAGCTCGTCCAGGCCCCACGCGCTCAACTGCTGCGTCGCCACCTTCCTGGCCTCGGCGACCATGGCCGGATCCGTGGACAGGTCCCAGGTCGCGACCTGCTCGGCGCCGAGCCGGCGCGTGCGCGCCATCAGCAGCGCCACGTCGTCGTACGGCCGCGACGGCACGAGATCGTCCACGATCGTGCGGCACATGCCGTCCAACGGCTGGCGGTGCGAGGCCAACGCGCCCCGCAGCCGCTCCCGGCCCGCGTCCGGATCCCTTCCCGTGCGGGGCGTGGCGATCAGCCCGTCGGTGTGCAGGGCGAGCACACTGCCTTCCTCCAGGGTGAACTCCACCGATTCGAAGGGTAGTCCGGCGACCCCCAGCACGGGACCGCGGGGAAGGTCCGCGAACGTGACGGTGCCGTCGGGAGCGATGACCGCGGGTGCGGGATGCCCCGCGCCCGCCATCGCGCACCGCCCGCTCACCGGGTCGTACACGACGTACAGACAGCTGGCTCCGACGGCCTGCATCCCGCTGGTGAGGGTGTCCGCGCCGCTGCCCTCCTCCCGGGCGGCCCGGCTGACCAGGTCGTCCAGGTGCGCGAGCACCTCCTCGGGCGACAGGTCCAGATCGGCGAGGGTCTGTACGGCGGCCCGCAGCCGCCCCATGGCGGCGGCGCCGTCGATGCCGTGACCGGTCACCTCGCCCACGACCAGTGCCACCCGGGCCCCGGACAGCGGAATGACGTCGAACCAGTCCCCGGCGAGGCCCGTCAGCTCGTCCGCGGGCCGGTAGCAGGCCGAGACCTCCACCGCGTTCTGCTCGGGGAAGCGGTGCGGGAGCAGATTGCGCTGGAGGACGAGCGCCGCGTCGCGCTCACGGGTGTAACGACGGGCGTTGTCGAGGCACAGGGCCGCCCTGCCGACGAACTCCTCCGCCAGGCTCAGATCGTCCTCGTCGAAGGGGTCCGCGCAGTCGCGCCGGAAGAACGTGGTGATCCCCAGCGTGACGCCACGGGCCCGGACGGGCACGATCATCGCGCTGTGCAGCCCGAGGTCGAGGAAGGAGGCGGCCGGGCCCTCGCGGGCGCTCGTGCTCCACTTCCTGGCCTGTGGATCCAGCCGCGCCTCACACCAGGACCGGCCCTCGGCCAGAGCACGGACCGGGGGAGAGGTCGCCTGGTAGGTCGCGGCCTCACCCACCTCGACGGCGGTTTCCGGGATACCGGCCCGGACCGACTGCTGTCCGGCACGCCGCAGTGACACCACGTCCGTGTCGCTCAGCCGGCCGGGCACCGGCTCGGCTCCCCTGAGCACGGACTCCAGCAGGTCCACGGTGACGAAGTCGGCCAGCCCCGGTACGGCGACGTCGGCCAGCTCCTGAGCGGTGTGCTGGACGTCCAGGCTGCGTCCGATGTGCTCGCCGGCCCGGTCGAGCAGCGCCAGCCGCCGTCGCGCACGGTAGCGATCGGTGACGTCGACAACGGTGTAGTAGACCCCGATCGGATGGCCGTGGTCGTCCTCCAGCCGGATGAACGACAGGGAGTGCGCGGACTCGCGATGCGGCGCGGACCGTACGCGGCCCACGTGCTCGTACCCGACGACCGGCCGGCCGCTCTCCAGCACCCGGCGCATCTGCGCCTCCAGCGTCTCGGCGTCCAGTCCCGGCTGGATGTCGGCGAGCCTGCGCCCCAGCCGCTGGTGCGGCGGGCCCCCGCCGAACTGCTCCAGCGCGGCGTTCGACCACACATAGCGCAGGTCCGTGTCCACGATGGCGATGCCCACCGGCGAGCGGGCGTTCATCCGCTCCAGCACCGACCGGCTCATGTCCCAGCCGGGGCCACCCGCCAGATCGGCGAGCAGCACCACCCAGCGCGTCGGCCCGCCGCTCTCGCGTATCGGGACGGCCCGGACCATCACCCGGACCGCGTGTCCGTCCCGGTGCAGCGCGGACAGCAGTCCCGCCCAGCCGCCGCCGTCGTGGCACCGCGCCACAAGGTCGGGGATCCGCGCCGCGTCCTCCGGAAGCAGCAGCTCGGCGGCGCGGCGGCCCAGCACCTCGGAGGGCGCGTACCCCAGCAGGCGCTCGGCGTCCGCGGTCCAGCTGGTCACCGTCATCCTGGCGTCGAGCAGCAGCGGCGCGGCGTCCGCCATGTCGAAGCGTCGGCGGGCGACCGACACGTCTCGTTCCTCGCTCGCAGCCACGGCGACCCTCTCCGCTCCCCGAAGGTGGTCCTACCCGCTATTTGCCCATTCTTCACGTTGTACGACCACGTGGGCTCGGGGGGCCTGGGGTGCCGTTGAACCCCGGGGCCTCAGGCCGCGTATCACTCCACGGGGATGGCGTGACACCGCGCGCACGGAAGGAGAGCAGTGTGCCGACACCGCCCGAACCAGGGCAGCCCGGGGGGCGACGGGCGATCGAACCCACCTATGTCCAGCGGCGCCGCCGGACGGAGGCACTCGCGCAACTTCTGAAGGAGGTGCGCGAGGAACAGCACGGGCCCGACGCGGACGAGAACTACGAGGTCATCGCCGTACCGGCCACGACGGTCACAGTGACGCCGCCGGTGGCCGAGGACGCGACCGAGGAACTGCCACCCGTCCTGGTGGGCGAGGACTACACCCGGGGCGGGAGACCGGTGGGGGCTCGGGGGCCCTCCTCCGCTCCCGCCGTCAACCGCGCCCGCGGCCCCGTGGGCGCGCGGGCGTCCGGGTG
>LRTP01000451.1 GCA_001550305.1 Streptomyces diastatochromogenes
GACAACCTCCGGCAAAACACAAACCCCAGGTCGCTGACCTGGGGTTTCCTCATGGAGCGGGTGACGAGAATCGAACTCGCACTCTCAGCTTGGGAAGCGATGGCGCCTGGGCGAGCTCTGTGGCTCTGAGCTGCGCGGATGCAGTGTCCCTGCAGGAACCGTGCCGTCGTATCGCTCCTGTGTCGACCGAGGTTCTCCACTCTTATGGGCACGTGAAGGGCACAGTGCAGTGGAGGGCGAGGGACACGGTGTCCGCGCGCCCTCATCGTGCTCGGCCCGCTGCGCGTTGACATGGCGCCTGTGTGCGCCGTTGCGAGGGCATATGCCGGATCCCGCCCAGGAGAGTGTCCACCGCGGGGTCGCGGTTCGTGTCAGCGGACGGGTTTTTGCTTCACTCCGCTCGCTCCGACCGCTCTCCACCAGTGCCGACGCGGAGGCGGGCAGACCACTCCCGCGCCCGCGCGGCACCGGACGCACAGGCACCGGAGCCTGTTCCTCGGCGGATCGGAAGACGCCGGGGTCGGTCCTGGGGAAGTAGCCGTTGTCGGTGGTGCAGGGCGGCAGGCCGAACTGGCTGCGGTAGACGGCTGGATCGGCCTCGGCGTTCGGGGCGTCGTAGGCGTCGACGAGGCCCGGCGTGGCGCCGGACCCGGCTGTGCCGGAGGGCAGGTCGTAGGCGCTCTGGAGGTCGGCGGGGCTCAGTCCCGCCGGGGCCGCGAGGGGTTGCAGGCCCTTGGCCTGCCGTACGTCGTTATGGGCGAGTGCGAAGCAGGACACCTAGCCGGGCGGGCTCGGTCGCGCACAGGGGGCGGGTGTCCGGCTCCGTGGTGACTGGGGCAGGTGGGGTCGTCCGCGCCGCCGTGTTCGCCGCCGGCGCCAGGACCGGCGGCGGTGTCGCGGCCGACGGTGCCGCCAGGGTCAGCGCCGGCAGGCCGCCCAGGAGGGCGGGCAACATGGCCCTCCGCGTGTTGGCCTCCCTTGGTGTCGACCCCACCGACCGTGCCGTCGCGACGGCACGGTCGGCCTTCAGTCCTCAGTCCTCAGTCCTCAGCCCACGGCGTACGCGTTGTACACCGTGGTCGTCGAACTGTCGCCGTGGGTGTCGGTGACGGTCGAGCGCAGGCCGACGCGGCCAGAGGCCGGGTTGTGGACGGCGGTGGTCCACTTGCCGCCGGACAGCTTCGCGGTGATGGCGTGCCAGGTGGAGCCGTTGTCGGTGGTGTACCAGGCACGTACGGACTTCACGCTGTCCGACAGCCGGCCGATCGTGCTGTCGTCCGTGCCGTTGCGTTGCATGCCCAGGTCGACGGTCGTGGTCGACCCGGCAGCCGCCTGGTTCCTGGAGTTCAGTGCCTCGGGCCAGAACCGGGTGATGTAGGCACGGATCTGCTGGTTCTTGTCGGCGTCGGCGTAGAAGTGCAGGGAGAGGCTGGAGGAGGTCGACAGAGAGCCGGCCGGCAGATGGTCGCGGTGACCGGTTTCGGTGATCGTGTACCAGCCCGACCCCGGGATCCGCGGCTGCGCGCCGATCTCCTGCGAGGGGCTGTACTTGTGCGAGTAGAGCGTCCTGCCCGCGTGCGTCAGCTTCACGGTGCCGGAGGCCAGGACCCCGCCCGCCGTGAGCACGGGGTCGGCGAACGGGTTGTCGTTCCCGAAGTACAGCTGGTGGTACCAGGTGTACGGCAACTGCCCGCCGGGCCCCCAGACCGCGTGGCCGAGGGCCAGCGTGGCGGTCTTGCCGGCCGCGTACTTGTGGGACCCGCCGTAGATGAAGTCGTTGCCCTGCTGGCCCACTGTCCACTGGCCGGCCGGGACGTGGACGCTGAAGGAGTTGGGCAGGTCGCGCTGGACGTCGAGGATGTCCATGGACGACGAGCAGTCGGAGCCGCCCGTCGGCTCGCCGTTGAACGAGAACCGCGCCTGTCCGCTGTCGGGACCGGAACGCGCGTACACCTTGAGGGTGGTCAGCCCCGACTTCCTGAGTGTCGCGGACACCCCGGACGGCACGCCGCGGCTGTGCGTGGCGGAGGCCAGCCAGAAGTCGCCGCCGGTCGTCGACCGCGGTTCGTACGTGGTGCCGTAGGCCAGCTCGTACGCCTTGCTGCTGTTCGGGATGACGTACAGGTCGCCCGGCGCGGCCGACATGCTCATGGTCGCCGGGCTGTTGTCGGTCGCGCAGACGGCCGCGCTGACCGTGCGGTCGTATCCGCTGCCCGGGGCGGGACTGATCGAGACCTTGACCGGACGGCCCTTCCGGGCGTCGAACGTGGTCGTCGTGGCCCCGGAGACCTTCACACTGTGGCCGCCGACGATGCCGTCCTCGCCGTTGCCGCCGGTGAAGGAGGTGGCGAGCTCGTAACTGCCGTTGGGCAGCGACGTCTTCTTGTTGCCGTCGATGTAGCGGAAGTCGTTCGTCCTCGTGTTGTAGACCGCCACCTGGGCGTAGACCGGCTTGCCGCTCCGGTCCAACGTCGTGACGGTGAGTGAGCCATTGGCTGCGGCCGACGCCGTGGAAGCGCCGGCCAGGAGAAGCGGCACGAGCATGGTGACGACACTCGCGGCTGCCGTGGTTCGCCGCATCAAACCCCCCATAGGTGCGCGACATGAACACGACACCGTAGCGTGCGGGGCAGCCGTCACCGTCACCGCCCCCCACTGATCTTTCACCGGCCCTCACCGGCGATCGCCGAGGCCGGTGCCCGTCATGTGTCATGCGTTGGCCATTCCGGCCGCACATACCGGTGCCGGCGCTCAGACGGTGCAGGGCGAGATCGACCGCTTCCTTATCACGGAGATGTTCACCGACCTCTGCCCCGATACGGCCGTGCCGAAGAACGCAGGGCGCCGGAATCGGCGCGGTGCAGCACCGTATGGCCCGGGTCGGAGAGCATCGCAGTGCCTCGGCGGTGGACCTCGTCATCGCCGCGACCGCAGCCCATCACGGACTGGCTGTCCTGCACAACGATGCCGACTACCGCGCCATTGCCCGGCATGCATCCGACCTGACCGAGCACAACATCCACGACATCGTCTGAGAGGCTTCCACCGTGCTTGCGTCAGGCGAGGGTGGCGGACCCTGCTCGTCGAAGTCCTGCCTGCTGGGCAGGAGTTGCGCAATCGGTAGTGCTGCCGCGTCCGTGAACGCCATCCGCCTCTCAGAGGGGACGGGCAAGCTGAGGGCTCACAGGCGTGGCTGATGGGGCTGACATGGCGAAACCGCAGGTTGGTGGCACTTTTCGGGGCCCGAAACGGTGAGCCTGCCATGGCCACCGAGAACCCGTGCCCGCCACGTGCCCGATCTTCGTGCGCCCGGCGGCCCGGAAACTGTTGGACAACCTCCGGCAAAACACAAACCCCAGGTCGCTGACCTGGGGTTTCCTCATGGAGCGGGTGACGAGAATCGAACTCGCACTCTCAGCTTGGGAAGCTGCGGGCATTTGCCGCTGGTCTGGGAGCTGACCTGGGCGAACGGATGAGGTGCGTTGTCGTCGGGCCTGGCTGCACTCACCGTGATTCCCCGCTGTTCCCCGCCCGATCTGGTGCGGTTGTGGTGCGCTGGTATCCCAGCGCAACCGGTCAGGGCCGCCCGGACGCTTAGCCGATGAGCTGGCGGATCGCCGCCACGACGTTGAACACCGCTGGCAGGACGAAGATGCCCCCGACGCCGATCCACACGCACCCGGCGGTTCGGTGGCCGCGGCTGGGCGGCGGCGGTTGGATCAGCCGATCGCCTGCTCTCATCGTCTCGTTCGGAGCAACCAGGCTGCGCCCGGTGCGGCGTTGCCTCCGCCCCAGCCATATAAAGACGACCGCTGCCATCGCCGTGAAGGCGGCCAGCTGGAGGTGTTCACTCGGTGAATCGGCGCCAGCAAGCGTCACGGCCATGTACAACACAAGACTCTCCCCCAAGGATCACAGTGGGTGGATCACCTCATGACGGTTCAACCATGTCAAGCGGGTTGAGGCGCTCGCACGTCGCCCTCCACACGCTTTCCAACTGTGTTGGTGGGGTGTCGGGTTGTGTGCGGGGGCGTTCACCCGCGTTCATGGGCGGTTGGCCGCGGGTGCGGGGGGAGCTGGGGATCTCGCCTGAACGCCAGTGAACGGGGCTGAATGAGATGGAAATTGAGACGGGCCGCGCATGAGGGTGGTTCGAAGTTGTGAACTCGGCAAGTCTGGCCTGCTGGATCTTCCCCATCCTCGTGAGACTGCGCTATTTTCGCCGTTTGCATGGGGGGTACAGCGAGCCGGGGGCTTCCAACAGCATCACCGGGATGACGAGGCGCCGTCTGCCGCGTCCCACCCATGTCTTCTCACCTTCATTAGGAGGAACGGGTGGCCCATCGCGCCCTCGTACGCGGCTCGATCGCCGTAGCCGCATCATTCACTTTGGTCTCGGGCCTTGCCGCGATCGCTGCACCGGCCGCTGAGGCGGCCAGCCCCACCGAGACCGTCATTCCCGCTGCTCTGGACTACCTTCCGAGCGATGACGTATTGAACTCCGATGGTCCCGGCGGGTTCCTGCACCAGCAGAGCGGCAGCAACCTCGGGGCGGTCTGGACTGCTTACCAGGGCGGCCCGGACATCCCTGTAACGGGGACTCTCGCCGGACACCCCGGCGCGGGCGCGGATGTCGTGGCTACCGTGGACACGACCGGTATCGAACTCCACGACATGGACGCCGGTACCACGACGAGCATCCCCATCCCGGCCGGTCAGCATTACATGGGCACGTACGGATCGCACGTTGTGACGATGGTGCCAGGGTCCTCGGGCCAGCGGTTCGCCTCACTGCACATCCTCACGTCGGCCGGCGGCCAGGTCACCGACACCCAGATGACGGGCTGGCCCGCAGACGCGACCATCACCGGCGGCACGGGAGCGGGCGACGCCGACACGACGGTCGTGCACTACACCGACACCACGGGTACACGGCTCGCCCTGGTAGACCTCAACACTGGCCTGATAACTCCGATATCCGGCACCGTGCCCGAGACAAACGTCTCCGTCCTCCTTACGGACAAATACATCGCCTGGTACTCCCAGCAGGACACGTCGGTCGTCCACCTGGTATCGCGGTCCTCCCCCGGCGACCCGCAGACGACCGTCACCGTGCCCGCTGTCGCGGCATGGTGGCCACCGGATTCGGCATCGCAGGCGACTGGCTCATAGCGATCCACAGCCCCTCCAGCACCAGCACCCCAACCTACGGCCTAGGCGGACCGTTGACCGCCACACCACTGACCGGCGGCGATACGCTCACCCTCCTCCCCCACGCCACCCCGGACGAGATCCGCACCGGACCGGGCGGCGTTCTGGTCGTCGGCGGGGCGTCGGTCACCGACTGGGCGGCACGCAGGGTGACTCCCGGCCCCGATGGCACCCCCACCCTGACCGCAGTGGACTCCGACCCGGCGACGCCATCACCGATCGACGGACTCTCGCTCGCTGGCGGCACCCTGTTCACCGTTGAACGGAGCAGCATGCCCGCCGTGAACGGCTTCACCCGCGCCATCACGCTGGGCACCACGCCCTCCTACGGTGCCCACACGACGTTCGGCCGGACCTGGGCACCCAGCAACTGCGACGCAGTGGCCAGCTGCCGGCCGATCGGTACCGGTGACGGCCGCATCTCGCAGCTGTGGCGCTCCAACGGCGACAAGGTCACCGTTCAGCGAGGCGAGACCGGCTACTTCATCGAACCTTCTGCGACCGGCGGCACGCTCGTCGACGCCGACGGTCGCTATGTGGTCTACGACGGCGGTTCCACCGACAAGCAGTACATCGGCGACACCGATTCGGCCAACCCCGGCCGGGTACTGTTCACCCGCCCGGTCACCGGGGCGGCGCTGTCGGGCTCCACGCTGTGGGAGGCTGGCCCGACCGCTGGCACCATCAGCCAGGTCGACCTCACCACGCAGAAGACCGTGCAGACCGTTGCCACCGGTGCCCCGTGCGTGCCAAGCGAACTGCAGGCCGCGGCCAGCCGGTGGGTCTACTGGTCCTGCGGGAACAACGCACCAGCCGGTGTGTGGGACCTGACCACAGGCAAGGACATCCCCCTGCCTTCCGCACGGCCCGCCCAGCTCGGCGACGGCTATCTCGTCGCACACGACAAGGCTGCCGGAAAACTGGTGCTCACCGACGTCCACACCGACACCGCGGTCACCAGCGACCTAGCTGATCTTCCGGCCGGGCCGCTTACCGACGACCGCCGCATGACCTGGGCGGTGGACAAGTACCACGGCGGGATCGCCTACCTCGACGCGCGCGAGAACATCCACGTCGTCGACCCGCAGATTCCCGCATCCGCCCCCGCGCCCGCCGCCGGCACCGCCATGCTGTCCGGACAGGTGCTCCCGCCGGGACACCATCTGAGCAGCAGCAGCGTGACGCTGGTGATGCAGACAGACGGCAACCTCGTCGCCTACCTCAAGACAGGCGGCAGCGGCACCGGCCAGGCCATCTGGTCCAGCAGGACCTCCGGACACCCGGGGGCGTACGCGATCATGCAGACCGACGGCAACCTTGTCATCTACACGAGCACCGGCGGCCCCGGTAAGGGCGGCACCCTGTGGTCCACCAGAACCTACGGCAACCCCGGGGCGTACGCGGTGATGCAGGACGACGGCAACCTCGTTGTTTACAAACGCACTGGCGGCATCGGCAAGGGCGGCGCCCTCTGGGCCAGCAACACCACGCATAACGTCCCCTGACCCCTCTCGTACGCGTCACAGGGCGCCGACCTCAGCCGGGGTCGGCGCCCTGAGTTATCAGGCTTCGGCGCCTGTCGCGCCGCGATCTACTCTGCTTTCTCCAAGTACGGCCGGACGATGACCGCTGACACGTACACCTCGGTTCTGCAGCAGTTCGAGGAGGCTTACGCCGAAGTCTCGCTTGCTCTGGTTCCGCGCAAGTCGCCGGTGCGGGGGACGTCGCCCAGGAACCGGAGGGACGCCTGACGCTTCAATGGAGGACGCTGCCTGACCGCGCGTTCCCATGCAAAGCCAAAAGGCCCCTCGGAGACCAATTCCGAAAAGCCTCTCTGATGCTCTGATGCAGGTCAGAGCTGGTGCCCCCGGCAGGATTCGAACCTGCGACACCCGCTTTAGGAGCGAGGTTGGACTATCACTGGCGTGACCAGCGGTTTCCTACCTTGCATCGAGTCGGGCGGCACGTACCCCTGTCCACCCTGATTCCCCGTGAGTCCCCGCCCGATCTGGCACGGATGTGGCAGGGTCGCTCTTCGTCCCGAAGCAACTTGTGGGCGTTTGACGTTGGGCGTGTCATAGCCGTCACCTCCGGCACCGCGGCGTTCGGGACACCCTCGACGCGAAAGAAGATTTCGAACGGTTGGCGGCCGACGACCTCTTCGACAGCCCGGCTACGCGGCCGCCGGGCAGAGCCGTGACGGCTGCCGTTGACGAGCACGCATCACGCCTGCCCGCTTGCGTCGCGGGCATAGGCGAGGAACGCTTCATACCAGTCGTCTACCTTCGCCCAGACGGCGGCTTTCCGAATCTCGTCGGTCGTCAGCTCCCCTGCGAATGTCTTGCCGTACCCTAGGCCGTCTCGGTCACCGAGTTCGGCCATCTTCAGGGAACTGCCCAGCGCTTTGACCTTGTCGACGGGGCCGCCAAGGCCCTGGTAGCACATGGCGGCGAGGTTCTTCGCCGATCGGGATGGCACATCGCCTTCGGGAACGATACGTTCGAGGATTCCTCTTGCTCCTGCATAGTCCTCAACGGATGCTTTGATGTCCGCGAGTTGGACCGATGCGGGGTCGAGTCCTTCGGCAGATGCTTCCTCCAGCAGCCGGATCCCTTTCTCCTCCGACTCCGGGACCCCTTCGCCGCGCAGGTACATGCCGGCCAGGTTGAACTTCGCTACCACATCGCCGGACTCGGCAGCCATGCGGAAGAGTGCGGCGGCCAACTTCGGATCCTTCTCACAGCCCAGGCCCTCAGTCAGCAGGTAACCGAGTCCCCGCTGCGCGGACGAAACACCAGCGTCTGCAGCGAGCTTGAGATACCGGTATGCCTTCCCATAGTCCTTGTCGATTTCGAGAGCGGCAGCACCCACCACTTCCTGGAAATACGGGTTACCGGAATCTGCCAATCTCTGCACTTCGGGACGAATCCGATTAAATAGATCGACATCTTCGGGTATAGCAGAGCGTGCCGACTCAAGAAGTTCAAGCATCTCGGTTTTATTCACCACTGGTCCAATGGTCAGCCCGCAACGGGGAATACGAAGGGTGCGTGAAGTCAGCTCCCACCACCCTATGACTCGCTGATCGCTCACTTGGAGGGCAAGGGGCTGTCGCCACTCGCTTGATGGGCTCGTTGTGCCGTGCCCACGGCGAGAGGTCGGCGTAGCGGCTTTGGGCTGGAGTTTCAATGACCAGGCAACCGCCGCTGCCCGGGTCTTGAGCACTAGTTTGGAAGATCGCGTACGCGGGTCCGGGCTGAGCTGGCGAGACGCTGACATGCGGGTTCTCGCACTGTTCGCCGACGTTCCCCGTGGCTCCCCGCTGGTCGCCGCCCGATCGGGCACGCAGCGGGCACGGCGGTTCACTGCTCCCGCGCCGCGATCGGTGTCTCGCGCTACTCGGGGACGCACATCATGCGGTGGGCCGGCACGACGGGCTCACCCGGGAGCGGATCGACTCCACGGACCCGTACGGCGACGATGTCGGTGACGATGGGGGATCGGGCCGGGAGCTTCGTCAAACGCCACCGGAAGGGCTCTGGGACGTCCTTGGCGGGCAACT
This sequence comes from Streptomyces diastatochromogenes, assembly GCA_001550305.1. Taxonomy (GTDB): domain Bacteria; phylum Actinomycetota; class Actinomycetes; order Streptomycetales; family Streptomycetaceae; genus Streptomyces; species Streptomyces mirabilis_D. Next base: position 8,774 of record LRTP01000451.1, read on the forward strand.
CCACCGTGGCGAGGCTGACCCAGCGATCGTAGTTCGTGGGGCATACCCGGACCATTGCTCCGCATGTGGGGCAAGTGGGTGGCTTGATCCATGACGCGTCGTCGGGATCGGGTCGCGGGGCAGCCGTGGCCCCGTCGACTTCGGCCATCTCGTTGGCGATGGTGTTCCAGCAGGCATCGCATAACTTGGCCATGAGGTCGATGCGCCCTCGCTCGCGCACGGCGGAGCCGGCGGCGCCACAACGATCACATGTGAACCAGGATTGATCGGATAAACCCCCCATGTGTGCAAGTGTGGTTGCTTGCGGCCGGATTCGAGTAGGTCGCGATTTAGCCTCGTTGTAAGGGGCGAAGCCTCGCGCGGGATCTGGGTACCGTGTGCGAACGCGTTGCTGCCGAGGGGCGCGTTGGCAGCGTAGGTTTTGCGTACAGTCACTCGCCGTCTTGATGAGGTGAGCTGCTCAAGGGGTGAGGGCTGCGAATGGCAGGCGACATGTTGGGCAATGTGACGGCTCTCCTCGGCGGCGCTGTGGCGGGAACGGTCGCCTATGGCGCTTCGTTGATGACCAAGCGGGCGTTCGAGCGTGAGCAGAGTGCGACGGCGAAACGTCTAGCTGGCTCGGGCCCGGGCGGTGGCATCACGTGGGGTGACCTTGCCAGTGGAGATATCGCGATCGTTGACCGTGAGGGTGGCGAACCGGATGGTGATGGAACTCGGTCGTCTGCGAACGCGCAAAGACGTGACGATCAGTTCGCGAGCGTGCTGATCGAGTACTACTCGTACGGGCTCACGCAGGCGCGCCGCAGTTTCTACGCAAGCCAGGTGATCTCTGCGATCGGTGTGCTGGTGATCCTTTCTGGAACCAGTAGAGAAAGTTGTAACTCAGTACCTGGCGTGGGGCTGTCCGATCCCGGGTGATGCTTGACAGTTCGGTCCCAGCTGATGGTTGACAGTGGCCGTGATCGGGTTTTCTGTGCGCGTCGTTGCGGCGCGTGTGG
>LRTP01000452.1 GCA_001550305.1 Streptomyces diastatochromogenes
CGCCGACCGACTCGCCGAGGGGCTGCGCGCCGGGAGCTTCGGCCTCGGGTCGATGTGGGCGGTGGTGTCCGGGGCCGAGCGGCGGCAGGTGACGGCGTTCGCGCGGATCGCCCAGCGGGTCGCGGTGCATCTGATGCGGCGCAGGACCGAGGACTATCGCACCCACCGGGTCGAGATGGAGCAGCTGGCCGTCCTGCTGCACGGCGGTCCCACCGTCACCGGCTCCGGCGACTCCATCGAACTCCCGCGCGGCGCCCACTGGGTCGCCGCGCTGGCCGTCGCCCCCAACGACCCCTCCGAGCGTGCCATCTCCCGCTCCCGGCTGGAACACGGGCTCGCGCTGATGCAGCGGTCCCGGGATCTGACCGTGCACGCCGGGCAGTTGTCCAACCTCTGGTACCTCATCCTGACGGTCGGCCGTCCCCAGGAGAACTCCGCGGCGACGGTACGGGACTGGCTGCGGGACCTGCTCGACGACGGGACCGGGGATCGTATGCCCATCTACGCGGGCGTCGGTACGGCGGCCGACGACCGCGGCGGACTGCCCAGGTCGCGCAAGGAGGCCGAGCGGGCGCTGGCCGTGGCCCGCCTCGCGCCTGCGCCCGGCGCCCCGCTCGCCTTCGAGGACTGCTGGGCGCGTGCCGCCCTCATCCGGGTGCTCGACCCGACCGTGGTCGCCGACCTGGAGACGGTGACACCCCTGTGGCGTCTGCGCGAGCAGGACACGGCCCACGGCACGGACTACCTCCCCACGCTGCACGCCTGGCTGGAGCACAAGGGCAACATCCGCACCGCCGCGCAGCGGTTGCACATCCACGCGAACACCCTGCGCTACCGGCTGACGAAGATCGAACAGACCGTCGGTATCAATCTCGCCGATCCCGACATCAGGCTCGTCCTCGCCCTCCAGCTCAAGGCACTCGACCCCGCCTGACCCACCCGTCCCGTACGACCTCGCCCTCGACCTCGGAGACCGCTGCCCGCTCGGGTCGAAACGCCCCTGACCTCCACCCTCCATTTCCGGACATGCGTGGGCTACGGCTCAGTTACGGCTTGCTCAAGTCCTGGTGGCCGGACGGTGAGCTCGTCATGATGGGCGCATGACGTTGGCCTCGCGTGCCATGACGCAACTGGCGGGCTGGCCGGACCTCGCGGAGGCCCGGCCGAGCTGCGGCACTGGGCGGGCGCTGAGTTCGGCGCAGGGCGAGATCGTGCACTTCCATTCGGATCACGATGTCGACCTGCATCTCACAGCGCGTGCCATTCACCGTTTCCAGGATCATCTCAGGGGCGCCACCGCGGTCCGGATGGTGCCCGAATCGCGGTGGGTGACCATACGCCTCGAAGTGGACGCCGACATCGGTCTGCTTCTCACTCTGGTGAGCCTCGCTCTTCAGTCCCACCAGACATGGCCGGTTCCGGGCGACTCGCCGTCGGCGGGCTGCAACGACCTGCGCAGCTTGGTGCTTCCGCGCGACAGCGTCGGCTGAGACGTCACCGACGCAGGGCCGGGGCGGGCGGTGGGGCCGACCAGCTGATCAGCATCACGCCGGCACCGGCGCCGCCGGCCAGGGAGCCGAGCCCGGTACGCGGCAGGTAGGTTGCCGAAGTCGTACTCCGGGTCCACGTCGTCGGCGGACTGTCACTGTGCGAGGTCGTGGCAGTGGGCGGCGGTAGGCCGGGGAGATCCACCGTCTGCTCGGGGCGGCTGTGGAGGCGCCGGTCGACCCGTGCAACCGGCCTGGGCACCGGGATGGGGCTTCGGACTGCGAGTGCCGCCGTCGAGGCGGGCGATGGGGAAGTTGTTCGCCGCGCGGCGCGATGCGATGCCGCCGGCGCACAACTGGCCAGGACGCACCTTCCGTGCGCGTCCGGGGCGCGAGTTCGTGGATTCCCACGTCACAGAGCGTCTGCGTCTCTGCTTCGGGGGCACACGGCGGTGCATCCTCTGGGCGTACCTGACCTCCATCGCCCTCTTTCTGGGGCTCTCCTTCGGCGCGCAGTCGGAGGCCGCGCGGGCGCTGCGATCCGGTCCGATCACAGCCGACCCGGGAATCTGAATGGTGGTCCGCGCCACGTCCGAGCGCCTTCGTGACCGTGACCGCCGGGCGGCCGACCGGAGATTCGGCAGCCCGTGAGCGGCGTACCGAGGAAGGTGTCGAGGGTGTGGTCGTACGCCGAGAACGAGTACCACGTGAAGACGGCCACCGAGGGCGACGGCTTCTTCGTGCTGTCCGTGTGCGTCTCGCGCGACGACGAGACGTTCGAACTGCGCACGGCTCCGACGGACCTCTACGTGGCGGGGGCGGACCAGCCGCTCCCGATCACCAACACCTCACTCCCCCGCACGTAGCCCGCCCAGGTAGCGAACGCAAGGACGGTCCGGTGCGGATGCTGGTCGGCCTCGCGGTCGCTCCCGGACACCGCGCCTTCAGGACTCCGTGGGCATGCGCAGCAGGTCGGCCAGCTCGGCCTCGTAGAACCGCTCGGGGTCGAAGCCCATCCCGGTGAAGTGGCCGGCGAGTTCAAGGGACAGGACGCCGTGCAGGCGGGACCAGAAGGTCAGGGCCCGGTGGAGCGTGGCGGGCGGGGCGGGGTGGCCACCCGCCCAGTCCCGGTGTTCGGCGAGGTGGACATCGAACGGGGTCGCCGGGCCGTCCGCGGACAGTTCGGCGCACGCGTCGAGCAGGCCCGCCATGATCTCGGAGGCGATCGCCGTGATGTCGTCGGGCGCGTGGTAGCCGGGGACAGGGGTGCCGTAGACGAGGAAGTACCGCTGGGGGTCGGCCAGGGCCCAGCCGCGCAGCGCGTGCGCGAGGCCGGTCGGGTCGGCACCCGCGGTGCGGGCCGCACGGACGGTGTCGGCGAGGCTGCGGTACGCGTCCCTGACCAACTCGGTGATCAGCTCGTCACGGCTGGCGAAGTACCGGTACAGCGCGGGCCCGCTCATACCCATGCGCTTGGCGATCGCGTTGAGGGAGAGCGCGGACGCCCCCGCCGTGGCGATCTGCTCCCACGCACGCTCCTTGATCTCCGCACGCACCTGGGTGCGGTAGCGCTCACGTGGCGTCGTCGCCTCTGCTCCGTCCATGACCTGCCCTCCCTCACCGTTTCGTTAGAGGCTATCACGATGGTTATTGACACTCCCTCCGGAGCTGAGTTACAACTTCTAACGAACCCGATAGCAAGTAACACCGCAAACCTGACGAGACATCAGGGGCCAAGAGGCCTGGCGGGGCACTGCGCCGGCTCCGCCGTACATCCGGCTGTCTCACGCCACTTCCACCGTAAGAACGCAAAGGAGAACGCTCGTGTTTGAACGCTTGGCCGAACTTGCGATTCGCCGGTCCCGGCTGGTCCTCGTCATCGCCGTCGTGGCCGTGGCCCTCATGGGCGTGTTGGGAGCCGGCGCATTCGCAAAGCTGCGCGGAGGCGGCTTCGACGACCCCGCCTCCCCGTCCACCCGGGCCGCGAAGGTCATCGACGAGAAGTTCGGCGGAGAGACGAACCTCGTCCTGCTCGTCCAAGCCCCCGACAGCCGCGTCGACACCCCCGCCGCCACGCGGAGCGGACAGACCCTGGTGGCCGAACTCAAGAAAGAGAAGGAGCTCACCAACGTCGTCTCGTACTGGGACACGGGCAGCCCCGACCTCCGCTCCCGGGACGGCCGCGAAGCCCTGGTGCTCGCCCATGTGACAGGCGACGAGACACAGCAGCGGGAGAACGCCAAGAAGATCCTCGACACCTACACCGGAACCCACAAGGGCGCGCTCACGGTCCAGGCCGGGGGCGGCGCCGCGGTGGGCCACGACCTGTCGAAACAGGTGGTCGACGATCTGGTCCTGGCCGAGACCATCGCCATACCGCTCACCCTCGTGCTGCTCCTGTTCGTCTTCGGCAGCGCGGTCGCGGCCCTGCTGCCGTTGGCCATCGCCGTCATCGCCGTCATCGGCTCGTTCGCCCAGCTCTCCCTTCTCGGCAGCGTCACCGACGTCGCCGACACCGCGACCAACCTCACCACCGCCCTGGGCCTCGGACTGGGCATCGACTACGCCCTGCTGATGACCAGCCGCTTCCGGGAGCAGCTCGCGGCAGGGGCGAGCGTGGACGACGCCGTACGGCGCACGGTGCACACGGCCGGCCGCACCGTCGCGTTCTCCGCCGCGACCGTGGCGGCGGCGCTCGCGGCGCTCCTGGTGTTCCCGCAGTACTTCCTGCGTTCGTTCGGCTTCGCCGGAGTCGGTGTCGTCGCCATCGCCGCCCTCGGCACCCTGTTCGTGATGCCGGCCCTGCTGGCCGTCCTGGGTCACCGGGTCAACAGCGGGCGGCTGCCGTGGGCGAAGCCGGGGCACTCCGGCGCCCGGGCACCGTTGTGGGGACGGCTGGCCCGCACCGTCATGCGGCGGCCCGCGCTCACCGCGCTTCCCGTACTCGCCGTGCTGCTGGCGGCGGCGAGCCCGCTGCTGGGCATCACCTTCGGCACACCGGACGAGCGCGTCCTGCCCAAGGACGCGGCCAGCCGCCAGGTCTCCACGGCACTGCGGGCGAACTTCGACGGCAGCGAGGACTCGGCCGTCAACATCGTCATCGACCAGCCCGTGAGCAAGGCCCCGCTGGAGTCGTACGCGGTCGAACTGTCCGGGCTCCAGGGCGTCGTACGCGTCGAGACCAGCACGGGAACCTACGCCGGGGGACAGTCCACGGCGACCGGCCCCGGCGACACCACCCTCGGTCGGCCCGACGCGCAGCGCATCAGTGTGGTGAGCGCCCTGACACCGAAGTCGGACGCGGCCCAGAACCTGGTCAACGAGGTGAGGGCACTCACCCCGCCCACCGGGACACACCCCCTGGTGGGCGGAACCGACGCCGTACTGGTCGACTCCAAGGACTCGATCGGCGGCCGGCTCCCGATCGCCGTGGCCCTGGTCGCCCTCACCACCTTCGTCCTGCTCTTCCTGTTCACCGGCAGCGTCGTGCAGCCGCTGCGCGCACTGGTCCTCAACGTGATCAGCCTGGCGGCGACCCTCGGCGTCATGACCTGGATCTTCCAGGACGGCAACCTCTCCTCCCTGCTCGGCTTCACGGCGCAGCCGATGGAAATGTCGATGACGGTGCTGATGTTCTGCATCGCCTTCGGCCTTTCGATGGACTACGAGGTGTTCGTCACCAGCCGGATCAAGGAACTCCACGATCTGGGCAAGGACAACGAGACCGCCGTGGCCGACGGCCTCGGCCACACCGGACGCATCGTGAGCGCGGCGGCCTTCCTCCTCGCGGTGAGCTTCTTCGCCTTCGGCACCGCCAAGATCAGCTTCATGCAGATGTTCGGTCTGGGCAGCGGACTGGCCGTCCTCGTCGACGCCCTCGCCGTACGCGGCGTACTCGTCCCCGCCGCCATGCGCCTGCTCGGCCGCTCCGCCTGGTACGCACCCGGCTTCCTTCGCAGGCTCCACGACCGGTTCGGCCTCAGCGAAGGCGGCCCCGAACCCACGGCCGCGACGGAACCCGCAACAGCAATGTCGTCGTACGTGAAGGACGCGACGGGAGCCTGATCACCCAGCACCCCGTTGCAGGGCTGTTCAGTTGTGACTGAGTGTCCTGGTGGGCCGCGGTGGCCAACCAGGACACTCAGCCGGGAAGCGCCCGCCCTGTCTCACGGTGACTGCCGGTAGGGGCAGACACCCGAAGGCGGTCCCGCACCTGAAGCCGCCCAGCGCGCATGCCTCGGCCTCACCGGACTGGCCGCCGCGGCCTGGCCGTACGCCCGGTCTACTCGACCTTGACCCAGTTGAGCGTGCGTTCCACGGCCTGCTTCCAGCCCGCGTAGCCCTCCGCTCGTTGGTCCTCGGACCACTGCGGCTCCCAGCGTTTTGACTCCTGCCAGTGGGTGCGCAATTCGTCGGTGTCCTGCCAGAAGCCGGTGGCCAGCCCTGCCGCGTAGGCGGCGCCGAGCGCGGTGGTCTCGGCGACGACCGGGCGGCTGACCGGTACGCCGAGGACGTCGGCCTGGATCTGCATGCACAGGTCGTTGGCGGTGACACCGCCGTCGACCTTGAGCACGTCGAGGTGGACTCCGGAGTCCTGCTCCATGGCCTCGACGACGTCGCGGCTCTGGTAGCAGATCGCTTCCAGCGTCGCCCGGGCCAGATGGCCGTTGTCGTTGTACCGGGCGAGGCCGACGATCACGCCCCGGGCGTCGGAGCGCCAGTACGGCGCGAACAGACCCGAGAACGCCGGGACGAAGTACATGCCGCCGTTGTCCTCGACGGTGCGGGCCAGGGTCTCGCTCTCGGGCGCGCTACTGATGATCTTCATCTGGTCGCGCAGCCATTGCACCGCGGACCCGGTGACCGCGATGGAGCCCTCCAGGGCGTAGACCGCCGGGCTGTCGCCGAACTGGTACGCCACGGTGGTGAGAAGGCCGTGCTGCGAGCGGACCGGTTCCGTGCCGGTGTTGAGCACCAGGAAGTTGCCGGTGCCGTAGGTGTTCTTGGCCTCGCCGGGCGCGTAGCAGACCTGTCCGACGGTGGCCGCCTGTTGGTCGCCGAGCACCCCGCTGATGGGGATGGCGGCGCGCAGTGGCCGGGATGTGCGCGTCACGCCGAACGCCTCGCGATGGGACGAGGGGTTGATGGTGGGCAGCATCTCCCGGGGGATGTGGAAGAAGCCCAGCAGTTCGTCGTCCCAGTCGAGGGTCTCCAGGTCCATCAGCATGGTGCGGCTGGCGTTGGTCACGTCGGTCGCGTGGATGCCGCCGTCGGGGCCGCCGGTCAGGTTCCACAGGACCCAGCAGTCCGTGTTGCCGAAGAGAGCGTGCCCCTGCTCGGCCGCCTCGCGGACGCCGTCGACGTTCTCCAGGATCCACTGGATCTTGCCGCCGGAGAAGTAGGTCGCCGGCGGCAGGCCCGCCTTGTGGCGGATGACGTCTCCCTGGCCCGAGCGTTCCAGAGCCGCGGCGATGGAGTCGGTGCGGGTGTCCTGCCAGACGATGGCGTTGTAGTAGGGGCGGCCGTTGCGCGGGTCCCAGACGACCGTGGTCTCCCGCTGGTTGGTGATGCCGATCGCGGCCAGGTCGGTCGGGGACAGGTTCCCGTGCCGCAGGGCGTTCTGCGTCACGGAGTTGGTGCGCTCCCAGATCTCCACCGGGTCGTGCTCGACCCACCCGGAGCGCGGAAGGATCTGGGCGTGCTCCAGCTGGTGCTTCGCCACCTCGTTGCCCGCATGATCGAAGATCATGAACCGGGTACTGGTGGTCCCTTGGTCCACCGCGCCGACGAAGTCAGCCATGGGTGCCACCTTTTCGTAGGTGTCAGTCCTTGGGAGCGGGGATGCGGCCCGGGGGCTCCGGCTCCGCTGTCGGCAGGAACCGGCCGACGAAGAACTTGTACAGGGCCGCGCCGACCAGACCGCCGACCAGGGGACCGAGGATCGGCACCCAGAAGTAGAAGTTCCCGTACTGATCTCGCCATGCGCTGCCGTACCCCGTGAGGAAGCTGGCCAGACGAGGACCGAAGTCACGTGCCGGATTGATCGCGTAGCCCGCGTTGGTGCCCCAGGCCATGCCGATGCCCACGACGACCAGGCCGATGATGAACGGGCCCAGGTTGGCGCCGGGGGGTGTGTTGAGCAGGTCCGTGATGGCCAGGATCAACAGCAGCAGGATGGCGGTGCCCATGACCTGGTCGCGAAACGCGCCCCACTCGTAGACCGGCAGGTTCGTGTTGCCGTTGGCGGGGAGCGTGGAGAACACGATCTGCGTCTTGAAGGTGTGACCGGGGTCGGCCTTCGCCAGCGCCTCGGTGTAGTTCCACCGTACGAGGAGGGCCGCCACGAAGGCGCCGGCCGTCTGCGCCAGCGCGTAGGGCGCCACCTTGCTCCACGGGAAGCCCTTGAACGTGGCCAGGGCGACGGTCACCGCGGGGTTGAGATGGGCGCCGCTCAACCGTGCCGCCACGTAGACACCCATGGTGACGCCGATGCCCCACGCCCAGGAGATGCTGTCGTGGTTTCCGAGGCCGCCCGGTGGAGTCGTGAGCGCTCCGCCGGCCACCACCTGGGCCACCACGCCGCAACCGAAGAGGATGAGGATCATGGTGCCCGCGAATTCGGCCGACAGCTCGCCTATCAACCCCGACCTGCTGAACCGCTCACTCATGGAAGCCCGCTTCCCGCCGGCTCAGGACCGGCCGTCGACTGCCCGAGTCCGCATGGCATCAGAATAGGGCGATCAAGAAATAACCGCACAAACGGTGAGATGTCATGCACAAGACCTGGTCACACATGGGGACACCCCTTCGGGGCCGGCCGTCCCGGCACGCTCCCGTTCCCGAACATCACACACGGGCTGCACGACAAGGACGCTCACAGCCACACAATGAGCCATAACTCTACGTAGTGATGATAACAGGACAAATCGACATCGCCAGTGGACTGTTTTCCCGCGGACTGTGACACTCCGTGACGGCGCCGGATGGTCCGCCGTCGGCACCGGCGCCGAGTCCTGCCGTCGACACAACTGGCCATCCCTGGCCGGGTCCTGCCCTCGCCCTGCATGACGGCGCCGCCCGTGCCAGGCGCCGTCGGACACCCCGGTCCGGTGGCGTCTCGGTGTCGTCCCTGGGAGTCAACATCTCGATGCCCCCGGACCTTGAGGAACTCCCGGTACGACGGGGGCATCCGTCGGCCGAGGCGCTCCTCCATGGCTGCGATCCGCTCGGTCGATGCAGAAGTCGGCGAACTCCACGTCGGTGAAGGCGATCCCAAGGCCGTGGGCCCGTCTACCTCCGTCCCGCAAGTTGGCATGCCCCCGTGCACGTGCGAGGCATCATCTGCCGCTCGCCCGTCCGGCGTCCCGGGCGGCGAACAGCTCTCGCGCACCGGGCAGCGGCCGGTCAGGATGTCTGCGGCAGAGCCCTCCTCGTCGCCTCGGCCTCCTTCGGCGCGGCGGGTCCCGTCCGCTCGGGGTCCTGGCCCCGCCCTCGGCTGAGCTGCACCCCGACCGCCGAGGTCACCAGGCTCAGCGCCGCGGCTGTGTACCAGACGACCCGGAAGTCGTGGTGCGAGGTGGCGTCGACATGGGAGCCGACGACCGCGACCAGGACGGCGACGCCGATCGTGGCGGAGATCTGGCGCACCGAGTTGACCAGCGCCGACCCGGTCGCCGCACGGTGTCCCGGTACCGCGTGCACGCCGGCGGCCACCAGTGTGCCCAGGGCCAGGCCCACTCCCGCACCGGTCAGCAGTTGGCTGGGCAGCAGCTCACTCACGTAGTCCGGTGTGACCGACGCGAAGATCGCGAACCAGACCATGCCACCGGCGAACAGCACGCCGCCCGCCGCGATCAGCGGTCCCTGCCCGAAGCGCTGCGCGGCGCGGGTGGTCAGCACGGTGACGACGGGCACGAGCGCGGGGCCGGGGGCCAGCGCGAGACCGGTGCGCAGCGCGCTCCAGTGCCAGACCTCCTGACACCACAGCACGTTCGACAGCAGCATGATCGAGAAGGCCACGCCGAACAGGAGGCTGCCCGCGTTCGCCGCACCGAAGCGCGGCAGCCGCAGCAGGTCCAGCTCGAACAGCGGACGGGGGTGCCGCAGGGACCGGAGCACGAACGCGGCGCCGCCGATCACGGCGACGGCCAGCAGCAGTAGGGACTCGCCGCTCGTCCAGCCCTGGTCGGGTGCCTGCACCAGCGCCCCGGCCAGCGACGCGATCGAGACGATGACCAGCAGGGCGCCGAGGAGGTCGGGCAGCGGCCCGGTCTCCCGCGC
>LRTP01000453.1 GCA_001550305.1 Streptomyces diastatochromogenes
CGGCGCGAGGGCGCCGGACCGCCGCGGGAACCACGACAGGAGCTGATCGACCTCTGAACCAGGAGGTGGGTCAGCCGAGGTCGATCTCCGGGTAGAGCGGGAACGGGGCCAGCAGGTCGGTGGCGCGGTGGGAGATCTCGTCGGAGATCTTCGGGTCCAGGACGTGCTGGGCCTTGGACGGGGCGCCCTTGGCGGTGGTGCCGGGCTCGGCGGCGGTGAGGACGCGGTCGATGAGACCGGCGATCTCGTCCATCTCGGTGGTGCCCAGGCCACGGGTGGTCAGCGCGGGCGTGCCGATACGGATGCCGGAGGTGTACCAGGCGCCGTTCGGGTCGGCGGGGATGGCGTTGCGGTTGGTGACGATGCCCGAGTCGAGCAGCGCGGACTCGGCCTGGCGGCCGGTGAGGCCGTAGGAGGAGGCGACGTCGATCAGGTTGAGGTGGTTGTCCGTGCCGCCGGTGACCAGGGTGGCGCCGCGCCGCATCAGGCCCTCGGCGAGGGCGCGGGCGTTGTCGACGACGGCCTGGGCGTAGTCGCGGAACTCGGGGCGGCGGGCCTCGGCGAGCGCGACGGCCTTGGCGGCCATGACGTGCGGGAGGGGGCCGCCGAGGACCATCGGGCAGCCGCGGTCGACCTGCTCGGCGAGGCTCTCGTCGCACAGGACCATGCCGCCACGCGGGCCGCGCAGCGACTTGTGCGTGGTGGTGGTGACGATCTGGGCGTGCGGGACGGGGTCGAAGTCGCCGGTGAGGACCTTGCCCGCGACCAGACCGGCGAAGTGCGCCATGTCGACCATCAGGGTCGCGCCGACCTCGTCGGCGATCTCCCGCATGATCCGGAAGTTCACCAGGCGGGGGTAGGCGGAGTAGCCGGCGACGATGATCAGCGGCTTGAACTCACGGGCCGACGTCCGCAGCGCCTCGTAGTCGATGAGGCCGGTGGCGGGATCGGTGCCGTAGGAACGCTGGTCGAACATCTTTCCTGAGATGTTCGGGCGGAAGCCGTGGGTGAGGTGGCCGCCGGCGTCCAGGGACATGCCGAGCATGCGCTGGTTGCCGAAGGCCTGGCGCAGCTCGGCCCAGTCGGCCTCGGAGAGGTCGTTGACGTTGCGGACGCCGGCCTTCGCGAGGGCCGGGGCCTCGACGCGGGCGGCGAGCACGGCCCAGAAGGCGACCAGGTTGGCGTCGATGCCGGAGTGCGGCTGGGCGTAGGCGTGCTCGGCGCCGAAGAGCTCGCGGGCGTGTTCGGCGGCGAGGGCCTCGACGGTGTCGACGTTGCGGCAGCCGGCGTAGAAGCGGCGGCCGACGGTGCCCTCGGCGTACTTGTCGCTGAACCAGTTGCCCATGGCCAGCAGGGTGGCCGGGGAGGCGTAGTTCTCCGACGCGATCAGCTTGAGCATGTCGCGCTGGTCGGCGATCTCCTGGCCGATGGCGTCGGCGACGCGGGGCTCCACGGCCCGGATCACGTCGAGGGCGCTGCGGAAGGCGGTGGACTCGGTGGAAAGGGGCTCGGGCATTGACGGCCTCCGGACGTGGCGTTCAGCGTTCACGGGTCGGCCCAGGCGCACGGCACACGGTTCATGGGCCGCTCCCCGATGGTCGGTCCCATCCCAGCGCGCCAGTCACGGCCCGTCGGCCAGCCTACCGGGCGCGCCGGATCGCCGGGTTCCTCCGTCCACCATGCGAGCGACGATAGGAGATAAGAAGGGAGCCACGAGCCCGACCCCCGTGGGGCAGCGATCCCTGGGCTGCAGGAAACGGAGATCCCGTGACCACCACCGAACGACTCATCGCCTCGGCCGAAGCGCACGGCGCGCACAACTACCACCCGCTGCCGGTCGTCGTGGCGACGGCGGACGGGGCCTGGATGACGGACGTCGAGGGCCGCCGCTTCCTCGACCTGCTGGCCGGCTACTCGGCGCTGAACTTCGGCCACGGCAACCGACGGCTGCTCGACGCGGCGAAGGCGCAGCTGGAGCGGGTGACGCTGACCTCGCGGGCCTTCCACCACGACCGGTTCGCCGACTTCTGCGCGCAGCTCGCGCAGTTGTGCGGCATGGAGATGGTGCTGCCGATGAACACGGGTGCGGAGGCGGTGGAGACCGCCGTGAAGACGGCCAGGAAGTGGGGGTACCGCGTCAAGGGCGTCCCCGACGGCCGGGCGAGGATCGTCGTGGCGAGCGACAACTTCCACGGCCGTACGACGACACTCATCAGCTTCTCCACGGACGCGGAGGCGCGGACGGACTTCGGGCCGTTCACGCCGGGCTTCGACATCGTGCCGTACGGGGACCTGGCCGCGCTGCGGGCGGCCGTCACCGAGGAGACGGTCGCGGTGCTGCTGGAGCCGATCCAGGGCGAGGCGGGCGTGCTGGTGCCGCCGCCCGGCTACCTCGCCGGGGTGCGGGAGCTGACGCGCGAGCGGAACGTCCTCTTCGTCGCGGACGAGATCCAGTCCGGTCTTGGGCGCACGGGCCGCACCTTCGCGTGCGAGCACGAGGGCGTGGTGCCGGACGTGTACGTACTGGGCAAGGCGCTCGGGGGCGGGGTCGTACCGGTGTCGGCGGTGGTCTCGAGCAGGGAGGTGCTCGGGGTGTTCCGGCCCGGTGAGCACGGGTCGACGTTCGGCGGGAACCCGCTGGCCTGCGCGGTGGCGCTCGAGGTGATCGCGATGCTGCGGTCCGGCGAGTACCAGCGGCGCGCCGCGGAACTGGGTGACCACCTGCACCGGGAGCTGGGGCTGCTGGCGGGCACGGGGCATGTCACGGCGGTGCGCGGGCGGGGGCTGTGGGCGGGCGTCGACATCGCCCCCGAGTACGGCACGGGACGCGAGATCTCCGAGCGGCTGATGGACCGGGGTGTCCTGGTCAAGGACACCCACGGGGTCACGGTCCGGATCGCCCCGCCGCTGGTCATCAGCAAGGAGGACCTGGACTGGGGGCTGGCTCAGCTGCGGGCGGTGCTGGGTGCCGACTGAGCGCCGACCGGGTGCTTAGAGGATCACGTGGGGCAGGAAGCGGGCGTACTCGTCCGTGACCAGCCCGGACGACTCGCGGATGCCGAGCCCCGCCGACTCGCCGTCCACGACCCAGGCGCCGAGGACGACATGGTTGCCGTCGAAGGAGGGAAGGGGGGCCAGTTCCTGGTAGCAGCAGGGCTCGTCCTCGCGTACGACGGGGGCGGCGCCCGGCGCGTGCACCGTCACCCCGGCGCCCTCGCGGCCGAGGAGCGGCTTGGCGACGTACCCCTGGGTGGTGGCCAGCTCCCGGGGTCCGTCGAGGTAGGCGGGGAGGAGGTTGGGGTGGCCCGGGTACAGCTCCCAGAGCACGGCGAGGAGGGCCTTGTTGCTGAGGAGCATCTTCCAGGCGGGCTCGATCCACAGGGTCGTGCCCGTACCGCCGCCGTTGTCGAGGGTGTCCAGGACGTGGTCGGCGAAGCGGTCGGTGGTGAGCCACTCCCAGGGGTAGAGCTTGAAGCAACTGCGGATGAAACGGAGCTGGTTGTCGACGAAGCGGCCGGAGAGGGGGTCCCAGCCGATCTCCTCCACCGAGATCCAGTCGGTGTCGAGGCCCGCCTGCTGCGCCGTCTCCTTCAGGTACGCGACGGTCATCAGGTCCTCACCGAGTTCGTCGGCGGCGGAGTGCGCGAAGTGGAGGGGGCTGCCCGGCGGGAGGAGGGCGGCCTGCTTCTTCCAGGCGGCGACGAGGCGTTCGTGCAGGGAGTTCCACTGGTCGGCGCCGGGGAAGCGGTCCTCCATCCAGAACCACTGCGGGCTCGCCGCCTCGACGAGGGACGTCGGGGTGTCAGCGTTGTACTCCAGCATCTTGGCGGGGCCCGTGCCGTCGTGACGCAGGTCGAAACGGCCGTAGACGGAGGGGAGTTCGTCGCGGCGCTGCCAGGCCTCGGCGACCGCCCGCACCACGCGCGGGTCGGTGATGCCGAGGTCGGCGAAACGGTTCTCCGTGACGATGTGCTCGGCCGCCGCCAGGCACATGCGGTGCAGTTCCTCGACGACCTCCTCCAGCGCCTCCACCTCCGGGAGCGAGAAGGCGTAGTACGCGCTCTCGTCCCAGTAGGGGCGCAGGGAGTCGTCCGGGTAGCGGGTCAGGGGGTAGATGAGGCCCTGTCGCTCGACGGTCTGCTGCCAGCCGGCGCGGGGCTCGATGGTGCGGCGCTCCATGGCGTACGGGTCCGATCGGTGCTGGGCGCGCGGCCCACGGCTACGGGTGCGGTGACGTGGTGTCGCGTCGCTCAGCCGCCGGAGCTGCCCTTGCCGCTGCCGAAGCCGCCGCGGTCGACGGAGTGGTGGCTGCCGCCGCTGGTGCTGCTGCCGGATCCCTTGCTCGCCTTGGTGAAGGAGCCGCCGTCGACCCAGCCGCCCTTCTTCTTGCCGCCGTAGTACCAGCCGCCGCTGGCCGAGGTCTTCGTGGTCCTGGTCTTGGTGGTCTTGACGGACTTGGTGGTCTTGCAGTTCTTGTCGGCGATGACCTTGTAGCCCTTGAGCGAGGTGTAGCTGTCGCGGTCGACGCAGCGCTTGTCCGGCTCCGAGGAGCAGGCGGTGAGCGCCGCCGCGAGGAGTCCCATGCCGCCGAGTACCACCGTGCCCGAGCGCAGTCGCCGTCGTGTGTCCGCCATCTTCGATCCCCCGTTGGTCATGAGTGTGCGCGCGCTTTGCTCGGCGCTGGCGATCAGATTAGAGGTCCTTTGCGCAAGGTGGGCGAGGGACCCCTTCGATTCGGCGTCGCCTAGAGTCACTTCGTGCTCTTTGGAATGGTGTGCGCGCTCGGCGCGGCGGTCTGCTTCGGTACGGCGACGGTGTTGCAGGCGATCGCCGCGCGGGCGGCGGCCGACAGCGGCGGCTCGGGCGGGGACGCGGCTCTGCTGCTGCGGGCGCTGCGGCAGTGGCGGTATCTCGCGGGCCTCGCGCTGGACGGGCTGGGCTTCCTGTTGCAGATCGCGGCGCTTCGCTCCATCCCCATCTACGCGGTCGGGGCGGCGCTGGCGGCGAGCCTCGCGGTGACGGCGGTGGTCGCCGCGCGGCTGCTGCACGTGCGGTTGAGCGGGGTGGAGTGGGCCGCGGTGGGGGTGGTGTGCGCGGGGCTGGCGATGCTCGGGCTGGCGTCCGGGACGGAGGGCAGCGAGGCCGGGTCCATGACGCTGAAGTACTGGATGCTGGGGACCGCGGTGGTGGTACTGCTGCTCGGTCTGGTGGGCGGGCGGTTGTCCGGGCGGGGCCGGGCATTGGTCCTCGGGCTCGGGGCCGGGTTCGGGTTCGGGGTCGTAGAGGTCTCGGTACGACTGATCGACGACCTCGCGCCCGCCACGCTGCTGACCAACCCGGCGACGTACGCGCTGCTCATCGGCGGAGGCGCCGCGTTCATCCTGCTGACCTCGGCGCTGCAGCGCGGCTCGGTGACGACGGCCACGGCCGGTCTGGTCATCGGCGAGACCATCGGACCGGCCCTGGTGGGCGTGATCTGGCTGGGCGACCGCACCCGCGAGGGCCTGGCCTGGCTGGCGGTACTGGGGTTCGCGGTGGCGGTGGCGGGCGCGTTGGCGCTGGCACGGTTCGGGGAGGCGCCGGTGGAAGAACCGGAGAAGGAGCCACTGCAGGAGGGGTGACGGGGCGCAGCGGTCGAACCGCTCGATCTTGCCGTCGACGAGCTCGAACACGTACTGAACGAACAGCACCGGAGAGGCCCGAGCAGGACAAGGAGTGCTGGAGCGTACCGACGAGCTGCGGCACCGCAGCCCTGACAGCACGCGCGGGATCCCCGAGTGCTCCACCGCCGCGCGTGGGCCGGCCCCCGTTCGCGTCCGGCCCGCCGCGGATCCCTGGAGGGAGAAGCACGGCGCAGCCCCGCCGCAGGGGACCGTCCGCGGCGGCGCGCCCCTTCGGTCCTCAGGTCATCGCCTCCACGATCCCGTCCCACAACCGCACCCTCGCCTCCAGGGCCAGCGTCGCCGTTTCGACCGCCTCCTGCCAGCGTGTGTCGTCCGTGCCGCAGAGGTCGGCCACCATCTGCATGGCCATGGGGGTGTGTTCCTCGCCGTCGACCTCGATATGTCGGGCCAGGTAGTCGCAGAAGAGCGGGAAGCGGTCGGTGCCCTCCTTCTTGATGACCTGGTCGAACATGTCGGGGATGAGGTCCTCCCGGGAGAAGGCGAACGCGGCCGCCCGGCAGTGCAGCGGCCGGTCCGAGATGATCTCGAAGGTGGTGCGGACGAACCCGGCTGCGGGGGTGGGGACTTGGGCGACGCGGAGCGCGGAGGGCACGTCGTGGCCCTCGGCGATCAGGGCGAGGAAGGTGTCGATCCTGGTCCCGTCGGCGTCCGCCTCGGTCATGCCCGCGCGGTACAGCTCGAAGTGACTGGTGAAGCCGCCGTTCAGTTCGTCGCTCTCCTCGACCAGGACGATGTCGTTGATCAGGCGTCGGCTCACCTCCGTGCCGCGCGGCACCCAGGGGACGTCGACGCAGGTCAGTTCCCGTTGCAGGGACTTCAGGAGCGACATGAAGTCCCATACCGCGAACACATGGTGCGCCATGAACGTCGCCATGTCCTCCCGGCTGTTTATCCGCTGGTAAATCGGGTGGGTGGTGACCTCCTTACGGGCGGGTTCGATCACGGAACGCGCCCGCTCGATTCCCTCGTGGTTCATATTCCAGTCGTACCTGGACATGGGATCTCCTTCTTGGTGCCGGAGGGGGCCGCAGCGGCGACGGATGGCGATCGTGCAGCTTTATCGGCGGGCCTCGCAAGCACTTTCTGAAATTACGGGAGAGTTACCAGGAGTATCGGCCTGCAGAAGATGTCAAGATAACCGAAAGATAAACAAAAGGTCACGATCCGGACACTCGAGAAACTTCGTTGAAGATTTGAACGCGCGGTACGCGCTTTCCGTACTCGATGGCGTGACCAGGAATCCCGTAACCGTCACCGTGGCGTATCACGTGATCCCGGGCCGCGAGACCGACTTCCACTCCTGGGGGTGGGCCGTACTGCGGGCGAGCTCGCGCGAACCGGGCTTCCTGGGGGGTGGTGTACTTGCCGACGGAGAGGCGGAGTGGCATGTGGTCTACCGCTTCGACAGCGAGGGATCGGCCCTGGCCTGGGAAGACTCGATCATCCGGGCACAGTGGGCCACCCGGGCGGACCCGTTCGCCCGGGAGACGGGCCGGCGGAGCGTGCGGGGCTCCAAGAGCTGGTTCGACGCCCAGACCGGCCCGCCGAAACCGCCGGCCGCACCGCCCCCGCCCGCGAAATGGAAGCTTTGGTTCGTGAATATGAGCGCGGTTTTCCCACCGGTGCTGTTATTCAATCTGCTAGTGATTCCGTATCTCGGTGGTCTCAATCCGCTCATCCGAACACTGCTGCTGTGTCTGTGTGTGACGGCCCTCGTCACCTGGATTCTCATGCCGCGCCTTCAACGGTTCTTCAAGAAATGGCTGTACCCACCGCTCCAGGCGCTCCGCGGACGCCACAAAAGACGGACCGCGTAGGCCCGAGAACGATCAAAGGGAGGTGGGCGGGTGAAGACCCTGCTCATCGACAATTACGACTCGTACACGTACAACCTGTTCCAGCTGATCGCCGAGGTCAACGGCGAGGAGCCGGTGGTGATCCTCAACGACGCCGCCCCCGACGGAACAGGCGGAAGAACTCCGGATCTCTCGGAATTCGACAATGTGGTGGTGTCGCCGGGACCGGGGCACCCGGCCGAATCCCGTGACTTCGGGATCAGCGCCGGAGTGCTCGCGGAGTCCACGATCCCGGTGCTCGGTGTCTGCCTGGGCCACCAGGGCATCGCACTCGGGGAGCGGGGCCGGGTGCTGCCCGCTCCGGAGCCCCGGCACGGGCATCTGTCGAGAATCCGGCACGACGAGCGGGACCTGTTCCAGGGGCTGCCGCAGCACTTCACCGCGGTCCGCTACCACTCGCTGTCCGTGCGCGAGCCGCTGCCCGAGACGCTGGAAGCCACGGCCTGGTCCGAGGACGGCGTCCTGATGGGGCTGCGGCACCGCACCCGGCCGCTGTGGGGGGTGCAGTTCCACCCGGAGTCCGTCCTCACCGAGTACGGCCACCGGATGCTCGTGAACTTCCGCAACCTCACGGCGCAACGCGCCCGCAAGACCCGTACGAAGAACACCGCGGTCCCCCCGTCCGCGGCGGCCGTCCCCGCCCCCGCCACGCCCTCCCGCCCCGCGCGGACCGTCCGCCCCGCCCACCGGCTGCACACCCGCCGCATCGCCACCGCCGTCGACGCGGAGGCCGCCTTCACCCGCATGTACGCCGCCTCCCCGCGGGCGTTCTGGCTGGACAGCGCGCGGGTCGAGGAGGGGCGGTCACGGTTCTCGTTCTTCGGTGACGGCTCCGGGCCGCTGTCGGAGTTCGTCCGGTACGACGTCACGAGCGGCCGCTGCGAGATCGAGCGGGCCGGCCGGCCCGCGCGCAAGGTCCGGGCGAGCGTCTTCGACTACCTCAAGCGGCAGTTGGCGAACCGCCGCGTGGACGCCACCGGGCTGCCCTTCGACTTCACCGGCGGATACGTCGGCTACTTCGGGTACGAGACCAAGGCCGACTGCGGCTCCCCGAACCGCCACCGGGCCGAAACCCCCGACGCCTGCTGGCTGTTCGCCGACCGCCTGATCGCCGTGGACCACCAGGAAGGCTTCACCTACGCCGTCTGTGTGGCCGAGGACACCCCCCAGGCCACCCGGGAGGCCACCGACTGGCTCGACGGCGCACTCGCCCAGCTCACCTTCGTCGGCCCCGAGCCGCAGCCGTTACCGCCCGCTCCCGTGTCGGCCGAGCCGGACCTCGACGCCGCCGAACCGTGGCTCGTCCGCGACCGGTCCACCTACCTCGCGGACATCGAGGCCTGCGCACGAGAACTCCGCGCGGGCACCAGCTACGAGATCTGTCTGACCAACGCCGCCCGGCTGCCCGCGCCGCCCGACGCGTACGACTTCTACCGGGTGCTGCGCCGCGTCAACCCGGCGCCGTACGCGGCCTTCCTGCGGTTCGGCGACCTCGACGTGGCGGGCGCCTCCCCCGAGCGCTTCCTGCGGATCACCCGCGGCGGCGTCGCCGAGGCCCGGCCCATCAAGGGCACCGCGCCCCGGGGCGGCACCCCGGAGGAGGACACACGCCTGCGGGACGCGCTGGCCTCCGACGCCAAGACCCGCGCCGAGAACCTGATGATCGTCGACCTGCTCCGCAACGACCTGGGCCGGGTCTGCCGGACCGGGACGGTACGCGTCTCCCGGCTCATGGCCACCGAGACCTACGCCACCGTGCACCAGCTCGTCTCCACCGTCGAGGGCCGGCTGCGCCCGGAGACGGACGCGGTGGACTGCGTCCGCGCCTGCTTCCCCGGCGGCTCGATGACCGGCGCGCCGAAGCTGCGCACCATGGAGATCATCGACAGGCTGGAGACCGAGGCGCGCGGGGTGTACTCCGGTGCCCTCGGCTACCTGGGGTGCAGCGGGGGCGCCGACCTCAGCATCGTCATCCGTACCGCCGTACTCGCGGAGGGGCTGACGCACCTGGGCGCGGGCGGCGCGATCGTCCTCGACTCCGATCCGGCCGCGGAGTACGACGAGATGCTGCTGAAGACGGCGGCACAGATGCGGGCCCTGCGGGAGCACCAGGAAGCCACTCCGGCAGGGGGGAGCGCCCGTCGGGCGGACACCCCCCGCCGTGCCGCCGTAGAGGAGCCCGCCCGGTGACGATTCCCACGTCCACGCCGACTCCGCAGGCGCCG
>LRTP01000454.1 GCA_001550305.1 Streptomyces diastatochromogenes
GGCCCACCCTCGGCCCGGGGGCCGACCGTCAGCTCGCCGTGTCCGAGGTGGCCGGCGCGACGGTGTTGCCGGTCACCGTGCCGCCGGCACCGTCGATGGTGACCAGGTGCCGGACGCCGTCGGTGCCCAGCACCTCGACCTCCCACGCGCTTCCGCCACCCTGCTCGGCGACCACGCGCAGCGCCTCCGTCTTGCTGTCGGGAACCGCCTTGCCGGCCGCCTCGATCGCCGCCGCGGCCGAAACCGCCGGCAGCGGCGCGGGCGCGAGGGTCCCTGCAGCGCTCTGACCCTCCTGACCGCTCTGGCTGTTCTGGCTGCTCTGGCTGTTCTGGGTGCCCTGGCTGTTGCCGTCGAGCCTGGATTCGCCGTGCCGCCCGCCGCGACCGCCTCGTGCCTGCCCGTATGCGCCCTGCCGGTCGTCGCGACCGTCCGCCCGCCTGTGCTCTGCCGCAAACCGGCCGTGGTCGCCCTTTTCGCCGTGGTCGTGGTGGACGACCACAGCGGCGCCGGCCGCGGCCGCCAGGAGGACCGCGGCGCCGAGGACGGTCCCCCGACGCCGGCTCACCCGGGGGAGGCGCGCCCGGAAGGTCTTGGCCGACTTGGCGGACTTCGGGAGCTCGACCGGTGAGTCCGGCGTCGACTCGGGCTGCTGCTGCGGCGGTTCGGGTTGGGACATGCTCGGGCTCCTGATCGCCTCGACCGGCCCGGTGCCGGCGGCTGCGATCAGCTTGGAATGCCGTTGCTGAAGCCAGGCTGAAGGTGGCTGAAGGAGTCTTCAGCCACCGCCCGTCCGGCGTGCGAGGCTGTATGCCGTGCGCGTACTGGTGGTCGAGGACGAGAAGCGGCTGGCCGCCGCTCTGCAGCGAGGTCTCAGGGCCGAGGGTTTCACCGTCGATGTCGCCCACGACGGGAACCAGGGACTGTGGCTCGCCCTGGAGCACAGCTACGACGTGGTCGTACTCGACATCATGCTGCCCGGCCTCAACGGCTACCGGGTCTGCGCCAGGCTGCGCTCGGCCGGGAGCGTCACACCGATCCTGATGCTCACCGCCAAGGACGGGGAGTACGACGAGGCCGAGGCGCTGGACACCGGTGCCGACGACTTCCTGTCCAAGCCGTTCTCCTACGTCGTCCTGGTCGCCCGGCTCCGCGCGCTCCACCGTCGTACCGGCCACCGGCTCCCTCCGGCATTCCGGCTCGGTGACCTGGTGATCGATCCGGCCGGCCACACATGTGTCCGCGGCGGCACCGAAATCCGGCTCACCGCACGGGAGTTCGCCATTCTGGAGTACCTGGCCCGCCGCACCGGCGAGGTGGTGTCCAAGCGCGAGATCCTCGAACACGTCTGGGACTCGGCCTTCGAGGCGGACCCCAATCTCGTCGAGGTCCACGTCAGCGCCGTACGCCGCAAGATCGACACCGCCTTCGGGCGCTGCGCCCTGGAGACCATCCGCGGCGCCGGGTACCGGCTGGCGGCCGACGGTGGCTAGACGACTCGTCCCCCGCGTCGGCGAGATACCGGCAGCGATCCGGCGCCTGCGCTGCGCCGCCGCGCGGCTCGTACGACATCCGTGGCCGGGATCGGTGCGGGCCCGGGCGACACTCGGGGCGACCGCGGTCGTCGCCCTCGCACTGACCGCGGCCTCCTTCGCACTGTTCGCCATGCTGCACGCCGACCTCCAGCGCAATGCCAACGACGCGGCCACCGCGCAGGCGGACACCGTCGGTCAGCTGGCCGCCGAGGGCAAGCTGCCCGACCTGCTGCCTCTCACCCACGGCGCCGACTTCATCCAGGTCGTCGACAGCAGTGGTCGCGTGGTGGCCGCCAGCCAGAACCTCGTCGGCCGTCCGGCCGTCGCCGACCTGCGCCCCCACGAGGGCAGGCTGCGCGCCACCTGGTCCGGCGAACCGTTCGGCGAAGGACACCGCCAGCGGATCGTCGCCGTCACCGCCCAGACCCCCGGCGGCGCGGTCACCGTGTACGCGGGCACGTCGCTGCGGGACGCGGACGCGGCCGACGAGATCACCAAGGTCGCGCTGGGCATCGGCACACCGCTGCTGCTGGCCACGGTCGCCCTGGTCACCTGGTGGGTGACCGGCCGGGCCCTGCGCCCGGTGGAAGCCATCCGCTCCGAGGTCGCCGAGATCACCGGACGCGCTCTGCACCGCCGCGTCCCGGTACCGACCGCTCAGGACGAAGTCGCCCGCCTCGCCCGCACCATGAACGCCACCCTCGACCGCCTGGAGGACGCCGTCGTCCGCCAGCGCCGGTTCATCGCCGACGCCTCGCACGAACTGCGCAGCCCCATCACCGTCCTGCGCACCCAGTTGGAGGTCGCCCTCGCCCATCCGGACCCGGCCCTGTGGCCCGACCTGGTCAGAGACGCCCTGGAGGACACCGTCCGGCTCCAGGACCTCGCCTCCGACCTGCTGCTCCTCGCCCGTCTGGATGCGGCCGAGCCGGTCAGCCGCATCCCGCTGGACATGGCCGAACTCTGCCGTACGACCGTTGCCGCACGGCACGGCGACCGGCTCCCCATCGCCACCAGGCTGCAACCCGGCCTCACCGTGGAGGGCAACCGCGGCTGGCTGGTCAGACTCCTCACCAACCTCCTCGACAACGCCCAACGGCATGCCGATCGCCGCATCGAACTGGTGCTGCACACCGACCAGGACGCCCGCCTGGCCGTACTGGAGGTGACCGACGACGGACCCGGCATTCCCGATGCCGACCGTGAGCGGATCTTCGAGCGCTTCACCCGCCTGGACGACGCCCGCAGCCGGGACCTCGGCGGAGCGGGCCTCGGGCTGGCCATCGCCCGCGACATCGCCCATCAGCACCACGGCACTCTCCGCGTCGAACCCCACCGCAACGGTGCCGGCATCGTCGCCCGCCTCCCGCTGTCGCCATCAGGGCCCTGAAGCGGACGCTCGGTCCGACGGCGATCGCCGTATCAGCCCCGCGACTTCGAGTGCATCGCCGCCGTGCCCAGAGCGTGCTCTCAGGAGCGGTCGACCCCGGTCAAGAGCAGCACGTTCCTGCGCCCTCGGACGCCGCGCCCGTGCACATAGTCCCAGTTCAGGAGCTATCCAACGGGCCAAGCGCCGTCGCTTCCCAAGCTCAGAGTGCGAGTTCGATTCTCGTCACCCGCTCCATGACAAAGGCCCGTGCCAGAACGCCTGTCGGGTGCCTTTTCGGTGGTCGCCGCCCGAGCCTTCCGGACGGCGGCGTCGAGGCCCGCGGCGACCTCTTCCTGTCGCTCGTCGTCGGAGTGCTGATGGATCAGCGCCGCCTTCTCGGACGACTGCCCGGCACGCACCATCGTGTCCTGTCCGCGTTCCGGCCTCCGACTTGGTAGCGCCCGGGGCGCGCCGCCCGTTCATCCGCTCGGGTTCGGCGAGACGAACGCGGACGCGGAGGGCGTCGGGGTCGACGTGTGACCCACGCCGGCACACGCATCACCTGGACGATCCGCCCAGTCTTCTTCGTGCCGCTCGCGCACCGTCAAGGCGTCGAACTTCCCATGTACGCACTCGACTTCAGGCGCTGTGCAACGGGCTGAGTCAGGGGGCCGGCCATTGCAGGAAGTCTTGAACAACGGGGTCAGGCTCGCCCGTCTCAGGGTTGAGACCCGCAAGCCGGCGTCGTTGCGCCTCGCGCCAGTGAACGGACATGAACGCTTTGTAGTCGCTCGGTAGACAGACCCCGAGAGCCTCGTCGGCGGCGCCGCCTCTGCGGCGCGGCCTGCGCCCCGGCCGGCCGCGCCCGGCGGCGCTCTACGCGCTGCGGGCGGAAGCAAGGAAGCCACCCGCGGGCCAAAGACACGCCTCCGGCGGGGATCGGTCGGCAACGGGATGGAGGGGGCGCCGTCACGGCTGCGGCCCTGTCACAGATCGGAGCTCTGTCCGGTCCATTACACAAAAAGCACAAATCTGGTCGGATTGATCTCAGCAGGATCCGGCCGAGGTCGTCCACGTCCTGCCGGGACACCTGCCGCTCCAGCCGTCCACCCCGCCGTGGTCCTGGTCGCCGCAGCCGCAATCGACCTGCGTGAGAACGACAGCCACCTGGGTGAGGAGGACAGCTCGATGACCAGCACTGACATGGTGACCCTTGGTAAGCGATCGAACACATATGAGGTATCCGCGTCGGCGGTCGCGATGCTCGACGAGCGTGGGACGGTGGTCGCTTGGACGCAGGCCGCCGAGCACCTTCTCGGGTACTCCGCCGGGGACGTGGTGGGCCGGTCCGGCGCACTCGTGATGCCGTCTTCCGAGGAAACGCCGACGATATCGGCGTTCATCGAGCAGTCCCGTGCCCAAAATGACTGGTCGGGCACGATAACGGTGCGCCACCGCGACGGCCGCATGCTCGACATCAACCACCGGATCTCGATGTTGTGGGGGCAGGACGGAACATTCCGGTGGCTTGTGTCCGTCACCGACATCGGCACGCTCTCCCGCGAAGCGAGAAACGGATCGGTGCGGGAGTCGCTTCTCACCCACGCGCCGATCGGCATCGTCGTTCGTGACCCGCAGCTGCGCTGCGTCTGGGTCAACGACACGATGGAGCGCCACGACGCCATATCCCGTGACCGGCGGTTCGGCCGACGGCTCGTCAGTTCAATGCCCGGCAGCGAGGCCGAAGCCCTTGAGGCGGTGATGCGGCGGGCGCTGCGGAACGGCACCACCGCGGTCCACGAGTACCGGGCGTGGCCGACGAAGGATCCGCGCCAGGAGCACGCATTCTCGGCCTCGTACTTCTGCCTCAAGGACGCGGACGGCAAGACACTGGGGGTGTGCGGCATGAGCGTGGATATCACCGGCAGTCAGCGGGCGCGCGAGCGCCTCGCCATCCTCAGCCAGGCCGGCACGCGTATCGGCAGCACCCTGGACGTCATGCAGACCGGGCAGGAACTGGCCGACCTCGCCGTGCCCCTGCTGGCCGACTACGCCTACGTCGACCTGGGGGAATCCATCCCGTTCGGCGAAGAGCCCTCGCCCCGAATCGACACGATGAGCGATCGCCCCACCGTTTTCCTCCGCGCCGGTCAGGCCTCGATCCACCCAGGAACCCCAGAATCGACCTTTGCGCGAGGGGAGACGGTTTTCGTCCCCCCAATCTCGCCGCTCGCCGACGTGCTGCGCACGGGAAGGTCCCACCTGGAACCGGTGCTGGACGCCTCCCCCGGGACATGGGTCGACCAGGATCCAGCACGGGCGCAAAAGATCCGTGAGTACGGGATTCACTCCCTGATGATCGTGCCCATCATTGCGCGACGCGCCGTCCTGGGTATCGCGCTGTTCCTCCGCACCGAGGACCCCGTTCCGTTTCACGAGGATGACCTGCTCCTCGCCGAGGAGCTCGTCACCCGGGCCGCGCTGTCCTTGGACAACGCCCGCCAATACACCCGCGAACACACCACGGCCCTGGCGTTGCAACGCAACCTGCTTCCCCACCGTTTGACGGGCGGTGCGGCGGTCGAGGTGGCCTGGCGCTACCTGCCGGCCGACACGGAAGCCGGCGTTGGAGGCGACTGGTTCGACGTGATCCCGCTGTCCGGCGCCCGGGTGGGCCTCGTCGTCGGTGATGTCGTCGGACATGGCATCAACGCCGCCGCGACCATGGGCACGCTCCGCACCGCCGTACGCACGCTCGCGGACCTGGAGATGCCCCCCGACGAACTGCTGGCCCACCTCGATGACACCTTCCAGCGACTGGCCGAGCAAGACGCCGACGCCCTGGACCAGACCCCCACGGTTGTAGGCGCCACCTGTCTGTACGCCGTCTACGACCCGATCACCCGCCGGTGCACCATGGCACTGGCCGGGCACCCCCCGCCCGCGATCATCGGCCCACAGGGCCAGGTCACCTTCCCCGACCTGCCCACCGGAAGCCCGCTCGGCATCGGCCTCGGTATCCCTTTCGAGGCCGTGGAGCTGGAACTGCCCGAGGGAAGTCTCCTCGCCCTGTACACCGACGGCCTGATCGAAACCCGCGACCACGACATCGAAGAGGGAATGCGCCGCCTGGGCACCGCCCTGGCACAGCCCAGTCGCTCCCTGGAAGACCTGTGCACCCGAGCCACGCAGACCTCCCCCGGTCAGGCACCGTCCGACGACATCACCCTGCTCCTGGCGCGGACGCTCTCACTCAGCCCCACCCAGGTCGCCTCCTGGACGCTGCCGAACGACCGGACCGCTGTCCGCAGCGCCCGGCACATGGCAGCCCGCCGGCTGACCGAATGGGGCCTGGAAGGTCTCCAGGACTCCACGCAACTGATCGTCAGTGAACTGGTCACCAACGCCGTCCGCCACAGCACCGGCCCGATCGGACTGCGTCTGATCCGGCACCGAGTCCTGACCTGCGAAGTATTCGACACCGACGCCCACTCCCCGCGCCTGCGTCACGCACGCGCCATCGACGAAAACGGCCGCGGCCTGTTCCTGGTCACCCAGCTGTCCCGCAGATGGGGCACGCGCTCGGAATCGGGCGGCAAAGTCGTCTGGGCCGAACAAGACCTGGAATCCTTAACCGCGAGCATCGGGCATGCTCCGCTGCGGGGGACACCCCGGCCGCCACAGCGGGGCCGTCTGTGGGCCGTCCTCGGGAGACCAAGGACGGCCATCGACGACAGAGGGAGCCCACGGCATCTGAACTGGTCGAAGCCGTGGGCCGGCTGCGCCTCGCTGGAACGAATGGTCGGGTGGTTCATGCGCCGCCCGAAAATCGCTCCGTCCACCAGGGCCGCCAGCGGGAGTCCAGTTCGGCCAGCTGGGCGTCGTCGAGGTCGTAGGTGCTCAGGATCGCCATGGCCACGCCGTTCGGCTTGCTGGGTGATGGGTCGGCACTGGACACGATGAGGAGTCCGTTGCCCCAGGCGTCGACCGTGATGCCGAGTTGGTGGCCGGAGCGGAACCACATGTCCCCTGCGACGTCCTCGCCGAGCAGATTCTTCTGGAACGGGGCGCCCGCGGCGATCTCCGCGAGGTCGAGCGCGTCGATGAGGTGCACCGCTTTGTCATTGCCGCCGACGAACGAGAGTGTGCGGCGGACGGCGCCGGGGTGGCGCTCGACGGCGAACTTCAGCTGGTGCAGGAAGGTGACCCAGCCTTCGGTGACGTCGTCGTAGTAGGCGTCCCGGTCCGGGTTGTCACCACGAGGGACGCGGGTGAGCGTGACCCGGGTGCCCTCGCCGTGCGGTTCGAGCCTGAATTCGTCGCCACCGTGCAGTGTCAGCGTGCGTGCGGAGGCGTTCTCCACCGTGTCGGTGAAGAAGATCAGGTCGATCTCGCCGGGCAGTCCCTCGTAGTCCCAGCCCATCCAATGGCGGATCTTGTCCTTGGACCGCAACGCATCCCACACCACGTCCACCGGCGCCGCGATGGTGACCTCGATCCGCGGCCGTGCGTTGTCACTCATCCGATCCACCTTCTGTCACGACGGGAGCCGGGTGGCCGAGGACGACCATCCGGTACGGGCGGCCGTCGGCGGAGTCGTAGCGCTCGACCACCTGCCCCACCGCGACCGCCAGCTCTTCGGTGTCGTAGCTCACTTTATGAAGTGCGGGACGACCCAGCGCACCAGACCCACGAAGCGACCGCAGGTCGGAGCGCTTCCTTGTTCACCTCGGCGGCTTCTCCCGACTTGTGCACTGGAGGCAAAGCACTCCACGGGAAGTTGATCCACTCACCGTTGGACAGCACCCCGCCCGGGCCGTCTCTGGGCCAGCTAAGTCGCAGGTCGCAGCGTTGGTCGACTACACCTCGTTGAAACCACGCGACGCGTCGTAGATGTCAGCCTCGATGACGACCACGAAGAAACTCGTCACGACGTAGTGGACCATGACGCGGTCTTCCCAGGCCGCGCGCGTCACAGTGTCGGTCGTGTAGGCAAGGTGGCTGCCGGCGCCTTCGGGCTCAGCTGCGATCCTGTCGACGAGCCGCTGGAACTTTTCCCGATCTGCCATCGGCATGTAGTCACGGAACCGCACAACCTGCTCGGTGAACTGCACGCGTCTCTTCATCGAGGCAGGATTCTATGAACACGGCGTTGGCCCCTGCAGGGAATATCGGTCGGGGCCTACTCGCCTGCCGGCGGCTCAGGCGACGGTCTCTTGCGGGATGTCGGAGACGGGGCCGCATTGTCCATTCCCAGGATGGTGCGGCAGTCGCGTGCCGGATCGTGCGGGGAACCACGGGGAACAGCGGGCACCGACCCCGAGTGGGAGCAGGGCTCCCACGCCACTCCACTGCAGGTCAGCGCAGCAACTGCCCCCAAAGGACCCAAGCTTCCCAAGCCTGATGGGCAGTTGACGGACCCGGCGGTCGGTGGCGTTGAACACCGCGTTGCCGATCGCCTGGCTGTCGGCGAGTTGGGGGCTTATGGCCCGGCCCGCGCCGTAGACGCCCACCAGCTACTGGGACGAGGCATCCCGGCAGCCGTACGCTGGCCGCCGAGCAGGGCGCGACGGCTTGCCGCCTCCCTGGACGTACGGCTTCAGCAGCAGGTCGGCCGACTCGGCTCCGGCAGACGGGTCTTCGCCCACTGTGCGAGCTCCTTGAGCGCAGGCTCCAATGCCGCGCCCGCTTCCGTTAGTCGGTAGGACACCCGCAGTGGCGGACCCTTGTCCACCTCGCGCACGACGAGTTCCGTGGCGGCAAGCTCGGTCAGGCGGTTGGAGAGCATGCGCTCGCTGATTCCGGGGATCGCCCGGCGCAGGTCGGCGAAGTACGTCGGTCCCGTGATCAGCACGGACATGATGGGGCCGTTCCAGCGCTTTCCGAGGAGTTGGAAGACGCGTGTGATGCCCTCGTCGACCTGTGTACGGGTCTCCGCATCGTGACGGGCTGCGCTGTCGCGGGCCCGGTGCGTCGGCCGATTCATACGCCGAGGCCGTGGCGCGATGCCGCGGTCATGTCGGCGAGGATGCGTGGGTCGAGCGCCGACTCGGACATGGGTCCTCCGTGTAGATACTGGGCGCGTGCGGGTGCGGCGTGGAGGGGTTTATGGGCGGTGTCCCGGCCGCCCTCGCCAAGACAGCGGTCCCAACTCGTTCGTATGGCAAGGCCGTTCGACATACGAACCGACTCCGCACCGGCAGGACGATCAGTCGTGGGTCAGCCTCTGAATGTTCGCTCGGCCTGGTCCCGGTCGGTGGTGTGCAAGTCCCAGTAGATGGGCGCGAGTTGGTCGGCCGTGGCCTGCGGCCGGCCGTAGAAGGTGGGGGTGCCGATCGTCACGTCGAGGCCGATGTGGGCGGCCTGGATGCCGGTGTCGGCAAGCTCCTTGTGCAGGTTGATCGCCCAGTTGCGCAGTGCGGCCGTGGCTGTGTCGATATGGGCAGTCGGCGGTTGGGGGTTCATGGAGCCCGCGCCAGTGGTGAACAGCAGCGTGCCGGTGCCGGCCTCGCGCATCGCGGGCAGCACCGCCTTGGTGGCGGCGATGGCGCCGTAGAGGTGAAACTCGATCTCGTGCTGCACGTGCACGGGATCGGTCTCGGCCGGGGTGGTCATCGCGCTGGTGTCGAGCCCGGCCAGCGGGGAGTATTCCAGGACGTCGATCCCGCCGAATCGTGCTGCGGCGTCCTTGAGCGCCTGGGTGAGGGCGTCGCGATCGAGTACGTCCGCGGGGAACGCGGCGGCGGTGATGCCCTCGGCAGTGAGGGTGCCGACGAGGGCGTCGAGCTTGGTGCGGTTGCGGGAGATCAGGGCGACGTCATAGCCCTGGGAACCGAAGGTACGGGCGATGGCCAGAC
>LRTP01000455.1 GCA_001550305.1 Streptomyces diastatochromogenes
GCCGCCCGCGCCCGCCACCGCGACCGCCGCGGCGATCGCCACCCGGCCGGCGCTGAACATGGCGAACGTCCGCCGCCGTCAGCCGCGCATCCTCCCCGACGAGCCCGCTCCGAAGACGCGCATCACCGCGGCTGTCGACGTCCCCGGCTACACCCCGGGTGCAGAGATCTCGTTCGAGGAGATCACCGCGGGCATCACCTCCCGCGCGAACAGCCTGAAGACCGCCGGGGGCGGCGTGGGGCTCGTGATCAGCTACGAGCACCCGTTCACGAAGGACCTCGTCGTCACCGACTCCTCGTCGGCCCCCGAGGGCACGACGGTCGCCATCACGGCCGCGAACCAGCGCAGGCTCCCACAGGGGGACCTCGTCGCCTCCGGCGGCTGGTGCGCCCCGTCCGAGACCGTCTACGAGCTCACGGACGTCGCCTGCCCGGATCTCCTGTGGGACGCGCCGGAGATCCAGCTCGCGCGCGGTGGCCTGCGTTACTACAAGACGCCGAGCCTGGACGTCGGCGCGATGACGTGGGTCCACACCGAGGCCGACGACATCAGCGGCGCCACGAAGCCGTGCTTCAAGATCCCTTGCCCCCTGCCGACCGAGGTCCGCTGTGACGCCGTCGGTGTCTGCCTGGAGTCCGGGATCCTGACTCAGCGTCACTTCCCGGAGCTGACGGCCTGGTACCTGCGCAACGCCATGGTCGCGCACGAGATCCGGATCCGCTCCGAACTCTTCACGCAGGCCCTCGCCCTCGCGACCCCCGTCACCCTCACCGCCACGTTCGGCGCAGTCTCGGCCGTGTTCGCGGCCGTCGCCCTCCAGGCCGCGGACATGATCGAACGTCACTCCCTGTGTGAGGGAACGGCGCTGGAGGTCGTGTTCCCGTGGTGGAGCAAGAACCTTTTCCTGTCGGACCTCGCGCGCCGCAACGGGTGCTGCATCAGCGAGGTGTCCACGCAGGACGTACAGGACGTGTTCTCGCCGCTGGGCGTCCGCATCCAGTGGGCGCGGAACCTCCTGCCCGCCGTCCCGGCCGACATCGGCGGCGCCACCCCGGCGACCGCGTGGCCCGACAGCGTCCAGTTCCTCATCTACCCGAGCGGACAGCTCCAGATCGGCCGCGGCGAGGAGGTCAACCTCGGCGTGATCCACGACAGCAACAAGTTCGTGACCAACGACTACACCGCGCTCTTTAGCGAAGAATGCGTCGCCCTCGTGGACCGCTCCGTCGACACCCGCGCGGTCACCGTCCCGGTCTGCCCCGACGGCGCGACCGGCGCTCAGGCCCCGATGACCTGCCCTGCGGCCTGACCCACCTCCCCCGCACGTGCCGGGGCCCTGTGACCTGACACCGGGCCCCGGCACCTGATCACCAGAATGGAGGTGCCGTGAATGGCGCAGGGCATGCGTAAGTACGTCGAGGCCATCCCCGGGACGCCCTTGCCTCACGGCATCCTCGGCGGCTGCGCCGACGTCCGCGACGTCGCCGACGTCCACGAGTTGCTGGGCGTCGAGTGGCTCGCCCTCGGCTGCTGCCCGGTCGGCGACTGGGTAGACCCGTGCATCAACGACGACAGCCCCGGCGAGGAGTCCCCGGGCGCGCCCGTACAGAAGGAGTTCTGCCGGCCGAGTCTCGAGCACGCCGAACCCATCAACGTCTATGCCGGGGCCGAGTGCTCCACGATGGGGTGGACGTACGAGGAGGCCCGCGCGCACGCGGAGGCCGCCCTCGACCTCGGGGAGCAGCAGGCGGTAGAGGCCGCGTTCTGGCGCGACCGCCTCGCTACCGAAGGACAGCCCGTCACCCCGGCCGGCGCGGTGAACATCGCGGCCGGCCTCGCCGCGCTGGAAGGCTGCCTCGCCGAGCAGTACGGGGGCGTCGGCACGATCCACGTCCCCGCAGGCGCGGCCGCGCTCCTCGGGTGCTGCAACCTCGTCCACGAGGACCCGGCAACCGGCACCCTGCGCACCCTCGCCGGGAACTGTGTGGTGATCGGGGCCGGGTACTCCGCCATGAACACCGGCCCCGGCAACATCCCAGCCGACCCGGGCACGGCATGGCTGTACGCCACCGGCCCCCTCGTCATCCGCCGCGGCCCCGCCTCGACGATCCCCGACCGGAACGCGTCGGTGAACACGAGGACCAACGACCGCCGCGTTCTCGTCGAGAGGTCGTTTGTCGTGGCCACTACCTGTGTCACCTGCGCCGCACTGGTGGAGCTGTGCCCGTGAGCCCTGACCTGATCTACATCGAGCCTGCCCCCGAGCAGCGGACCCCGTTCGCCCGCTGGGGCGTTCAGCAGACCCCGAAGGTGCGCACGGTGGGCGTCTCGACGTTCGCCGTCGACGCGCGCCTGTTCGTCGACGCACCCGAGGAGATCCTGATCGGCGCCATGGTCGACGGCCACCGGTACGTGTCCCCCATCGAGGACGAGGCCAACGGCACCCCGCCCCCGGGGTCCGAGGTGCTGGGCGTGGCGACGGAGGTGGGGTTCACCGCTGCCGCCGGAGGGGACAGCAGCGGCCCCGACTTCGCCCCGCTGGAAGACGCCCCCGCCGACGAGGAAGGCCAGGGCGACGGCGAGGCGCTGCGCACCATGTACGGCTGCCCCCTGTGCCCCCGCGACTTCGAGACCGAGCGCGGCCGGGACACCCACCGCCGCCAGGCACACCGGGAGGACTGAGGTGGCAGTCGAGCCGATCCCCTGTGACGACGGCGGCACCGGCACGCCCGTCGAGGTCACTACCTGCTGTTCCCCATCCATCGCCTCTGCCCCGCTCTGCCGCGCCGACGGTACGACCGTGCTCCTGGTCGTCCGGTCCGGCTGCGTCGACTGCGGCGCCACCGCCGCGGCCCCGACCGTCGTCGGCTGGCTCGACCCGCTCACGGGCGTGTTCACCGCCGGTCCCGCCCCGGCCGACGCCGGACCGTGCGCACAGGGCTGCTCCTGCTCGCCGTCCATTTCCACGAGCCCCCTATGCCGTGCCGACGGTACGACCGTCCTCCTCGTCGTCCGCTCCGACTGCGCGGACTGCGACACCCCGGCACCGGACCCCGTAGTCGTCGGCTGGCTCGACCCGCTCACGGGCGTGTTCACCCCGGGCGCTGCGCCGGCCGACGCGGGCCCGTGCGAGCCGGGCTGTGTGGACACCGTCTGCCGGCAGCTGTGCGACGACACCGACGGCGACGGCGAGGCGGACGCCACCTACAGCGAGTTGTGGTGCATCCGCGCCGACGGCTCCGCCGAACTCGTCCTGACCTACCAGGACGACCCCTCCCAGCCGTACACGCCCACCGCCCCCGTTGACTGCACGTACGGCTGCCCCGAGTCCGAGACGGTGATGCTGTGCGACGGCTCTGGAGCCTTCCTGCGGCGGTACCAGTTCGTGAACGGAACGGCGTCGTACCTGGACGTCGCTCTCGACGGACAGACCCCGCACGTCGTCACCGGCACCGTCGGGGCCTGCGCGGGCGACGCCGGTAGCGGTGCCACTCCGTGCGCCGAGCAGACCACCCCGGCCGCAGCGCTCGGCCTGTGCCTTGCGGACGGCACACCGATCGCCGTCGTCGTCACACGGGACTGCGCGACCGACACCGTCACTCAGGACGGATGGCTCAACCTCACAACCGGCACTTTCAGCACGGGCGCGCCACCGGCCGGCGCGCAAGCGTGCGGCGACAGCCGGGCGTTCGAACTCGCCGGTCTGCTCTGCGACATCGACCCCGGCAGCGGCGACGTCCTCGCCCCCGTCCTCGTCGAGTACGAGTACAACCCGGACGGCTCCCTCGCCTCCGTGCGCCTGGTCGACCCCGCCACCGGCACCACCTACACGCTCCAGGGGCAGCTGAACATCTGCCCGGGCGGCACCGGCACGCCGACCGCGGACCTGGACCTCACCGTCCTGTGCGACGTCCAGGCGGACGGCACGGCGGCCCCGTTCCTGCGGGACTACCGGCGCGACGCCACCACCGGCCAGATCACCGGACACACGGACTACGGCCTCGACGGCACGCCGTACACCCCGACCGGCACGGTCGGCGTCTGCTCCCCGGAGGCGGAGCCGTGCCGCAACGCCAGCACGCTCCTGCTGTGCGACCTGCCCACCGACGGGGACCCGGCCCCGACCGTCACCGACACCAACCCGACGCCCTACTACCCGTACGGGACCGGCGCCCCGGTCACCGGCGCCCAAGCCCTGTGGGATGGCGGCACGCTGGACCTGCCGGCCGGTACGAGCCCGCAGCCGGGCACCCCCGGCAGGGTCAACAGCCTCGCCGCCACGATCCAGGCGCAGCGTCCGGCTTGCGACACCGGCACCGCGCACGTCACCGTCTCCGTCAACGCCCTCCAGCAGGGCCCGGACAACGGATGCGCCCAGACCGGGCACCTGCGCCTGTTCAACGGGACGACACAGACCGCCCTGACCCTGCTGCCGGTCAACACCCCGGCAGGCTGGTTCGGGACGCTCACCGTTGAGGCGGACGTCCCGGCCGCCGACCTCGCGGCGGGGAACATCACCGCCGCGCTCGCCCTGGACGCCTACGACGACAACCCCGGCCAGTGCGCGCCGAGCCCGCGCCGCACCGGATGGGAGCTGTCCGCCTTCACCGCGACGACGGTCTACGACCAGACAGGTTGCGACCCGCAGTTCCTCCGCACGGTCACCGTCGACTGCGAGACGGGCACCGTCCTCACGGTCACGGACACCACCCTCGACGGACAGCCGTACACGGCCACCGGGCAGGCGGCCCAGTGCACGGCAGCCGGAGGCGGCTCCTGCTGCCCCGAGCAGCCGTGCCCGGCGCAGACCGTCATCGAGGCGTGCCGCTGCGACGACACCGACGCGGACGGCCTGCCCGACGTCGGCTATGTGGAGCTGCTCGCCGTCGACTGCGCCGGGACCGTCACCAGCCTCGGCACCTACACCGACGGCCTCACCGGCCCGTACACGCCAGTCTCACCGGTGGACTGCACGACCCTGGGCGACGAGGAGGGCGCGGGGCCGACGTTCGGCGCGCAGGCCCACCGCGTGGAACTCACCGGCGCCGCCACCTGGAGCGCCGCCGCCTGGCCAACCCTCCAGTCCGTCACCGCCGTCGCCCACGGCGGCACCGGCACCATCACCACCGCTGACGGCCCCTCAACCCTCCACCAGGGCGAGGCCGCCACCTGGAGCATCGCGCGGGACGAAGACGCCCGCCTCACCGGACCGCTCGTCATCGCCGCGGACACCGGCACCGTGACCGTCACCTTCACCACCGGAGTGCAACTGTGAGTGGATGCTGCGGGCAGGGGCCCGTCATCGTCAGCCAGGCTGCGGCAGCGACCGCCCGCGTGGACGTGGAGCCGCTGCTCCTGTGTGACGTGCTCCCGGACGGCACGATCGCCGGGCTCGCGCAGGTGGAGTCCATCTACGACGCGAACACCGGCGCCCGGCTTAGCACGCGCATCGTCAACCCCACCACCGGGGCGACCTACACCCCCACCGGCACGCTCGGCCTGTGCTCGCCGCCGGCCGACGACTGCGCCCGGCAGATCACCCAGGTCACCCACTGCGACGACACCACCGGCGACGGCATCGGCGACACCGAGTACGTCGAGGTGTGGGCCCTGGACCCCTGCGACGGCGGCGCGCCCCAACTGGTCGGCACCTACCTCGCCGGGGACTTCACGACCCCCTACACGCCGACCTCGCCCGCCCCATGCCCAGCCGAGACGCCGGACACGCCGGTCGTCCTGGGCACCGTCTGCTACGACGACGGAGCGGGCGGCACCGGCACGGCGGCCGTCCTCAAGTGCGCCGCCTGCGGCGACCCGGCCGTCACCTACCTCGACCTCGCCACCGGCGCCATGCTGACCGCGCCGGCCATCGTGCCGTGCCCGGCCGCCGCGGACCGGACGACGCAACTCCTGTGCGACGTCCAGGCCGACGGCACCTCCACCCCGTTCCTGCGCACGTTCACCACCGACGACACCGGCACCACCACGGCGGACACGCTCCTCGACGGCACCACGGCCTACACACCGACCGGCACCGTCGGTGTCTGCCTGCCGGTCAACGACTGCGCCTCACCGACCACCCCGACGACGAGCGTCGGCCTGTGCCTCGCGGACGGCACACCGATCGCCGCGACGATCGTCCGGGACTGCACCGGCACGGTCACCTCCGAGGGGTGGCTGAACCTCGTCACAGGGGCGTGGACGGCTGGCGCCGTCCCGACCGGGACAGTGGCGTGCGGAGAATCCCGGTCCATCAGCCTCGCCGGTACGTTCTGCGACATCGACACGGCCGGGGACGTCGTCGGGCTGGTGCTGGTCGAGTACCACTACGACGACACCGGGGCGATCGCCTCCGTGCGCCTGGTCGACGCCGTCACCGGCACCACCTACACCCCGACCGGCACCGTCACCACCTGCCCGGCCGGAGTCGAGCAGCCCGAGCAGGACGCGCTGATCCTGTGTGACGTCCAGGCGGACGGCACCAGCGTGCCCCTGGTGCGGGACTACCGCAGGGACGAGACCGGCGCCATCGTCGCCCACAGCGACTACGCCCTCGACGGCACCGCCTACACGCCGACCGGCACCGTGCAGCAGTGCGCACCGGACGTGCCGGTCGACGTCGAGACCTTCCCCCTGTGCGTGCTGAGCGCCACCGGGGCGGTCCTCCAGCAGGTACGGCGAGAGGTGCTGTACGACTCGGCTGGCACGGTGGTCGGCTCGCGCCTGGTGGACCCGGCCACCGGCAACCCGGTGACCGTCCCGGCCGGGGCCACCGTGGGCGTGTGCCCGGGCTGCCGCGACTGCGAGACGCTGGTGCTGTGCGACATGCCCACGGCCGCGCCGGTCACGATCACCGGGACCGCCGCATCCGGCACCCTGTCCAACGGCGTCGGCTGGACGTCCACCGGCGCCACGAACACCACGGCGATGGCGGCCAACCTCAGCAACGCGGACGGCTCCTGGTGGGGACTCCACTCCTTCCCCCACTCCGTCACCGCGCCGACGAAGTGGACCTTCTCCCGGCCCTCGACCGTCGAGTTCTCGGTGTACGTCCGCTACTACCCGGCCAACCCGTCGATCAGTTGGGCTCAGCTCCCTGCCGGCCTGGAGGTCGTCCACCTGCCAGACGGCTACTCCTACAACGAGACCACCGGAGCTCTGACCCGCACCGCGGACGGCGTGCCGCCCGACCCGTGCTCGTACGTGACGAACCCGCAGGTAGCGAGTAGCGCCCGGTTCCGGACCGCCAGCGCGGTCACCTCGTTCACCACCGCACCGGCACCCGGTAGCCGCGTGGCGGCGTGCGGGCAGTTCTTCACCTACTGGGCCGGCGCTGTGTCGGTGGTCCCCAGCGGCCCGTTCCTGCGGCACATCTGCCGGTCCTGCGACGGCACCCCCACCGTCACGGACACCCTCCTCGACGGCACCACGCCCTACACCGTGGCCGGGAACGCCGGGGTGTGCGAGCCGCCCGCGCCGCCCGAGCCGGAGTCCTGCTGCCAGCCGGTCCAGGTCTGCATCCAGCAGGACCCCACCCAAGAAGTGGAGTTCATCTCCAACGAGGCCCACCTGAACGACAACTCAGTGGACCCGGTATGGAAGTGGACCACGGACCTGACGGCGGCCAATCCGCCCTGGTACGACATGTACGAGTTCCAGTACTCGGGCGCCTGGTCCGTCACCGACTCCGACACCGCCCGCCCGGCCTGGTGGGTCTCGCCGCACCCGAACGGAGCCTCCGCGCAGTCCAGCCCGGCGAAGCCGAATGAGGGGCCGTCGCTCCTCAACGTTCATTGGTTCCCGCGCGCGTTCTTCGACCTGCCGGACAACGCCGACCCGGCGACCATCCAGCTCCAGGCCACCGTTTTCAACGCCGATCAGATCGGCCGCGCGTTCCGGCTGAACAACGGTGCCTGGCAGACCCTGCCGCCCACGGCCACGCACAACGGGACGACGTACACCTTCGGCCCGGCCACCATCCCGGGCGCGCAGGCCGGGCGGAACTTCCTCTACCTGGACGTTGAGGAGACCGTGGGCGGCGGCTCCGGCCTGATGGTGCACCTGAAGGTGTTCTATGAGGTCATCCCCGAGACGCGTTCCTGGACGCGGATGGTCTGCTGCGACGACTCGGTCTACTACCTGGACGAGGACGGGCAGCGCCAGGACGCCATCCCGGACGGCTGGCACCTGGCGCCGTGCGGCGGAGAGGCAGGCAGCACCACCTCGTGCGCCAAGCAGGTGGTGGAGCGGTGCGGCTGCGACGACACCACCGGCGACGGCATCGGTGACGTCCAGTACACCGAGCTGTGGGCCGTCGACCCCTGCGACGGCGCCGCCCCGACCCTGCTGGGTACCTACCTGGACGGCGACCTCACCCAGCCGTACACGCCGGTGGCACCCGTGGAGTGCACGGCGGCGGAGGCGCTGCCGGGGCCGCTGAGCACCGGCGTACGGGCCGTGACCGGAACCGCGGCGCAGAACATCGCCGGCACCTTCCCGGGCGCCCAGAGCGTCACCCTCACCGTCCTCGCCGACGCGGTCAACGTCACCATGTCGAACGGCGCGGCGGTGCCCATCCCGGCCGGGGTCACGATGACGTGGTCCGTCGCCCAGGACAGCGACACCGCCCTCGCCGTGGCCTCCTTCGCCGGGGCGACGGCCGCAGCGAGCTACCTCCTGAACTGGACGTACCGCTGATGGCCGCCCCCTTCCCCCAGACCGCCAACCAGGAGGCGCTGATGAGCGACGACACGACCGAGACCACGCCCGGCCCGGCGCCCGGCCCGCGCTACTTCACGACGGAGGGCCAGGGCGTCCAGGTCGTCTACAACCTCAAGGACCCTGCGCCGTACGTGGAGCTGGGATACGAGGAGGTCGACGAGGCCGCCTACCTCGCGAGCCTGCCGGACGTCTTCGTCTCCCCGCTCCCCACTGTCCCGGACGGTGACTGATGGCGGGGAGCTGCTGCGGGTCAACCCGGGTCGTCCCGCGCCTGGACCCGGCGCCGTGCAACGCGCTGACACAGGGGGCGGCCGGGCTCCTCGTGCCACACGCCGAGGTCGCCGGGATCGCCCCCGGCGGCGCGGTCTCGGCAACCCGCTCGGTCGACGTCGACGTGCAGGCACCGGCCGCCGGCGCCTGCCCGGAAACCTGGACCGTCGGGGCACGCCTCACCCCCGTCAGCGGTGAAGTGTTCGGGGCAGACGCGAACCTGCAAGCCGTGGCCTCCGGAACCTGGGTGCCGACCAGTGCCCAGGTCGTGCTCCCCGAAGCGGGGACGTACGCCCTGTCCGCCGATTTCTACTCGCACATCAACGCGACCACGCCGTGGGCGGTGGCGATCAACGCCCGTCTGTTCAACGTCACCGCGGGGGCACCCGTGCCCGGCACCAACCGGCGCATCCAGTTCGGCAACATCAACGATCCCGGCGGGGGCACGGTGATGGCGCTGCAGAACGCGGGCAGCATCGGCACCTCCCTCACCGTCAACGGGCCGACGACGATCCGCGTGGAAGGGCAGCGGCAGTACGTCGGCTTCAACGACTCCACCCAGGCGCTCCTCGGAGGACCACGCCTCGGTTTCGTGAAGGTGAGTGACTGATGGCCGGTAGCTGCTGCGGGCGTACGTACCGCGTCGACGCGCCCGTGGATCCTGCGCCGTGCAACGCCCTCACTCGCACGGCCGGCGGGCTCCTCGTGCCGCACACCGCCCTCCAGGGCATCGCCCCTGGCGGCGCGGTGTCGGCGACCCGCTCGGTCGACGTCGATGTCACGGCACCGGCTGCCGGGGCGTGCCCGGAAACGTGGCAGGTCGGCGCTCGGCTCACGCCCGTGAGCGGGCAGACGTCCGGCACGGTCGGCCTCGGAGGCTCCCCTTACGACACGTGGGTCCCTGTCCCCGCGGCGCTCACGCTGCCGGAGGCCGGCGTCTACGAGCTGGACGCCGACTTGCAGGGCGGCGTGATCATGCAGGGCAGTGTCTCCAACTCGATCGTCCAGGCCCGGCTGTTCAACGTCACCGCCAACGCCGTGGTACCGCTCACCGTGCGAACCCTCGTGCTCTTCGCTGCCACGCCCGCCGCTGGTGTCACGCACACGCTCCACGGCAACGCCTCCGCGTCGGCGCTGTACCAGGTGGCGGGACCGACCACGATCCGAGTCGAGGGCCTCAAGCACGTGGACAGCGGAACCACGACGGGCGAAATCGTCGCGGCCACATCCTTCCGCTTCAA
Organism: Streptomyces diastatochromogenes; assembly: GCA_001550305.1. Lineage (GTDB taxonomy): Bacteria > Actinomycetota > Actinomycetes > Streptomycetales > Streptomycetaceae > Streptomyces > Streptomyces mirabilis_D. Next base: position 10,233 of record LRTP01000455.1, read on the forward strand.
GAAGGTGTCCGACTGATGGCGGGGGGCTGTGGGCGTACGTACCGCATCGACCCGCGCCTCGATCCGGCCCCTTGCAACGCGCTGAGCGAGTCGACGGCCGGCCTCCTCGTACCCGAGGTGCTGGTCCAGGTGGACCCGGGCCTAACGGTTACGCCCCCGGCCGCAGGCGACTGCCCGCAGGTGTGGCGGATCGGCGTGGACGCGGCATGGGTGCAAAACGGCACGCTCAACTTCCTCCACTCCCTGACCGGGGCACTCCGGGCGTGGGAGGCCGTGCCCGAGGTGCCTTTGCTGACCATCCCGCGCGCCGGGGTGTGGGAGGTCAACGTGCAGGTGCGCGGTGTCGCGTCGCTCCCAGCGCCGGGCGCGGCGGCCAGCGACACGGGCGTCGTGGCCGGCATGTACAAGAACGGGGCCCTCGTGCCCGGCACGGAGGCCATGGTCATCTACCACAGCGAGGGGGCGGGCGACCAGGGCAAGCAGATCCAGGCGTCGGCCGCGCGGCAGTTCATGCACACGTTCGCCGCCGGGGACACGGTGGGGCTCGGCGCTTATCGCCTCGGCACGTTCGGGGCCGCCGCGGTGGTCAGCAACGGCGACGGCCGCACGTACATCTCGGCCCACTGGGTCGCCCCGGAAGGAGACACCCCCGCATGACCGGTACCGCCGCCAGCATGCGCCTCACCGAGCACGGTTTCGTGGAACTCGCCGCGATCCTCGACCTCCAGCCGACCGCTTCCGGGACGTGGAACGACAGCGGTCTACAGGTGACGCTGCCCGTCGCCGGGACCTACGAGCTCGACGCGTCGGTACGTGCTGCCCTCTCGGGGACGTCCCCCGTCAACACGTTCATCAGCGCACGCCTGTGGGACGTGACGGCGGGCGTAGTCGTCCCCGGCTCCGAGGTGATCCTCAATCAGATCAGCCTCACCCCCGTTGCTCCAGCGATCACCAGCGGCCTGAACACGACAGGCCCGATCCAAGTCGAGTACGACGTGCCCGGGGCCCGCGTAGTGCGGCTCCAGGGGCGACGCGTCAACGCCACCGGCGCATCCCTCGGCGCGAGCATCCTCGCCAACACCGACGGCCGTACGACCCTCCGCTTCAAGCGGATCGCCTGACCCCAGGAAGGGACCCCATGTCTGGAACCAGCGGCAGCGTCTCGGCGGCAGCAGCCGCCGACGCCGAGTACGAGATCCTGTGTGACGTCCAGCCGGACGGCAGCAGCACGCCGTTTCTGCGGCACTACACCACCACCGGCACCGGCGCGCTCGCCATGTCGGACACGCTCCTGGACGGCACCACGGCCTACGTGCCGACCGGCACCGTCGCACGGTGCGGCACCACCCCCAACCCGCAGATCGACAGCAAGGCGCAGCGACAGACCGGGGTGGGCGCCGTGAACATCACCGCGGGCGCGCGGTCGGTGACGCTGCTGGTGTTCGCCGGCGCCCCCACCGTGGCCATCGGCGGAGACCCGGCCGTGCCCTTCCCGGCGGGCAGCTCGGGCACCTGGTCCGTCGACCAGGGCGGGAAGAACGGCGAAAAGCTCGCGGACGCCTTCGTGTTCACGGGCGCGGCCGGGGCCGACTTCGTCGTCCTGTCCACCCGCGAGATCTGATCAGGAAACGGACCGGCTGAATGGCGACCAGCGGCGACTACACGCCGACGAGCGGCCGTGTCGAGCGCGCAACGGCCGTGACCGACGCGAACGGCAACGTGACCTTCAACTGGCTCGTCGGGACGTTCTCCGTTGCGCCGGTCGTGACAGTCGGCATCCAAGGCGCGGTCGGGTTCCGCTCGCACACGATCACGGCGAACTCTGCGACAGCCACGACGATCAACGTCCTCGGCGCACCGGTCGTCAGCCTCCTCGGGATCCAGATCCTCGCCGCTTCCATCCCCGCGCCAGGCGTCACCGTGCACGTCCACGCCACCGCCCCATAGCGGCGGCCGCCAGACCTAGACTCGAAGTAACGCCGCTGGTTGTGGGCCGGGCGAGACTCCTTTCCACCAGGAGCCTTCCCATGGCCAAGTGCTGCGGCCTCTCGCCGTGCAACTGCCGCGTCGTCGCTGGGACCGGGACCACGGTCACCGGTAACGGCTCCGCGGCCAACCCCTACACGATCAGCTCCGACGCGGGCACGCCCACGCCGCTCGGCGTCACCGACTCCCCGACCGTCGACCTCACCCTCACCGGCACCGGTACCGCGGGCGACCCGTACGACGTGAGCGCGGCCGTCATCCTCGACCCGGCCCCGCCCGCCGGTGGAACGAACCTCCTCGCCGAGGGCCCTGACGGTCTGTACGTCGAGTGCGCGGACGTCCGCGGCTGTCTCTCCGCCGGGGACGGTGCCGGGTACGACCCGGCCACAGGGGAGATCACCGCCCGGGTCTCGGCCGACGCCGGGAACACGACCGTGATCGGCGGTGACGGCGGCCTGTTCACCCCGCCCTCGTCGACGACGGTCCAGGCCACCGACACCCCGAGTATCGACGTCACCGTCAGCGGCACCGGTACCGCGGCCAATCCGTACGACGTGAGCGCCGCGGTCATCCTCGACCCGACCCCGCCGGGGGGTGGGAGCAACCTGATCGAGGAGGGCCCCGGCGGCCTGTACGTCGAGTGCGCGGACGTGCGGACGTGCTTCTCGGCCGGGGACGGTGCCACCTACGACCCGGCCACCGGGGAGATCGCCGCCCGTCCGTCGACCGATGCGGGCAACATCGTCACCTTCGGCACCGATGGCGGTCTCTATGCCACCGGAGGGGGAGGAGGCGCTCCGACGGTCGTCCAGGCCGGGGACACCACGACCGCGAACAACACCGTCACCGGGACCGGCACGGCCGTGGACCCGTACGTCATCGCGACGGACGTCGTCGTCGACCCGGCCCCGCCCGCCGGCGGAACCAACCTCCTCAACACGGGCCCTGACGGGCTCTACGTCGAATGCGCCGACGTCCGCGGCTGCTTCAGCGCAGGGGACGGCGCGGCGTACGACCCGGCCACCGGGGAGTTCTCGGCGCGTCTGTCGGCCGACCCGGGGAACACCACCGTGTTCGGCAGCGACGGCGGCGTGTTCACCCCGGCCGCGTCGACCGCCCTGGAGGCCGCCGACACGAACACCGTCGACATGACGGTCACCGGCACCGGCAGCGCGGCCAACCCCTACCAGGTCGCGGCTGACGTCATCGTCTCCCCGGAGCCGAACGGCGTGGAGGCCAGCCCGACGGGCCTCCTCGTCGCCCCCTCGGCTGACGCCGGTAACACCCTCGCGATCGGGGGCGACGGCCGCCTGTTCGTGCCGACAGCCCCGCTCCCGAAAGTCGGCTGCGGCCTCACCGGGAACGGCGCGGCCGCCACCCCGATCACGGTCGCGCCGAAGGCCGGACAGGCCCAGTGGTCGGCCGCCTGGGCGTGTAACGCGCCCTCGCACTCCACCCTCAAGTGCGACCCGTCCGACGGCACACTGTGGACCCCGCCCGAGCACTACAGCGCCGCCGAGAGCATCTACACCGAGCACTTCCTGGGCGGCTGGGCAAGCCCGCTCGGTGTCGGGGGATGGCGCATCGTCGACCCCGGCGCGAACTTTCAGTTCAACTTCCCGGCGAACTTCCTGGGGAACGACTGCCGCAAGTGGGCGTATGACGCCTGCGTGGCCGCGACGTGGGATATCAACTACACGTCTACGGCCGTGTTCGAGCTGGGCTACATCTACTCGTGGGGCGGCGGCGCGGGCACGATCCGCCCGCTATGGGGCCTGCTGACCGCCCCGGGTACGGCGCGCCGCGAGAGGGACAACGGCACCTGGCACGAGTACGGGTTCAACATGGATCCCCTCGCCCCTCACAGCCTCGTCGGCTGGCCGGCCGTTCGCGTCGTGGCGGGCTCACTCACCATCAACTCGTGGATCACAGACGCCGCGTACCACACGACCACGATGCACAACTGATCGGAGATCACGCCGTGAAGCGCTATTTCGTGAGCCCCGATGGCACCTCGGCCATCATGGGCGGCAGCGGGCCCCTCGGCGATGCCGCGATCCCCGACGGGTACCGCGAGGTGACGGCCGAGGAGTACGCGGCGGCGCTGGAGGCCGGCCGCGCCGAGGCCGACGCGCGGGCCGCCGCCTTCATCGCCAACGACGGCGCCCCGGGCGAGGAGGATGCCGAGGAGCAGCCCGCATAGGGCTTGTACGTCGCGGCCGGGTGCATGATCCCGGCCGCGGCTAGACTCCTGCTAGTAGGTATGCCGCTGGTTCTGGGCCGGGCTCCCCACCACGTTTGACGCTGCTGGTTGTGGGCCGAGCCACCACACGTCTCGTGTTGGAGGGCCCCAGTGACTTGCCCCCTGATCGCCAATCTCGACACCGTCCGTGTCACGCGGGTTGACGCCTGCGGCCGACCGGTCTGTGGCCAGGACAACGGCTTTGTTTTTGACTGCCTCGCCAGCGTCGCCATGAACCCGAACACCGACGACGGCGACGACATCACGTACAAGGCCGCGAACGGGAAGCAGTGCGGTTTCAAGCGCGGCTGCCCGACGTTCAACGGCTACGACGTCGAGGTCAATTTCTTCTCGGTGTCGCCCGAGTTCCTGGAGATCACCACGGGCAACCCGGTGGTCTACGACTACGCGGGCAAGCCGATCGGTTACGACGACTGCTCGCTCCAGTGCAACAGCGGCTTCGCCCTGGAGCTGTGGGCCGAGGTGCTGGGCTCCGACGCCTGCGCCACCAATGGCACCGGTGACGGCGCCTGGATCTACTTCCTCCTCCCGTGGGTCAGCAACGGCATCCTCGGGGACCTGGAAGTCGGCTCCGAGGCCGTCACGCTCCAGCTCACCGGCGCCACCCGCTCCGGAGGTGGCTGGGGTACCGGCCCGTACGACGTCATGGCGCACGACGCGGCCGGCACCCCGGGCGGGCTCCTCACGCCGCTCGGCGCGTCCTGCCACCGCCGGACGATGGTCACGACGATTGCTCCGCCGGCCCCGGTCTGCGAGTACACGCCCGTCACCGGCGGCCTCTGCCTGGCCTCCTGACGCCGTGTCCCTCATGGACCTCGTCGTACCGGTGCGGATCGGCGCGGTGAACCAGTACCTCCGCTACGCGCTGAGGAGCTGGTCCGCCCACCTGCCGCACCGGTACGTGTGGATCGTCGGGCACCGTCCACCATGGGTGGAGGGTGCCCGGCACCTGTCGACGCCTCAGACCGGCACGAAGTACGTCAACACCACCCGGGCCGTCGCCGCGGTGTGCCGGAACCGAGGCATCAGCGACCCGTTCGTCCTGCTGAATGACGACTTCTTCGTCATGGAGCCCCTGCCGGACGGCGTGCCGACCCTGCACCGTGGCCCGGTCCGCGAGGTCGAGGCGTACTACGCGAACCGGGGCAACGGCTCCTATCTGAGCGGCCTGTGCGAGACCCGGGACCTCCTCGTCTCCCTCGGCTACGACGACCCGGTGTCGTACGAGCTTCACGTCCCCCTCGTCGTCCACAAGGAGCCCATGCGCCAGGCCCTCGACGTCGGCCGGCGCCTCGACGTGCTTCACAAGCGCACGGCATACGGGAACCTCGCCGGGCTCGGCGGGGACCAGGCCGAGGACGTCAAGGTCATGTGGCGCGGCCCGCACTTCCCGGCCGGGCCGTTCCTGTCGACCCTCCCCGACGCATTCGACAACGGCATGGTCGGCGCGCACATCCGGCGCACCTTCCCGGAGCCGAGCCCGTACGAGAGAGGAGGCGGCCGATGACGCTGAAGACCGCCCCGTGTGAGCCGTGGCCGTTCCGCCCGTGCTGCGACGTCACCCGCTACGACGAGGACGACGTCACGTTCTGGCGGAAGGTGGCCACCACACTCCTGTGGCGGCTCTCCGGAATGCGCTGGGGGCCGTCCTGCCCGATCACCGTCCGGCCATGCCGACGCGCGTGCCTGGACGGCTACCCGCTCATGGTCCGGTGGGGGGCGACGGCCGGCCCGTGGATCCCGTACATCGGCTCTGACGGGCAGTGGCGCAACGCCTCGGTCTGTGGCTGCGCCTCGTCCTGCTCGTGCGGTGAGCTGTGTGAGGTCCGCCTCGACGGCCCGGTCCATGACGTAGTGGAGGTCAACCTCGGCGGGCAGCTGCTCGCCGGGGGACTTGAGTATCGGGTCGACGCGCCCGGCATGCTCGTCCGGCTCGGCGGCGAGTGCTGGCCGCAGTGTCAGGACATGGCTGCTGCGCCCGGGTCGCCCAACACCCTCGCGGTCACCTACCGGTGGGGGCTGCCCCTCGACGAGTCGGCGATCGCCGCGGTGTCGGAGCTGACCTGTCACCTGCTCAAGGGGTGCGGGTCAGGCTGCGGCTGTAACGCGTCCAAGAACATCACCCGTACCCGGCGCCAGGGTGTGGAGATCGAGGCAGACCCGGGCGTGATCTACAGCGAAGGACGGACCGGTCTGCCGACCGTCGACGCCTGGCTGATGACCGTGAACCCGTACCACCTCGACAGCCCCTCGCGGGTATACAGCCCGGACTTCCGGAGGCCGCGGGTGACGACATGGCCCTGACCGCGTTCGCGCTTCACGACCTGGCGGAGACCGTCCTCGGCTGCGTGTGCGCACAGCTGGAGGCCGTCGCCGCCGTCGTCGAGGACCAGCCCGGATGCCCCGCACGCGCCTGTGTGGTGCCGGGCGCGACTGCCTGGGATACCTGCGAGGCGCCCTGTGACGGCGAGGGCGCACCCGGACAACTCACCGTGAACCTGGCACAGATCTACCCCTCGACGAGCTTTCCGACCGTCGACCGGGAGGTCCGCGGTACGCGCGGCTGTCCGCCGCCGGCGACGACCGCGGTCGAGTTGGTCATCACGCTCCTGCGGTGCGCCCCGGGCCCGACCGATGGCGGGTGCCCGCCGTCGTGCGAGGAGCTGTCGGCGGCCTCGCGGATCCTGCACGTCGACGCCACCACGGTCTATAACGCCCTGCTGTGCTGCCTCCCCAAGACGGGCGGTGGCCGGCGCGGCCCGAAGTTCGTGATCGGCGCACAGCGCATCATCGGACCCGAAGGGCTTTGCGTCGGCATCGAGCAGCGGGTCACGGTGGCCCTGCCCGGCTGCGGGCAGTGCGCTGATGAGGGGGTGTCGTGACCGTAGAGATCCGAGTCGACCAGGGAGCCATCCGGCGCCTCCTGCGGTCCCGTAGCGGCCCGGCACGGCGCAAGCTGGCGGCGCGCGTCGACCGGATCGCAGACATCGCCCGCACCGAAGCGCCGGGCTCCATGGGCCAGTACATCGACACCCGTATTGATGAGGGGCCGGGCGGCCTCCAGGGCGTCATCACCTGTGACCACCCGAAGGTAAGGCTCGTCCTCGAAGGCACCCGGCCGCACATCATCCGGCCGAGGCGGGCGAAGGCGCTGCGCTTCGAGGTCGGTGGGGAGGTCGTGTTCGCAAGGAAGGTACGGCACCCGGGGACCAGGCCGAATAACTTCCTCGCCCGAGCGTTGCGGCTCGGCCGGTAGCCTCCCGGCGTATGAGGATCAGTCAGCTCGTCGCCCGGCTGGAGGCGCAACGCGCCGAGGTCGGGGACGTCGAGGTCTACGCCTACGCGTACGGGGACATCGACCACCACCCGGCTACCTCGACCGTCCACACCCGCCGGGGTGGGGAGACGTTCGTCCTCGTCGAGGACGGCGACTGCACCGAGTAGCAGACACGACGAGGGCCCCGCGGGACGTCTCCCCGGGGCCCTCGTCGCGCGGGTCAGTACCCGCCGGAGTCGCAACTCGACGACGAGCCCGAGTCGTATGACGAGCCGGAGTCGTGGGTCGAGGAGCAGTGCGACGACGAGGACGACGGGCCGGAGTCGTACAGAGCGGGGCTGTAGGACGCGGTCGAGTCGTATGAGGAGACCGGCGCGGCCGGGGCCGTCGACGGCGAGGAGGGGCGGGGCTGCTGCGCCTTGCGGCGGCGAGGGAGGATCGTCATGCCGGGAGTCTTCCGTCCGCTACGCCTGTCCTATCCGGATTTGAGCAACATCAGCGCTTCGTCCTCGTGCTCTACCCTGCTCGTACGCCGCTGGTTTTGGGCCGGGCGACAGCGCGGGAGACAAGGACACGACCCGTGGCACGTAAGAAGATCACCCTCAACACAGAGCCCCACGTCGTCGAGATCGGCGACACCGAGCTGCTATTCCTGCCCGAGGTCATGGGAGATGAGTTCGTTGAGGCGTTCGGTGAACTGAAGGAAGCTCAGAAGGCCGCGAGCGGCATCGACCTCGACGACCTCTCGACCCTCGACCCGGCGATGATCCGGGGCGCCGCTCGTGCGATGCGCGCCTTCCTGGCGCGGCTCATGCTCCCCGAGACCGCCGACCTGTTCACCCGGCTCAACGTCGTCGACAGGGCCGGGACGGTCCTGGAGTCCTTCCACGACCAGGACGAGGCGAAGGCGTACGCCGAGGAGCACGAGGGCACGCGCGTCGTGGACGCCTTCCCTCTCCCCGACCGGCACATGATCACCGTCATGGAGTTCGTCGTCGAGCTGTACGGGGCCGGTGCAGACGAGCGCCCTCCTACGTCGTCTTCCGGCTCTGCGAAGCCATCGCAGAAGGCTGGGAGGCGTGGGATGGGAGTCTCGCCCTCAAGGGTGTCGACCCCCGCGAGTGGCCGCTGAGACGGATGCTCGCCGCCGCCGAGGCGGCGATCGACGCAGCCGCCGAGGACGAGAAGGAGCGGCAGGCCACCAGGACCAAGCTGTACGCCCCACCGCGAGCTGAGATCCAGCGGCGCCGCGAGGCCGCCGCCGCAGGAGAGCGGCCCGGGCCGGTCGGGGGCGGGATGAGCATGGACCAGGTGCAGGCGCTCATGTCGCAGATGGCGACGCAAGACGCACAGCTCACGGGCGGGCGCAGCGGCTAGGCTGAGATCAGCCGGGCCGTGTGCCCGCCTGCTGCCGACTGGTTTTGGGCCGGGCACACCGCTGGTTCTGGGCCGGGTAACCGCATCCACTTACGTGGGGTTGCCCGATGGCCGGCGAGGAAGAAGACTTCGGATCCGCCCGGATTACCGTCGACCTGGACGACGCGCAGGCCGTCTCTGACGCTCGAGATCTCGGCCTCCGCATCGCCCGCGCGCTGGACCGGGCGACCCGCACCGTCGGGACGACGATCCGGCGGAACATCCGGCGGGGTCTCAACGCGGCCGGCGCGATCACGGTCCCCGTCGAGCCGGACCTCCGCGGCTTCGACCGCGCCCTTGTCCGGGGCCTGTCGCACCTCAACGGGATCGAGATCCCAGTCATCCCGGACCTGCGGCGTTTCGACCGTGTCCTCGTCCGGGGGCTCAACGATCTCGACGGGATCAACGTCCCGATCATCCCGGACCTGCGGCGTTTCGACGCCCTCCTCCTGCGGGGCCTGCGCGGGCTTGAGATCAGCATCCCGGTCGTCCCGGACCTGGACGGCTTCGATGCGCGGATCCGCGCCCACCGGCCCCCGCCGGTACCGGTCCCGGTCGACCCGGACGTTGACAATGACCGGCTGACCCGGGCCCTGTCCGGGCTCGCCGGGATCGCCGGCCGGGTCGGTAAGGGCCTGCTGTCCGCCCTGAAGTTCGGGGCAATCGGCATCGGGGCCATCGGCGCCGCGTCCGGTGTCGCGAAGTTCGTTGCGGCGCTGGCCCCAGCGGCCGGGCTCCTCGCCGCGGTCCCGGCCGCCGTGATCGGCTTCCAGGCCGCTCTAGGCGGGCTGAAGCTCGCTCTCGCCGGGGTGAGCGACGCCTTCAAGTCGGCGCTGACCGGGGACGCGAAGGAGTTCGAGAAGTCCCTCGAAAACCTGTCGCCGAAGGCGCAGGCCGCCGCGCGCGAGGTGCGGGCGATGAAGCCCGCGTTCGAGGCCTTGCGCAAAAGCGTGCAAGACGCGTTCTTCGCACAGTTCGAGGGGCAGATCACCTCCACCGCGAAGGCGCTGCAAGGGCCCCTCAAGACGGGGCTGTCCCAGATCGCGGCCGGGTGGGGTGCGGCGGCGAGGGGTGTCCTCGGATACCTCAAGGGCGCGCAAGGGGTCGCAAACGTCCGGTCGATCCTGGGCGGTGCCTCGCAGGCCGTCACGGGTCTCTCGCAGACCACGAACAAGCTGACGGCCGGGCTCCTCCAGGTCGCCGCGGTCGTCAGCGACCGGTTCGGTCCCGAGCTGTCCAGCGGCATCAGCAACCTCGGCCAGCGGTTCGGCGAGTGGCTCCAACAGATCGCGCAGGGCGGGCAGGCCGTCGGGTGGGTCGACGGCGCGCTCAACACCCTCGCCCAGCTCGGCGACCTCGCGGGGAACATCGGCCAGATTTTCAGTGGGGCATGGGCCGCGGCCGGAGCCTCCGGCGGCGGGTTCCTCTCCCGGCTCCAGACGATCACTCAGGCCGTCGCCGACTTCGTCAACTCGACGGCCGGCCAGGCTGCGCTCGGGAACATCTTCACCTTCCTGGGGCAGGTGGCTCAGCAGGTCGGGCCGATCATCGGTGCCCTGATCAGCCAGGTCGGGAACATTGCCCCGCAGCTGGCCCCGCTGCTCCAGATCGGGCCGCTCCTGGTCCAGGTGATCAACGGGCTCGGGGGCGCCGTACAGGCCGCGTTGCCGGACCTCGCGGTCGCCTTCGCCAACGTCCAGAGCGTCATCGTCTCCCTGCTGCCGGCGCTCCCTCCGCTCGCGGCTGCCTTCGCCTCCCTCGTCCGCTCGGCGAGCGACCTCCTGATCCCCCTGACGCCCGTGGCGGCGCTCCTCGCGCAGATCATCGGGCCTGTTGTCCAGTTCGCCGCGCCGCTCCTCGTCGCCGCCGCGGCAACGGCCGTCCTGGTCAAGGCGATCAAGGGCGCGATCGCCATCTTCCGCCTGGTCCAGGGCGCATGGGTCGCGCTGAACGCGGCTTTCGTCGCCTCGCCGATCGGCGTGATCATCGTCGCCGTGATCGCCCTCGTCGCGGCGATCTACCTGCTCTACAAGCGGTTCGCGATCGTCCGCACGGTCGTCGATGCCGTCGGCCGGGCCCTGCGGGACGGCTTCCTCGCCGCCGTCGACTTCGTGAAGTCGGCCGCGTCCGGGATCGCCGACTTCTTCGTATCTGCGTTCGAGAGTGCGAAGTCGGCCGTGTCGACCGGGATCGACGCTGTGGTCTCGTTCTTCACCGGCCTGCCGGGACGGATCGCGTCCGGGGTCTCGTCCCTGGGCTCCGCCATCGGCAACTTCTTCGTCGGCGCGTTCGAGTTCGCGAAGTCGGCCGTACAGACAGGGATCACCGCCCTGGTCGATTTTTTCGTCCAGCTCCCCGGCCGGATCGTCGCCGGACTGGCCGCGCTGCCGGGGCTCCTGGTCCAGGCGTTCACCTCGGCCGTCGCGTTCGCGATCATCGGCCTGCTCACGGTGATCGCCGGGATCGTGTTCGTCTTCACCGAACTGCCCGGCCGGATCTACAACGCGCTCGTCTCACTGGGCACGTTTTTGATCACCGCCTTCGTCGCCGGGTTCAACGCGGTGACGTCGACCGTGTCCGGCTGGATCTCGTCCACGGTCGCGTTCTTCAGCGCCCTGCCCGGACGGGTCCTGTCCGTCCTGGCGACCCTCGGTTCGTTCCTGCTGCGCTCCTTCACCTCGGCGTTCAACAGCGCCAAGAGCGCCACGACGAGCGGGATCTCCGCCGTCGTCGGCTTCTTCCGCGGCCTGCCCGGCAAGATCGGCAGCGCCCTCGCCGCCCTGCCCGGCAAGATCTCGTCGGCCTTTTCCAACGCGGCCAGCAAGGCGCGGTCGGCCGCGTCGAGTCTGATCTCCGGGATTGTGAGCCTGTTCTCCTCCCTGGGCTCCAAGATCGTCGGCGCGATGGGGAACATCGGCGCGCAGATCGTCTCCAAGGTGAAGTCCGGGCTCCCCTCGGTCGTCCGCAAGTACCTGCCCTTCGCGAAGGGCGGCATCGTCTACGGCCCGACTCACGCCCTGATCGGCGAGGCCGGCCCCGAGGTCGTCATCCCCCTGACCAAGCCGAAACGGGCCATGGACCTCGCCGCCCGGTCGGGGCTCCTCGGCATCCTCGGCGTCCAGCAGGCGCGCACCCTGGCGGCCGCGAACGGGGGCAGCGCCGCGGCGGTGAGCAGCGGCGTATCGGACCTGCGTAAAGCCCTGTCGGGGATCGCCGCGCTCCTCGACGGGATCGGTGCCGACGTCGTGGCCGGCATGGTCGCCGGGATCAAGGGCAACAGCCGCTCTCTCGTCCTGGCGGCACAGGACATGGCGGGGACGGCGGTCACCGCGGCGAAGGACACGCTCGGGATCGCGTCGCCCTCGAAGGTTTTCGCCAAGATCGGCACCGACACCGGGCGCGGCTTCATCGCCGGTCTGACCGGCACCTCGGCCAAGATCAAGGCGACGACGGAGAAGCTCGCGAAGGACATCATCGCCGCGTTCTCCGGTAAGAAGACGCGGCTCGATGACCGGCTCGTCGCCCTGGTCGACGCGGGGAACAAGAGGCTCCAGAGCCTCGCGGCGCAGCGGGACGCGCTCAGCCAGCGGATCGCGGACGCGCAGAAGTTCGCGGCCGACACCACGAAGCAGGCGCTCGACGCGTTCTCTCTCCAGAACCTCACGCAGGGCACCGACCAGGTCACGGCGAAGTCCCTGACGGCCGGTCTGGAGGCGGCCGTCGCCCGGGTCAAGACGTTCCAGGCACAGCTCAACAACCTCGCCAAGAGGGGGCTGTCCAAGAGCCTCCTACAGCAGATCATCGGGCTCGGCCCCGACCAGGGCTCGGCGATCGCGACGGCGCTCGCCTCGTCGACGAAGGACTCGCTCAAGCGGCTCAACTCCCTCCAGTCGCAGCTGACGAAGGCCAGCACGACCCTGGGCCGGACGAGCGCCGACGTCCTGTTCGACGCGGGGAAGAACGCCGGGGCTGGCTTCTTGGAGGGGCTGAAGGGACAGCGCAAGTCCATCGAGAAGTTGATGTTGGACATTGCGAAGGGGATGCAGGCCGCCATCCGTACGGCGCTCAAGATCCGGTCTCCTTCGCGGGTCATGATGCGGATCGGCGACATGACCGGCGCCGGTCTGCACATCGGCCTGTTGCGGCGCCTGGCGGCGCTCCAGGACGCGAGCCGGTTTGCGGCCCGCTCCCTCGCGGACGGGGTCGCCGCGCAGCTGTCCGGTATCGGCAACGGCGGTGACGTCGTCCCCCTGACCCGGACGCAGCGCGCACGCATGGGCGGGGCCGAGGGACGGCCGGGCGGCGGCCGGGGTGCGGGCGGGGCCGGGACGACGATCGTGAACCACTGGGATATCCGGGAGGTGGGCAACGCGGACGTCACCGCGCATCGTGTCCTCGCCCGGCTTGTGCATGCGGCAGGGGTGATGGGCTGATGGCTGGCGACTTCTATCTCAACTTCGGTGGCGTCGAGGTCGCCAACGCGGCCCGCCTGGAGGCGTACCTCCGATCGGTCGGCTCGCCGCTGACCAGTCAGGGGGCGTGCGGGTGTCCGACGTTCACGGCGGCGACGCTGGAGGAGCTGCCTTACACCACGCCGGACGACCCGGACTCTCCGGCGCCCTGGTACGACGCCGACGTCCCGCAGAGCGCCGAGTTCGCCGGGATCATGATCCTGGACCTGGCGGGCCTGGACGACTTCCCCGTTCAGCGGACCGTGACGGGCGGGATCTCCGGTGGTGGTGCGATCGGCCCGTCCCGGGCGCTGCCCCGCCCGATCACGGTCACTGCCCTCGTCCTCGGGGCGACGTGTTGCGGGGTGGACTACGGGCTCCACTGGTTGGGGCAGGTGCTCCAGGGCTGCACGTCGGGCGACTGCGACGGCGACTGTCTCCAGGTCTACAACTGCTGTCCCGGCCAGGACATGACCCCGGCCGAGTTCCAGGCGAAGCACCGGCGGACGCTGCGCCGGGTCGCCCTCGTCGACGGGCCGAAGGTGACGGCACGCGCCGGAGACGGCTGCGGCACCGGTCAGTGCCAGACCGGTGCGGACATCCTCACCGTCGAGTTCGTCCTCTCGGCGGCTGTGCCGTGGCTGTGGACGGACCCGGTTCCGATGATTGAGGTCACCCCGCCCCTGGACGTCGACAACTCGTGTGTCGAGTGGTGCGTCCACCCGGCCGGGGACGCGGGGTGTCCGGGCGGCTGCCGGTTCGCCGACTGCCCTGATCCCACGGCCGCGTGCGCGGACACCCGGTGTGCGACCGAGCTGCCCCCGCTCCCCGGTCAGCCGCTCAACACCTGTTACTGCCTCCCCCTCGCCTCGGAACGTGCCTGCTACGAGATGGACCTCACCGGCCGGCCGAACTGGTCGTCGGACGTCCCGGTCGTCACGGTCCGCTCGGGCTCCTCGGAGCTGCGGAACCTGACGATCGAGATCTATGAGCAGAGCGACCCCACCCTGACGTGTGAGGAGACCGCTGACCTCAACCGGTGCAACCCTCACTCGTTTTGGCATGTTTCCTTCGTACCTGCGGGGGGCGCGGTCACGATCGACGGGCAGACCGGGCGCGCCACGGTGGAATGCGGCGGGGTGTGCGAGTCGTCCCCGGACGTCTACGGGAGGGACGGGATGCCATCGACGTACAACCTCCTCGAATGCGCCTCGTACTGCGTGTGCCTATCCACCGATCTCCAGAGCCCGCCGGCGCTTGACGCCGTGGTCACGGTCAACGTCTCAGGCAGGGGGCTGTAATGGCGGTAGCGGGGTGTGGTTCCCATACCGCCGCGGTGCTCGACCGGGCCGGGGCGACTGTCGCGGTCGCCGAGGTGCTCACGGAAATCGAGTGGAGCCGCGTCCTCGACGGGGTCTCGGCGGCGCGGGCGTTGATCCAGCCGGATGGGGACTGCTGCAACAGGCTCGGCCGCATCGGGACGTACCGGAACAGGCTGGTGATCTTTCGTGATGGCCAGTACGTGTGGGACGGTCCGATCACCGGGATCTCGTGGTCCCTGGGCCAGGTGGAGTTGCAGGCTCAGGACGTCCTCGCCTGGCTCGACAACCGGGTTCCGCACGAGTCCAAGACGTTCACGGCCGTCGACCTCTCCGAGATCGCGTCATGGCTGATCGAGGACGGCTACGCCCCCGACGACCCCGGGCACACGGTCCAGATCATCGACAGAGCCGGGGTCACCGGGTCGCGGACATACTCGATCGGCATCGGGCAGACCGGGGACCACCTCCGCCAGCTGGCCGAGGCTGGTATCGACTTCACCGCCATCGGCTCGAAGATCCTGCTCCTGCCGGAAACCCACATGGCCAGCGTCGGCCGCCTCTCCGACGCAGACCTCCCCGACGGCCTCCAGGTCGCCGAGGACGGCGCATCGCTCGTCACCCGGTGGGTCGTTGCCGGGTCCGACGACAGCGGAGCCATCGGCTCGTACGGGGGCGTCGATCCCTACTACGGCTTGCACGAGCGGTACGTCGAGATGACCGAGATCACCGACAACGACTCGGCGACGCAGGCCGCGAAGGCGCGGCAGCGGGTGAGCAGTGTGGTCCCCGTGTTCGTCGACACCCAGCAGGTCACCATCAGTCCCCTCGCCGCAGTCGACGTCCCCACATTGGTCCCCGGCTGGTGCCTCGACGTCACCTCGGCCGGAACCTGCCGGACCGTGTCCCAGCGGCTGAAGATCACCGGGGTCAAGGTCAGCGAGACCGGCGGCGACGAGAACTCACCGGGCAGTGAGAGCGTGCAAGTCCAGGTAGCGGCGAGCGGCGCGGAGGCGGTGACCTGATGGCGATGCGTGGAAGCCCTGCCCGGCGGGTGCCGGGGAATCCCCTGGCGGGGGTCCTGGTCCACCTCGACCAGCGTGCGAGGATCGGCGGCCGCAAGCGGAGCCCGAGCGCCCCAGCGTTGGACGAGGAGCAGGCGGCCCCGGCCGGTGCACCCGTGGCGGCCCCTGGCGCGCCCCTGGCGGCCGTCCTGACATCCGGGGAGGACGGGCGTGCCCGGTTCGACTTCCCGGTCCCGTACGGCCTGGTACCGGCCGTCACGGCGGTCGCTGTCGACCCCGACCCGGGGGACGACGAGCGCACCGTGTGGGCGGTGCTGGAGGAGGTCACCGGCTGGTACGCGACCGTCCGCGTCTGGCGGACCCGGGCCCGCCGAGGCACGGGGGTGGCCGAGGCGGCCGGGCCGGGGGTGCGCGTCCATGTGATGGTGGCGCCCGTAGCCTCGCGGTCATGAGCGACCTCAGCCGACCGTTCCAACTCCACCTGCCCGGGGGCAGAGTGCTGCACGGCGCTCAGTTCCCCTCCGGGCGGGCTTTCGTCGACGGCGACGACCAGGACGGGGCCGGGCCCCTCCCGGTGTACGGCATCAGCCTCGGCGCGGTGCTGGAGCGCTTCACCGGCGGTGTCGTGCTGTGGCCGGAGGACGTGACCCGCCTCGACGGCCGCGAGGACGGTTAACCTGCTGCTCGCGCTGCTGGTTGTGGGCCGGGCCGATCCTCCTCTCCCTGGAGTGCTGCCGTGGCCGCAGTGTGCGTGGACGATAACTACTTCGACGTCGGCTCGGACGGCCGACTGACCATGGTCCCGGGGTCCATGGGGCTCCGTCAGGTGCTCTACTTCAAGGACGCCGGGAGTTTCACGTTCAAAAAGGGCGACTATCCATGGCTCGCCAACGTCCTCGTCATGGTCCAGGCGGCCGGGGGAGGCGCGGCCGGCGCCCGCGCGAACGCGGGTCAGGTGGTGGCGCAGCCGGGCGGGTCGGGCGGCGGATACGCGGAGCGGTTCCTCGCCGTCTCGGCGCTCGGCGCCACGGAGGCGATCGTTGTCGGTGCGGGCGGCGCCGCGGGCACGCCCACAGTGGACGGCGGCGACGGCGGCAACAGCTCCTTCGGTGGCCTGTGCACCGCGCTGGGGGGCAACGGCGGCGGCGCCATCATGCCTTCCGGGAACACGCCGATGTGCCTGACCGGCACCTCGGGGCCCCTCGCCGGGGTGGGCGACTGGGCGCAGGGCGGCGGCCCGGGTGGTGGTGCGATCCGGATCAACGGCAACGAGGGGCAGAGCGGCGAGGGCGGCGACTCCCACTTCGGCCACCGCGGCTGGCAGCGCTCCTCCACCGGATCGGGCGGGGCCAGCCGCGGGTACGGCGCGGGCGCGGCCGGTGGCTTCGCCCGGGACGGCGACAGCGTCAACGGGAACGTCGGCGCGGGCGGGATCGTCGTCATCTACCTATTCGGCTGACCCAGGGCGGACGCAGCGTCCGTCCTGTCGTCCGCCCCGGGCGGACGGTGCGTCCTCGCAGGCCAGGGGTGTCGTCCGCCCTCGGCGTCCGTTGCCCGTCCGCCCGGTTGTCCGCCCTCGGACGGCACGGTCGTCCGCCCTCGTCCGCCCTCGTCCGCCGGGCGGACGGGAGAGGGGTCTATAGACTCGACGGTGCGCGCCGCTGGTTGTGGGCCGGGTCGTTGCGAGTCCGCGAGGACGGTGACTCTGTGGCGCGATGCGGCTGCGCGGGCGGTCAGTGCGACTGCAAGGTGGAGCCCGGTACGAACGTGTCGGTGAGCGGCAGCGGCTCCCCGGCGAACCCCTATGTGATCTCGGCGGTGGTCCCGTGCGGGGAGGTCCGCGCGTGCTTGTCGGCCGGACCCGGGATCACCTTCAACCAGGCGACCGGTCAGATCTCCGGCCACCTCTCCAGCCAGGCCGGTAACAACCTCGTCGTCGGCCCGGACGGCGGTCTCATGGTGCCGACAGCAGGGGGCCAGGTGCTCACCGGCTGCGGCCTGACCGGCAACGGCTCGGCGTCCTCCCCGGTCAAGGGCAACACCCAGGCGTGGCCGTACGCGTGCGCCGTCGACACGTACGCGGGTGGGGTCTACTGCGACAGCCAAGGCCGGTTGCGGTCCGAGCCGCGCGGCAAGGTGTCGTTCATCTCGTACTTCGACAACCGGAGCTACAACGATCTACCGGTCCCGGCCGCACAGAACACGGTGCTCGACACGTTCACGGTCAATGTGACCAACCCGGACCCCTGCCGTCCGGCGATGGTGCTGACGGAGCGGGAGGTCGACGTCTATGTAGTGCTCCCGGCCGGGGCCGCAGCGGGTACGGGGCACGGCGCCGACGAGATGTTCTACATGAAGAACACCGGTACCTCGACGATCGTCGGCACGCACGCGCAGGCCACGAAGTTCCTTGCGGAGCCGTCCCTCCTCGCCCCTGGGGCGACGGTGCCGGTGACGCTGAGCGCGACCGGTGGCCGTGGTGCCGGCGGCGCCTACTACTACGGGATCAACTTCGTTCTTCGGACCATGATCATCAGCCTGTGAGGAGCGCTGCTATGTCCACCGGATCCCCTGGTCTGCTCGGTTGGCCCTGGCCCTGGCCTGGCGGTGACGGCGAGGAGCCACCGGCGCCGCCCGAGCCGGTCACGAGCTACGTCCAGTTCGCGGACGGCACCCTCTCTCAGATCACCGTGACGGGCACGGACCCGGTGATCCCCGAGGGCGCGAAGCTGGTGACGCAGGAGGAGTACGAGCGGCTGCGTGGCGCGATGCTCGATGCCCACGAGGCGCGTATCGCCGAGACGTTGGCCGCCGAGGTGGAGTCGATGCGGACGCAGTACGCCGACCTGCGGGCGGCCGGTATCCCCGAGGGGACGGCCCGAGCCCTGTCCCGCTTCGACGGCCCGGCGGAGGGGGCGTAAAGCTACACTCCAGGCACGACGCCGCTGGTTCTGGGCCGGGCCGACCTCCTCCCACAGGAGACGCGCCCATGTCTCACAGCGGCGAGACCGTTCCCCGGCCGAGCATCGGCCGCATCGTCCATTACCGCAGCCACGGCACACCCGTTCGCGAGGACGGCACGCAGGTCCACCCGCCACGGTGCCGGGCCGCGATGATCACTGACGTCTACGACGACAACAACCCGCACCCGGACCCCGAGGTCGTCCCCGGGGTCGAGGGCTCCGAGTGGGTCGCTCTGCACGTCTTCAACCCCAAGGGTGACTTTCACGACGACGCCTGTCGCGACGAGCTGACGCAGCTCGGCGGCACCTGGCATTGGCCGGAGCGTGTGTGATGGCCGATCCGATGACCCCGGCGGAGTGGCGGGCTGCGCTCAAGGCTGAAGGCATCACGTTCGTCGAGCTGGAGGGGTGGACGACCCGCGGCCGCGACGCGGCCACGGGCAGGATCTTCGGGCCTGTGCACGGGTCGTTGAACCACCACACGGCCGGGACGAACAGCCTCAACGCGATCGCCTACAAGGGGCAGGGCGCCGCCGTCCCCGCGCCCCTCGCGCACGGCTGGCTGCCGAAGTCCGGGGTGGTGACCCTGGTCTCCTGTCACCGGGCCAACCATGCCGGGCTTGCTGCCCTGAACTCGTATCAGGCGATCCTCGACGAGAAGCCGATCCCCAAGCCCAGCAAGGCGAGCGGCACCGTCGACGGGAACGATGCCCTCTACGGCCTGGAGGTTGAGAACCTCGGCAACGGCGTCGACGTCTACACCCGCGCCCAGTACGACACATGGGTCCGGTGGAACGCGGCGATCTGCCGTCACCACGGCTGGACCGAGGGCAGCGTCGCCGGGCACCTGGAGACCTCGGTCGAGGGCAAGCCCGACCCGGCCGGGCCCGTCGAGGGCTACGGCCAGCGCGGCCGGTTCACCTTCACCATGACGCAGCTGCGCGCCGACGTCCGCGAGCGCCTGGCCCACGCGCCGAGCTGGAGCCCGCCCACCGTCCAGGAGGCATCCACCATGACCCCCGCGTACGTGAACCTCGGTCTCGTCCACGGCTACCACCTGGCCCCGGGCGAGTGGAACGACGTGCAGTTCACGCAGGAATGGACCGACGAGGAGGGCGACCACGCAGCGAACAGCGCCGTGTTCGTCCAGGGCGCGGCCCGCTTCGACGGCACGCTCTCCCTGCGCCTGGAGGGCCTGCCCGTCGGCGCCGTCGTCCAGGTCCGGCAGTCCGAATACGAGGGCAACACCCTCAAGCAGGACCACCCGATCACGGAGGTGATCGGCACGCCCGGCGGCACCTACCGCACGGTCCCCCTGCTGAACCGGCTGGGCGCGGGCCGGTCGATGCGGGTGAGGCTGCTCAATCAGTCGAGCGAGGATGTCGAGGTCGCCAGCGCGGTCCTCAAGGCCCTCGTCTGGAAGGAGGGTTGAGCTGTGGCAGGAAGGCATGCAGTCGAGCGCAAGGTGAAGTGGTCGACGGCCGGCGCTTACCTCGCGTCGTCCGGGGTCCTCGGCGTCCTCGGCGCGGTCCAGGACGACGCCCGGATTCTGTCGCCGCTGCCGGACAGCCTCAGCGCCCTCGTCCTGGCCCTGGTCCCCGCCCTGGTGACCTTCGCGGCCGGGTGGAAGGCCGACCATACGCCGCGGTCCGACTTCGGCCAGGGCGGGTGAGGAGTGGACGTGACCACTGGTGTCCCGGTCCTCGACGCGGTCCTCGTATGGGGTGGAGCGGTCTCTGTCCTCGGGACGGTCGGCACGGTCGTGTGGCGGTTCCTCCGTACGGTCTCCCGGCTCGGTTCCCGCGCCGGGCAGTTCCTCGACGACTGGTATGGGGAGGACGGCAGGGCAGGCGTCACGGCACGGCCGGGCGTCATGCTGCGCCTCGCGGCGCTGGAGGACGGCCTCGACCACCTACGACATGAGGTGCGGCCGAACTCCGGCGCCAGCCTGCGGGACGCCGTCGACCTCGCCAACTCACGGCTCGCCCGGCTCTGCCCGGACCCGGAGCCCTGCTGCGGGCAACCGGCCGAGCCGCCGGCCGACGAGCCGCCCCCGGACGAGGAGCCCCGTCCGGCATCCTGACCAGGCCGCCCGCCTCTTGTGTCCGGAGGCGGGCGGTCTGCTGCACCCCGTGGGATGCTGTGCGGCGCACGAGACGGAGGACACCCGTGACTGCCGATACCGACATTGACCAGTTCCTCGCCGCGCTGCCGAAGCCCTCGGCGCGGCAGATGTGGGACGAGCTCCAGGCCGCCCGCCGGGCAGCGGCCGCCGCTCCGCCACCGGTGCCGAGCATCATCCCCGAGCCTGAGCACGTCTATCCGCCCGGTCACCGCTTGTGGTGGCGCTTCGTCGCCTTCCCCTGCGCGCACCGGTGCGGGTGGGCGCACCTGGAGGATCTGCTCCTCAACGACCTGGAGGACGCAGCCCGGCCGTTCGTGATCAAGGCCGGGACCCCCGGGGACGTCACCCGGGCGATCACGGACCGTGCGGACGCCCGCGCTGAGGATCAGCGGCAGCGGATCGAGGACGCGATCCGCGAACATCTGGGAAGCGCTCATTCGGATCACGACGGTGTGAGCACACTAGGCCTATGCCCGCGGCCCTCCTCCTCGTCCTCGGGCTCCGGTGAGGCCCCGCCGTTCTCCCCCCCAACGGCGGGGCCGCTCCACGCCGGAGGAGAGTCGTGAGCGACGAGAACACCGCGCACGGGTGTCCGTGGTGCCGGCACGCCATCGAGGAGCACGAGGAGCGCGGCGGGCACCGGGTGTGCACCAGGGGAGTTGAGATCCCGTCATGCCGGGCGTGTGCGGCGATCCGTGACCAGCTCACCGAGCCGTCACCGCTGAGCTTCCCCGGGCTGATGCAGTGCCCGCCGAGCGTCCTCCCGTACCCGTTCGTCTATGGGCGACCCCTCCGCCCGCGAGTGCAGCACGCCCCGGTTACGGTCCCTGACGTCCTTTAGCTTGGCTGCTACTCGACACCGGTGCCCGCCCGGCGACTCGCTCCCGTGCGGGCATCGGCCATGTCAGGTGGCGTGCTTGACGTCCTGGTCGGCGAGGTCGCGCCACTGCATGAGCAGGGCCTCATATCGCGTTGTCCGGTCGGGAGTTGGGGGCTCGTCTATGAGTCGGCGGATCGCATCGTTGACCACCTTCCGGGCGCGGTCGACCGGGCCGTGAGGCCGAGAGCGGGAGGGCATGCGGTCACCGTACGGGGAGGCACTGACAGTGAGGCAGGGGGCGCTCAGAGCTGCGCCCCCGCGTTGCCTGGGGCAGCGACGGGGGCGCAGTTCGGAGTAGCGTTCTGAGTGTCTAGGTCAGAACGGAGCACCAGTATGCCCCTCAGCAGTGACGAGCACATCGGTACCCGCGTCCGGATCGCCCGTAATGCAGCTGGATTGACCCAACTTGAGCTGGCCGATTTCCTCGGGCGCACGGAAGCATGGGTTGCGAACGTCGAGAACGGCCGTCAGCCGCTTGACCGTTTCTCCGTCATCACCTCCGTCGCCGAACGGTGTGACGTCGATGTGGTGTGGCTCCTCGGTCAGCCCTACCGTCTCCAGCGCAGCGGCGGGAGCCTGGCGCACGCCCACATCCCCGCCCTCCGTACCGGCCTGCGCCGGTCGGGTCTCATCCTGTCCGGGCATCCGGGCATGGCCCCGTCCGGGGCGCCGGTCGACATGGCCACGCTGCGGAACCGGTCGGCGAAGGCGAACGCGGCCCGTCAGGCGGCGAACCTGCCGAAGGTCGCAACGCTCCTGCCGCCCCTCGTCGAGGATCTGAACACGGCGCTCCTCCTCCTCGACGGCCCCGACCGTGAGGAAGCGCTCCGCCTCCTCACGGACGCCGCGCGCACGGCACGGATGTGCCTCAACCAGCTCGGCTATCCGGATCTCGCCTGGTCCTCGGCGGAGGTCGCGGCCGGCGCGGCGACTGTGCTCGGCGACCCGGTCACGAAGGCCGCCGTCGCATGGGACCGGTGCGGGGCGCTGCTGCACCAAGCCACCCTGCGCGAGGCGATCGCGGTTGCCGATGCCGCGCTCCATGACCTGGAGCCGTACGCGACGGCCGCCAACCCGGACGAGCGCACTCTCTCGCTGCGCGGCGCGCTCCACCTGCGGGCAGCGATCGGGCACGCCCGTGGCGGGCAGGCCGGGGACGCGTGGGCACGCATTGATGCCGCTCTGGAGGACGCCGACCGGCTCGGCCCCGACTGGTACGACCTGGAGGCGCAAACCGTCTTCGGGCGGGGCACGGTCGCCGTCCACGCGGCGGAGGCCGGGGTCGAGGTCGACCAGCCGGACACTGGTCTCAAGCGCGTGCCGAACGCCGACGTCAACGAGGTGCCGTCGAAGGAGCGGCGTACGCACTTCGCCATCGACAAGGCGCGGGCCCTGCACCGGATGGGCCGCAGCTCCTCGGCCGTGGTGAAGCTGCGCGAGGCCGCCGCGGATGCGCCGTACTACGTCTACGCCGACCCGATGGCGCGGGCCCTGGTGTCGGATATCGCGCGGGTCAGCGTGCCGTCGCAGGCGTCCGCCCTGTCCGGTCTCATCCGGAACATGGAACTCGTCCGGTAGCCCCGAGGAGGGGGCGCACTCGATAGCGGTGAGCGCCCCCTAGAAAAACTTAGGGTCGCCGACTTGCTCGCAGGCAAATCTGGTGGTCACTACTCGTATCCGAGTGATCACCAGGGGGTATCGGCGATGATGCCGGTCAACACCCGCGACCCGGCCGCCGCGGCGAGGGCATACCTCGCGCTGGAGTGGCCCCTCGCGATGGGCCACCGTTACCGACCACAGGCAGGCTGTACGTGCGGGCGCGTTGACTGCCCCGTACCGGGCGCGCACCCGTCGACCGACGTGCGGCGACTGGAGGAGGCGTCCCTCGTCGGCGCGCTGGAGAACGCGCCCGGGGCCGGTCTCATCGCCTTCACGGAGCGGTTCGACGCCGTCCTCGTCCCGAGGCAGATCGGCATGGCCGCGATGGTCCAGCTCGACCGCGACGCCCTCCCGGTCCCGTGCCTGGTCCTGACCCCCGAGACGTTCGCGCTCCTGGTCCTGCCGGCCACCGGCCGCTACGCCCTCGTACACGACGCCGTGGAAGTGCGCTCAGGCCCGGACGGATGGGTCCCCCTTCCGCCGAGCCGGGGCGTGCGGTGGGACAACCCGCCATGGATCGAGGCGACGGTGGAGGCGCGCAAGCTCGTCAACGGCGACGAGCTCCGCCCCGCTCTCGCCGAGTGCTTCAAGATTCTCCGCTTCGTCCCGGGGGCGGTGTCATGACGGGCGACGGAGGTGTCCCCCGGGCCGACCTCGTCCCCGTCCCCGCCCCGGCGCTCGACGGCCGGACGGGGGGCGTCACCTTCGTCCCCGGGCCGGAGCGCCACCTCGCGGTGAACACCTGGCTCATCCTGTCCGCCGAGGACCGCGACAAGGCACTCGGCGAGTGGCACACGGGCGGCGTCGCGCTCCTGCGCTGCGGCGTCCTGTTCGGAGCCGTACGGATCGAGCGGCGCCTGATCGAGGCCACGGCCGGCACTGTGGACCCGCACGAGATCGACTACTACCTCGCGAGGACTCTCGGCGGGCCCGTGTTCCGCGACCAGCACCAGGCGCACTATTACGCGCTCGTGCCGCCGAGCGTCGGGCGGCGTAATGAGTGGGCGCAGCGCCGCCATCAGAACGCCGAGTTCCTCGGTCCCGGCACGCTGCTCGGTGTGCCGCGCGCGGAGCTCACCGGGCCCGACGAGGGGCGGTCGTACTGGTCCGTAGCGATGGACGGGCCGGGTGACCTGTGCCCGGCGGAGGCCCTGTCACAGCTCGTCACCGTCGGTCAGTTCCGGCTGTCGGCCCTGGAGGGGAGGGCCGATGGGCAGAAGTGATCGAGCGCCCGTCGACGCGGAGGTGATCCGCGAGTCGTACAACGCCGGTCTCAACGTGTGGGCTGCCTGCCCGGAGGGCGGTGCCGAGCGTGAACTCCTGCGGGACCTCCTCGTCGGGCATGTGCAGTTGCTCTTGCCGGAGGTCGAGGCCCTGGCCTGCCGGATGCGCGGCTTCACACGGAGCACCGCCGTGCATGTGCTGATCCGCGGCCGTCACGTCATCGAGGAGGGCGCGGGCCCGGGGGAGATCGCGCAGGCCTGTTACGTCCAAGACCTCGCGGGCGCCGCGCGGGCGCTCCTGGCCCTCTGCGAGCAGCCGGGGCCGCTCGGCCCGCCGCGGGACCGTGAGGCGATATCCGAGGCGCTCCAACGGCGCGTGTGCGGTGCGTGCAACGGTCCGATCGCCGAGGGCGAGGCGGCGAAGCGAGTGCCCTACGACGGCGACTCGGGGGTCATCAACGGCCTGCGTCACATCGAGGACGGCAGTTGCCCGGCCCTGGTCGAGGAGCGGCGGGCGGAGTTCCACGCCGTTCCGTGACAGACCTCCGGTCGTCCGCCTCCCCCGACGGGCGGCCGGAGCCAGACACCCGCCCGCCTCCCGATGCTCGTCACACCTCGGGGGGTGGGCGGGTCAGCGTTTCCGGGAGAGGTGGGGTGGCGCGGCCCTGGCGTGACCCTGGCGCGCTAGGCATGGCGTTAGCGGTGGCGCGGAACCAAATTCCCTCGTGTGGGTGAGCCGCTTGGGGCGACCCTGTGGAGACACGATGTAAACGCAGGTCAGGGCACCCGTCAGCAGTGTCCGGGTAGACACCCATTGACCACACGCCCGTTCACCTGTTCTGGGCCAATGCTGGGATCATCAAGTAACCGCTTGTGTCTGATGAGTTAATAGGCGCAGCGTTTCGGCCAGCACCCCCAGACTTCAAGTCGCCGTCGCCCCCGTGGGCGTGCGGTCGGCTCCGCCGTCCATGCTCCGCAAAGCTTGCGGCGGTTGGAGCCAAGGGCGTGGGCCCGGCAGCCTTAGTGCCGGGCCCACTGCCTCTTATACGGAGCTGAGCTCCTTGCCGAGGGGTGGAACGGACAACACCTCCCGCTCGCGCCCCCCGAGTGCCCCGAGCGCCGCAACGCAGGAAGGCCCGGCGAGGATCGTCCTCGCCGGGCCTCCAGATGTCCAGAGTCAGCAGGCGGCAACTTCCTCGACGGCCTCCAGCTCCAGGACGCGCCGCAGGTCAGCCGTCACCACGCGGTACGAGGCGCCGGCGCGCACGACCTTGCACGGGAACTGCCCGGTCTTCGCGAGCCGGTAGGAGACAGTGCGGCCGAGACCGAACGCGCGGCCCGCGGTGCAGACGTCGACGGTCGCCGGCAGTGCGAGCACGTCGGCCGTCGTGAGCGTCGCCGGGGTGAGGGGCGCCACGATGGGGCCGGTCTCTTGTGTATTCACTGCACAACTCCCGTCGGGTAGTCGCGGATTGTGTGTCACTGTTGCGCACGCTACGGCATAGGTTGTCACTGCACAACACGTCCCCTACGTTGTGTAACTGTGGAGCAACAGGACTGGGCGTCCGGCGTGTGCAGAACCGTCGCGGCCGAGGTGCGCCGTCACCGCGGCGATCGAGGCCTGAGCGCGCAGCAGCTCGCCGACCGGTGCGCGGCCCTCGGTCTGCCCGCACTGAACCGGGCCACCATCGCGAACCTGGAGAACGGCCGACGCAGCTCCGTCGCCCTCGCCGAGGTGCTGATCCTGGCGGCCGCCCTCGACGTCGCCCCGGCCGCCCTCGCCTTCCCGGTCGGGCACACCGAGGCGGTCGAGTACCTGCCTGGGCAGCAGGCGCCGCCCCTGGATGCCCTCGGCTGGTTCAACGGTGTCGGCCGGGACGATGACAGCGCCCTCGCCCTGCTGCGCCAACACCAGGAACTCGAGCAACGCATCCGCGGCCACTACCGCCGTATCTGGGACAACGCGATCGGTGAGGGCCGCTGGCACGGAGAGCCGGACGGCCCCGAGGCGCAGGCTGCCCGCGAGGTCGCGCGGGAGCTGACAGAGCAGCTGCGGGAGCTGCGTGAGGAGATCGCGGCGCGCGGCCTGGTGCTGCCGTCGCTCGTCGGCCTGGACCTCGACGGTCCGGTCGGCGGATAGGGGAGAGTCATGGGCGGAGCCCGTCGCGCTGGCAGCATCACGAGGCGCTGCAATTGCCGGGACGAGAACCGTAAGAGGCTCGGGTCGAAGTGCCCGCAGCTCGCGAAGCGCAACCACGGCACCTACCAGCTGCAGCAGGAGATCCCGCCCGGGGAGGACGGAACCCGGCGCACGTTCCGGCGGACCGGCTACGCGGCCGTCAAAGACGTGCAGAGCGACATGGACAAAGTGCGGGCCCTCCTCGACCTCGCGGGCGACGACGAGGATGCACAGCGCCGTGTCGGGGACCTCCTTGCCGAGCTGTCCGCGAGCCGGGAGGCCCTGCCCGACCCGGCCGAGGTGTCGCGGAAGCTCGGGGTCGGGGTGCCGCTCGACGGGAAGACGACCGTCGGCGACTGGCTCGACCGCTGGATGGGCGGCAAGAAGACGAGGGCCACGACGAACCGGGGCTACGGGTCGCACATCCGGTACCACCTGAAGCCGAAGATCGGGCATCTGCGCATAGACCGCCTCGCCGTCGGTCACCTCGACGACATGTTCGCCAAGATCGCCGACGAGAGCGACGTCATCCGGGCCGAGAATCAGGCGCGCCGCGAGCAGGTCGAGCGCTGCCGGTGGGGCAAGCCCGGCCGGCCGCCGGTCCGCGAGCG
>LRTP01000456.1 GCA_001550305.1 Streptomyces diastatochromogenes
CCCAGCGCGCCGGTCGGCCGGCCGGCGGCCCACCGCCCGGTCCAACGCGGCGCCGTCGATGCGGCCCAGCAACCGACGCACCGTCGCCTCCGCCGGCAGGCACCGCTTCGGGGACAGCGGATCGGGCCGTACGCCGAGACGCTCCAGGACGGACGGCGGGGCGTCGGTGATCCACTCACCCACCGCCGGCAGGGAGGTCGCTCCGGCCGGAACCGCGCACGCGGCCAGCGCAAGCAGGACGACCAGAGCGTGCCGTACGCCGCGCGGATCGCGAGGGCCGGGCACCTCGGCCAGACGCTCCAGCAGGCCCGGGATCTCCCCGCGTACGGCCCCGGGATGCTCGCGGAGTCGGTCAAAGGCGAGCGGGATCGGCGATGACGCGTCGCAGGCACGGTTCATTCGCCCGCGGTGTCCTCGGCCTCCCAGCGAAGCAGGTCGCCCGGCTGGCACTTGAGCACCTCGCAGAGCGCGGCGAGCGTCGCGAAGCGCACCGCCTTGGCGCGGCCGTTCTTGAGTACCGCCAGGTTGGCGGGCGTGATCCCCACCCGGTCTGCGAGCTCGCCCACGGACATCTTCCGCCTGGCCAGCATCACGTCGATGTCGACGGCGATCGGCATCAGATCACCTCGTCCAGCTCGGCCTGCATCTGCGCCGCTTCGACGTCGCGGGCGACGGCCTGGGCGAGCAGCATCCGCAGCACGAGCACGATGAGCGCGACTCCCAGGATGGCCACGCCGATCCCACCCATGATGAGGGTGACGCCCGGGTCGTCCCGCTGGCCGGGCGCATTGACGGCCGTGACCGCGAACCACACGAGAGCAGCCGCGACGATCGCCCCGATGATGCCGTCCACGTACCGGAAGGCGGCGTGGGAGAACACGGTTCCGCGTCGCACCATCGTCACCAGTCGCCATACACAGACCAGGGCGACCTGGGCCGTCCCGATGCCCAGGATCGTGATCACGCGCAGCGGGGTCAGCGGGAGCGACCCGTCCTCCGGGTCACTCCCGCTGACCAACGCCCACACCATCAATGCCTGTACGAGCACCGTGCCGGTGAGCACCACCACGAGCACGGCGCGCAGCGCGCGCACTGTCAGCTTTCCCACGACCCATCCTCCCATCGATCAACGATGGGAATCTATCGAATCTCGATAGGTGAAGCAAGGGTTGGGTCGGAGGGCGGGCGGCGATTTCGCACCATGGCGGGATGCCGCCGCCCCCTCCCGCGGCATGGCGCGATGCGAAGGGTTTCGATCTTGCCGAGGTCGACCTCGCTCAGCCGCAAATCGGACGCCATCCGACTACGCCGAAGCCTTGGGGGGCGACCGTTACGGAGGGGAGGTGCGTGTGGGCTTGGGGCCATGCAGCTCGTGCTGCGCGAGTGGGGCGAGTGATACGCGGTGGCAGTCAGGATGCGTTCAGGTTCCCGCTGGCACAGTCGAGCAGTATGACCAATGAAACCTCTGAGGCTCAGGTGGTTCCAGAGGCGGGCACCCGGCAAGGAGACCGGCAGTGAGTCGGCGAGCAACCAGCCGAGGCGGGTCCACACCGCCTCTCCGGCACTGGGTAGGGAGCGACAGGAGCGCCTTTGCGTGGCCAGGAGGGGGAGGCCGCACGGGGGATCGGGCGACGCGAATTCACGCGCTCCGCAGATTGAATTCTGGGACGAAGTTCCCAGAATTTCGACCAAAGGCGTGTTCTGTATCACACAGGGCAATCTCAAGACCCCGCCTATAAGGTATGTCGCCTCCGGGTCATAACAGGTGTACAGAAAGTCCTTGCGCAGGCCAAGGAAAGTACAAAAACAGAGGTCATTCCGGGAATGCGAACCGTGCCGCGGATATCGCCCCCGGTGGCGCGGCCCGGGCGGGCTTGACGAGCAAGCGAAGTCATCCCGCCGTCCTGCGGATCCGAGGCTGCGCTTGTCTACAAAGTTGTAGACAGTTACCGTTCCGCAGACGTGAGGGGCGCCCCCTCTGTGCTGCCGCCCGTTCTATGTGAGGGTTACATGACAACTGTGACGACGCCCGAGAGCTCTCGGACGCATGTCAAGCAGATGCTGAACAAGGTTCCCGAGGTCACGATCTGGTTCTGGATCATCAAGATCTTGTGCACCACGGTCGGTGAAAGCTTCGCCGACTGGATCAACATGAACCTCGGCGTCGGCCTGATCAACACCTCATTGATCTTCACCGCGGTTCTGGCCGGTGTCCTGGGCTGGCAACTCACCACCAAGCGCTACGTCCCGTTCGTGTACTGGCTCACCGTCGTGGTGGTCAGCGTGACCGGCACGCTTTACACCGACATCCTCACCGACAGCCAGGGCGTTCCCCTCGCGCTGAGCAGTAGCGTGTTCGCCTGCATCCTCGCCGTTGTCTTCGGGATCTGGTACGCCCGCGAGCGGACCCTGTCGGTCCACACCATCACCACCCGCCCCCGTGAGCTCTTCTACTGGCTCGCGGTCCTGGTCACTTTTGCCCTCGGCACCGCGACCGGCGACTGGACCCTGGAACTGACCGGCTGGACCCCGGGCGTCTCCGTGCTCCTGCCTCTCGGGTTGATCGGCGCGATCGTCCTCGCATGGCGCCTCGGTGCCAACGCGGTGCTCTCCTTCTGGCTGGCCTACATCCTCACCCGCCCGCTCGGCGCCAACCTCGGCGACTGGCTCGGCTCGCCCAGCGGCGACGGCGGCCTGGGCCTCGGCACCGCGGTGACCAGCGTGATCTTCCTGGCGGCGATCCTCGCCACGGTCGTGTACCTCACGCTCAGCCGCAGCGATGTCATCGAGACCAACGACCACACCGATGCCCCACGAGCGCTGAACCCGGCGCGTGAGCGGATCATGCTCGGCTACTACGCCGTCGTGGCGGTCGCGACCGCGGCTCTTCTCATCTGGGCACACCACCAGCCCCACGCGGCCGCGGCCAGCGAGTCCGACACCCCGGCACCTGTGACCGCCCACCTCACCCCGCAGCAGGCGACGTCGCCGTTCCCTCCGGCCGAGATCGCGAAGTTCCGCACGATCACAGCTGACACCCTGGCGAAACTCAACTCGGGCAACCAGCAAGCCGCGACCACTCGAGTGACCGACCTCGAGACCGCTTGGGACGATGGCCAGCCCACCCTTGAGCCCAAGAGCGAGCAGTCCTGGCGCTTCCTCGACAGCGAGATCGATCACGTCCTGAAGTCACTGCGCGCTTCGAACCCCGACAAGGCCACCGAGGTCAAGGCACTCAACACCCTCCTCACCTCTCTCGGCTAACCGGCCACGATGCCCGGACTGCCTCGACGCATCCCCTGCGTCGGGGCAGTCCGGCATTCCGAACCGGACTCGGCACATGGATCGCCAACCGCCGCGCCCGCCGGGCCGGCCAAAGGGCTGAGCGGGCACAGCATCGTTGCAGTCCGTACTCCCCAGACGCGTGTCGACGGACTCGCGGCCGTCGGATCACCGGAACGCGAACGGGTGGACGCTGTCTTGGGGCCGAGCGAGCAGGTCATGAGTGATCTGCGCGCACGCGGTACGGAGAGTGGGCCTTCTGCCGCCGATCCGGAGGACGTGCGCACACGGAACTGGCGGCAGCGCTCGAACTGCTCCGGCGCAGGGCCGACGCGCCCCTGCGCCTGCTGCCGGCTCACCGCACCCGGGCCGATCTGACCACCTACCTCGCCGCTTTCGCCGTGAACCAACTGCTGGTCCCCACGGCCTGTTCACGCTCAGCTTCCGGGGCCGGCTGCTGCGGATCCCCCTGCTCTCGGCCGAGGCCGAGCCGCGCGCCGCTCGCAAACTGGCGCGGCAGCGTGTGGTCGTGCGCCTCGAAGCGCGCCACGTCCTGGAGACCGCCGCTTTCGCAGCCGACTGACCACGGCCACGACGATCACGAAGGTCCATACCGGACACGTCAAGTGATGGAGGAACAGGTCGGGTCGAGGTGAGGCCCGTGGTCGGATTCCGAACGGATCGCCGGGGCGGCGCGCGGCGTTGCCCAAGCCGTCGGCCTCTTGCTGCCCCCGCATCGACGAACTGCCGTGGATTCGACTTCAGTTGTTGACGTCGGGCAGGGGTGGGGCTACAACCCGGAGAGAGCGCTCTCACACCCGTTGTTGCTCCTGCCCCCCGCACGCCGAACCGGCTTGAGGAGACCCCCCATGCAGACTTCCGCCGGCGTATCCGGCACACTCGGCAGACCTTCGGCCGCTGCCGTACGCTCCCGCACGGCTCTCGGTCTCGTCGTCATCCTGATAGTCGCCTGCTTCGCCGCCCTGACTCCCTCGCCCGCCCGCGCTGCCGACCAGTTGCTGTCCCAAGGACGGCCCGCCACCGCGTCCTCGACCGAGAGCGGGTCCTTCCCCGCGAGCGCGGCCGTCGACGGCGACACCGGCACCCGATGGTCCTCGGCCTTCGCCGATCCGCAGTGGCTGCGGGTGGACCTCGGTTCCACGCAGCAGCTCACCCGCGTCTCGCTGAACTGGGAGGCCGCCTACGCCACCGGTTACCAGATCCAGACCTCGACCGACGCGAACAGTTGGACCACCGTCTACTCCACCACGACCTCCACCGGCGGCACCCAGAACATCAACATCACAGGCAGCGGGCGCTACGTCCGGGTGTACGGCACCGCACGGGCCACCCCGTACGGCTACTCGCTGTGGGAGTTCCAGGTCTACGGCCCCGGGAGCACCACTCCGCCGGACGACTTCTGGGGCAGCACCAGTGACATACCCCCGGCGAGCAACGCCGTCGAGGTGAAGATCCTCAACCGCACCAACGGCAAGTACCCGGACAGCCAGGTGTACTGGAGCTTCAACGGGCAGGTGCACTCCATCGCCGAGCAGCCCTACCTGGACATGCCTGCCAACTCCGCGGGCCGCATGTACTTCTACCTGGGCTCGCCCAACGGCCCCTACTACGACTTCATCGAGTTCACGGTCGGCAACAACGTCTTCAACGGCAACACCACACGGGTCGACGCCTTCGGCCTCAAACTCGCCATGCGCCTGCACACCAAGGACGGTTACGACGTCGAGGTCGGCGAGAACCGGCAGACCTTCGCCGAGGACCGCGCCACCACCTTCCAGCGCTTCACCGACGCGGTTCCGTCCCCGTTCAAGGTCCTGGCGCAGACCCAGGCTCCGTACCGGATCAGCGCACCCGGCAGCGACCCGAGCTTCCGCGCGGGTGGCGCGAGCGCCGCCTACTTCACGTCCTACGCCCAGTCGGTCGGCGTGAACGCGGCCACCTCCGACATCTTCGGCTGCGCCGCCTCGCTGGCCGCCAACCCCGACATGTGCGCCGCCCTCAACCGCCACGTGGCCACCCTGCCGGCGTCGCAGCAGTCCGACCCGGCGCAGTTCTACAAGGCGGCCCCCGCGAACTACTACGCCAAGTTCTGGCATGACAACGCCATCAACCAAGTCGCCTACGGCTTCCCCTACGACGACGTCGCGGGCCAGTCCTCCTTCATCTCCCACGCCAACCCCCAGTGGCTCCTGGTCGCCGTCGGCTGGTAGGCACGGACACATCGCGAAACGGGGCCGCCCTCGTCAGGAAGGGCGGCCCCGCTTCATGGGGTGATGGTCCGAGTCACTGGACGTTGATCGTGAAGGTGGACGTGGTGTTGCGGATGTCCTGGGCGTTGCCGCTCATCCGCAGGTTGACGAAGGTGGCCGAACCGACGGCCGGTCCCTGACCGGGCTCGGGCAGCTCGTTGGCCCAGATGCCGAACCCGGACTTCGCGTCGAACGCATCTCCGCTCTTCTTGGAGTTGGTGATGGAGATGTCGGTGAAGATCGTGTCCTTCACCGGGAACTGCGGCTGGCCGCCGACGTAGTTGGTCTGGAACATCACTCCTCCATAGGTGGAGTCGTCGATGTCGACGTCGTTGACCCTGATGCCCTGGAAGACCTTCGAGGCGGAGAACGCCCAGATGGCCGGGAAGACCTGCGAGCCCCAGAAGTGGCCGCCCGTCCGGTCCAGGGAGACGTTCTCGATGGTCGTCGGATCGGTCCCGAAGCCGTTCATCGGGTAGCCGAAGTCCAGCGAGGAGATCGTGATGCCGGAGTAGACCAGTGTGTCGGCGACCCGGATGTTGCGGAAGGTGTTGTGGTAGCCGCCGTAGACGGCGATACCGGCCGCGCGCCAGGTGAGCGTCGACGTCAGGTTCTCGTAGAGGTTGTTCTTCTCGTCGGCGCCGCCCGCGTCGATCGCCGAGAAGAGCGCGAAGCTGTCGTCACCCGTGGCCCGGGCGTCGTTGTTGACCACATGGTTGTCCGTGGAACCGTTCGTCATGTTGATGCCGTCGGCGAACGTGTCACGGATGCGGGAGTTCTTGATGGTCATGTTGTCGGTGTTGGCACCCCAGTAGAGGCACACCATGTGCTCGACCCAGATGTCGTCGATGGTGATGCCCGAGACGTCGGAGAAGTCGAACACCTTGCCCGGACCGTCGATCCGGGACGTGTAGTTGCCGAAGTAGGCGAAGCCGGTGAATGAGGAGCCGTTGGCGGTCGCCTCGGCCCGGAAGCCCACGTCGGTGTTCTCCTGCGAGGCGGGTGCGTGGAAGCGGGTGAACCACGACCCGGCTCCCACGACCTTGACCGCCTTGCCGTAGACCTGGAACTTGCTGGAGGTCTCGTAGTCTCCGGCGGGCAGGTAGACGCCGACGAGCTTGCCCGTGGTGTCCATGCGGACCTTGTCGAGCGCGTTCTGCACGTCCTGGTGGGAGAAGCCGGCCGGGACCGTGTAGGCGGCCGGATCCGGGTTCGGGACCGCCGTCGCCTGTTCGAGGTTGATGAAGTCGACTGCGTAGGTGGAGGTGTTGGCCGCGTCCTTCTGGAGCCGGATCTTGGAGCCGGCCGGAACGGTCCTGCCGAGCTGCAGGTTCGCCTCGTCGTAGATGTGGCGCGGGGCACCGGAGCCGGGCGAGTTACCCGGAGACGTCTCGTTGCCGTAGAGCCAGGCGTACTTCGACGTGAGGTCGATCGGCTTGAGGAACTGGCCGTCCACGTAGACATTGAGCGTCGTGTCGGTGCCGTCCGGGATCTCGAAGCGGGTCACCAGGGTGTTGGTGGCCGCCCGGGTGGTCCACTCGACGTACTGACCCGTCCCGGTGAGGGTCACCGCCTTGCGGCCGCTCGCCTCGCCCGCGATGTCGCCGATCGTGCGGTTCGGGCCGACGACCTTGGCGCCGCCGCCGACGGTGCCGTCCTCGGCCTCGTACATGTCGTACGGCATGTCCGCGCCGCGACCGACGAACAGGGCCTGCGTGGTGGTGTTGTTGGCTCGCTTGACCGGCAGTTCGTTGGCGTCGTCGGCGATCACCGTCTTGACGGTGTACTTGCCGTTGGCGGCCGTCCAGGAGCCGAGGCCGACCGGTGCGGTCGTCTGGTCGGACGCGATGGCGCCGCTGTAGGAGCCGGTGAGCGTCTTGACGGTGGCGCCGTTGGAGTCCTGGACCGTCAGCGTGACGTTGTGGGCGCCGGAGGCCGAGGCCACCGTCCCCTGGTTCTTGATCGCGACGGTGAACGAGACGTTGTCGCCCGCCGAGGCGCTGGAGGGCGTCCAGGCGACCGGAGCGGCGACCAGGTCCGAGCTGGAGACGGGCTTGACGACGAGGGCGTCGGAGCGGGTGAAGGCGTTGTTCGCCTCGTTCTGCTCGATGACCTTGTTCGACGGGTCCACCTCGGCGCCGAGCGGGTAACTGCCCGCATCCCGGGTGCCGATGCTCGCCGTGACCGTCGTCGAATCGCCGGCCGCGAGGGCCGGGACGTCCGCGGCGGCGGCCTTGGTGCCGCCGAGCGTGAAGTTCAGGTCCGTGGCCTTGGACGGCTTGCTGCCGCTGTTGGTGACGGTCGCCGTCAGGCTGATGGCGTCCGACTCGACCGGGGCCGCGGGCGTGTTGCTGATGCCGGTGACCTTGAGGTCCGGGTTGGCGGCCGGGGTGCCGATGACCTGGAACTCGGCGACCTGCGCGCCGGGGGCACCGGTGTTGGAGGCGAACTTGAGCTGGATGTCGGCGGCGGAGCCGGAGACCGGGATGGTCACCGTGTTGCCGCTGGCCGGGTTGAACGTGTAGTCCTTCGCGGCCACGAGGCTGGTGAACGCCGTCGCGTCCTGGTCGCGGCCGAGCACCTGGATGTTCTGCGTGCGGGTGGACCAGGCGGCATCGGGGTTGAGCTTGACGACGACCTGGCTGAGGTCGGCGTTGGCACCCAGCTTGGTGGTGAGGGTGGCCGGGTAGGCGCCGCCCCCGCTCTCCCAATAGGTTGCCGTCTGGCCGTCGTTGGCGTTCGCGGCGACGTAGGTGAAGGTGTACGAGGAGGCCTCGATGGGCTTGCCCTGGGCGAGGTCGGAACCGCCGCCGGAACCCGCCCTGGTGACGCTGTTGCTCGCCACCGACACGTTCCCGGCTGCGTCCTTCGCCTTCACGTAATAGGTGACCGTGGCCGTCGGCGACGGGGTGTCGGTGTACGTCGTGACGTCGCCCGCCACGGACTTGACGAGCTGGTCGCCCGCGTAGACGTCGTAGCCGGTGACCTGGACGTTGTCGCTCGACGCCTGCCAGGTGAGCTTCACGTCGTTGCCGGACTGCGTGTAGGCGAGGTTTCCGGGCGCGGTGGGGGCCTGGGTGTCGCCGCTGGATCCCTTGCGGGTGACGCTGTTGCTGTTCGCGGAGACGTTGCCCGCCGCGTCCTTGGCCCGCACGAAGTACGTGATGTCGCTTCCGGTCGGCTGGGTGTCGGTGTAGGTCAGGACGTTCCCGGCGACGCTCGCCCGCAACTGGCCGTTCGCGTAGATGTCGTAGCCCGTCACGGCCGTGTCGTCGGTGGCCGCGCTCCAGGTCAGCTTGATCTGCCCGGTGGCCGGCTCGGTGTAGCCCAGGTTGGACGGCGCCGTGGGCGCCTGGGTGTCGCCGGTCGCCGGTCCGTAGACCTCCAGCTCGGACGCCTGCCCGGCGGGCCAGCCGGTGTTGGCGGTGAACAGCACGCGCACGTACCGCGTGGTGGTCGTGTCGAAGGAGAGGGTCGTCGACTGGTCGTTGGTGCTGTCGAAGGTGTACGCCTTCGACGCCGTGAGGTCGGTGAAGTTCTGGTTGTCGGTCGAGCCCTGGACCTTGAAGGTCTGGCTGCGGCTCGGCCAGCCGCTGGGCAGCCGCAACGTCACCTGGTTGATCTTGACCGACGAGCCGAGGTCGACCTGGAGCCACTGCGGGAAGGCGTTGTTCGTGCTCTCCCAGTAGGTGTTGCGGTTGCCGTCACCGGCGTTGGCCGCGCCGTAGACGTCGGCGTGCCCGCTTTCGCTGAAGGGTTTGCCCTGGGCGAGGTTGGGGGTCGCGGCGGCGGTCGTGAGGACCTGCATCTCGGCGAGCTGAGCGGTGCCGGCGACCGAGTTGGCGCTGAAATCGGCCCGTACGTACCGGGCGAGGGTCGCGGGGAAGGAGACCTTCACCGTGTTGTCGTTGCCGGGGCTGAAGACGTACTGCGCCGACGACGTGAGCGTGGCGAAGCTCTTTCCGTCGGCGCTCGCCTGGAGCGCCAGCGTCTGTTTGCGGGTCTGCCAGTGTTCGGGCAGACGCAGCACGACCTGGCGGACGCGCTTGCTCCGCCCGAGGTCGGTCTGCACCCACTGGGCCGACTTCTTTCCGGCCTGCCAGTAGGTGTCGGTGTCGCCGTCGGTGACGTTGGCTGCGGCGTGTGCGCCGCGGCTGCTGCCCGCCGTGGTCACGGCGTCCGCGGCGGCGTTGGGGCCGCCGGCC
>LRTP01000457.1 GCA_001550305.1 Streptomyces diastatochromogenes
GCTGCAGGAGCCGGCGCAGCGCGAGCGCCCCGGTGACCGCGGCCGCCAGGAGCGCTCCGGCGCCGAGGACGGTACGCAGCTGCAGTGTGCCGCTTGCCGGGGATGAGGCGGGTTCCTGGGGTGCCGTGGCAGTGGGGGAGGGGGCATCGGATGCGGACGGCTCGGCGGTCGCCGATTCGGGGGCGCTCGCGGTGGGGCGCGGTGCCGCGGGTCCGGCCCCGTGCTCCTGGCGAGGCTGGTGGGTGGGACGGCTGGACGGTGTGCTGGGCGCGGATGTCTGTGGTGCGGGCGCGGTGGACTGACGTGGCGTGGGAACCTGCGTGTTTGTGTGGTCGGCGCCGGGCTTGTCCCCGCGGTGGGGAGCGTTGGTGCTCGACGTGTCGCTGCTCTCGCCTTCGGCGGGCTTCTCGTGCCGCTCGCTCTGTGCGCCTGGCAGGGTGACTTGCTGGCCCGGGTAGATCACATCCGGGTTGGTGATCTCTGGCAGGCCGTGCGGCTGGGGTTTGCCCCGGCTGGCTTCGAAGAGC
The DNA here is from genome assembly GCA_001550305.1 of Streptomyces diastatochromogenes. Taxonomy (GTDB): domain Bacteria; phylum Actinomycetota; class Actinomycetes; order Streptomycetales; family Streptomycetaceae; genus Streptomyces; species Streptomyces mirabilis_D. The sequence goes on from LRTP01000457.1 coordinate 528, forward strand.
TTCGGCCACTTGGCACCGTTGCCGAGTTCCTTCTGCGCGATCTCCGACAGATAGTCGCCGGGCTGTACCGTGACGGTCGTCCTGCGCTCGCCGTCGGTATCCGGAGCACTCCTATTGAGTTGTGTCCGGTCGCCTCCCGCCTGCGCGCTGGCTGGGCTGACGGCTGGTGTGGCGGGGACGGCATCGGAGGGCAGGGTGATGACCGCGCCTTTGGGCAGGTACTGGTCGCCGGCGGCGAGGCCTGGAATGTCAGGGTTGAGGGCAGCGATGTCCTGCCACCGCTGTCCGCTGCCGAGGTATTCCTCCGCCAGGTCCCATGGCAGCTCGGTGGACGAGCTGACGGTGTATGTCGGGCCGTTGGTGCCCTCGGCCGACGGGGACACGGAGGACGTGGCGCTGGGCGTGCTGTCGCCGGTGGTCTGGGTGGCGGTCACCGCGTGGGCGGGCGCCGAGGTCGCCGCGGAGGCGGCGGTCGGGGCGAGCAGCACGATCCCGCCGACCAGGAACGAGGCCACGGACTGCAGGCCGCCCAGGCCGCGCAGGCGCGGCGCGGAGCGGCGGCGCGTCACGGCGACGATCTCCAGGATCACCGTCCATGTGAACGCGGCCCAGGCCACCCAGCCGATGCAGGTGATGGCGGTGAAGAAGAGGGTGCCGTCGTCCGGGCGGAGCAGGACATCGACACCGCCGGACAGGTCGGTGGGCTGCGTGCCGACGAGCAGCAGCACGTACGGGGTACCGGCGAGCAGGGCGGCGAGGAGGGCGAGGCCGAGCAGCGCGCGCACCAGGATGCCAACGGTGCGCAGGGGCGCGGGGGTTCGGTGGGCCACGGTGGGGCTCAGCCTCCAGCCTGGGTCTGCAGGTGTGCGGTCGCGGTGCCGGTCACGTTGATGGTTCCCTTGCCGATCAGCTGCGCGAAGTAGGTGTTGTAGCTGTCGTGGACGGTGACCGTCATGGTCTGCCCGTCGTCCGTGATGTGGACGTCGCCTTGCACGCCGGCGGCGGCGAGGTAGTCCTGGGCGGCGGCCTGGGCGGCGTCCGGGTCGATGGTGATGGCGGTGCCCTCGATCGCCTGGGCGGGGTCGAGTTGCTGTCCGGCGGTGCGGGCGGCCTCCTGCGCGAGGGATTCCGCGCGGTTGGACGCGTTGAGTGCCCCGCCGCCGTCGACGAGCAGGCCCATGACCATCAGCAGTCCCACGGTGGTCACTGCGAAGAACAGCGACATCGAGCCGTCGTCGCGGCGCGCGCGCAGTGCGGCGAGACGGCTCCTCAGCACAGCAATCAAGATCATTAGCGGGCCCTGTAGGTGTCGATCGGGCTGGTCCAGGACGCGGTGATCGTCTTGGCTCCGGGCAGGCCGGGCACGCCGATGTCGGACAGGTTCGCGGTGCACGAGATCGTCGCGGTGACCGTGGCGGCTTCGCCGACGTCGGTGGCGTAGCCGGAGGTGTCGATGGCAACGCTCGAGGTCTGGCAGGTGACGCCGTCACCGTCGAGGCTGCGAGTGACCGCTTCCTGAGCAGCTGTCTGCGCATTGCCGGCGTCGCGCTCGAGGGAGGCGGCACGGGCTGCCGAGTGGGCAGCGGCGTCGACCGCGCCCTTCGCATCGGTGACCCGGCCGAAAGCGATCATGAGGCCGAGGATGATGATCAGGACGGGGGCGAGAACCGCGGTCTCCAGCGCGTAGCTGCCCCGGTCCTGGCGCAGCAGGCGGGGGCGCATCACGGGTTGGTCCAGCGTTCGATCGGTCCGTCAGCGTGCTGGGTGACGTGCAGCGTGAGGCCAGGGACCAGAGTGGCGACGTCGCCGGTGACGGTGATGCGGATCTGCTGGACGGTGCTGCCGTCTGCCGAGACCTGGGCGTCTTTCACGGAGCCGCCGAAGCGGGCGAGGTACTCCTGGGCCTGCGTGACACCGTCGCCTTCGCCGGCGCCGAACGCCCGTCCGGCGTCCACGCCTTGCCGTGCGGCAGACTGGGCGACCTTGCGGGCGTGGTAATACAGCCCGACCTGGATGGTGGTGAAGGCCAGCATCAGCACCACCAGGGCCAGGGCGGCCAGTTCGAGCCCCAGCACGCCGTCGTCCCCGCGGCGGATGCGTGCGCGGATGGCCCCGAGGTGCCGTGATCGGCTTCCCACCGTTCCCCCTCGAACGTCGTCAGTGTGGTGTCTGGTCGCGTGTGGTCAGCCGCCGTCGATGATGCCGATCTTCTCCAGGAGTTTGGCGCGGATAGCTGTGACGAGCAGGCCCGCACCGACGAGCAGGGCGCCGGCGAGGACGGCGAGTTCGGTGCTGGTGGCACCTCTGTCGCGGGCGGTGCGCAGCTGCTCGGCGCGGGCGCGGATCCATACGGTGAGGAGCTGGATGTCCATGAGGGGTTGGTCTCCTTCGGTCGCCAGGTCAGCTGGCGAGGATCGTGTTGACGATCGGGATCATGACGAAGGCCAGCATGAGGATCACGGCGAGGGTGACCGGGAGGACCATCGCCGCGGAGGCCTCGTTGGCCTGTGCTTTGGCGTCGGACAGCAGTGCGATGCGCAGCTGGCGGGCCTGGGACTGCAGGGTGGTGTAGACTGCGGCGCCGTCTCCGGCCAGGGCCAGGGTGTCGGCGGGCCGGGTCAGTTCGGGGATGTCGAGTTCCTCGCCGAGCTGCTTGAGGGCGTCCCACGGGGTAACGCCGGCGAGCTCGGCGTGGTCGAAGACCTGGCGCATCCGCTGGAAGATCCAGCCGTCGCCGACCTCGGCGGTCTGGGTCAGCGCCTGCCCGGCGCCGCTGTTGGCGACCCGGGCCAGCGCGACACGCTCGAGATACGAGGCGGCCGCATGCCGCACGATGAGGCGGGCAGCGGCCGCGTCGCGCTTGACGTCCTGCCCTGGGCTGAACCAGAACAGCGCACCGAGCAGCAGCGAGACGCCGGCCGGGATGGCGAACGGGAACGGTGTGCCGGCGAAGGCGAGCATCGCCTGCAGCAGCTGCGGGGCCAGCAGCCCGTACAGGGCGAACAGGACGCGCTTGCCGAGGTGTTCGGCCGGGGAGATCCGCAGCAGTCTGAGGTCGCTGAGCGGCAGGCGGATACGGACGCCGAACTCATCCAGCAGCCGGGCGCCGACGCGTTCCGGCACGCCGCGCGCGCCGGGTGGCGCGGCGACGGGCATGGCGTTGGTGAAGTGGGCGGCGTCGAGGCGGTCCAGGACGCTGGCCAGGTCCGGCTTGGTGGGCAGGGCGGCGCGTACGGCGAGGCCGATCATCACGCCGGCTGCGGCCGCGGGCAGCACCGCGTTCATGGGGATCATCGTGTCTCCCCTTCCAGGACGGCCAGGTGGGATGGCAGCGGGTCGAGCAGGCGCGGGTCTGGCTTCGTGCGGGCGATGCGGCGCAGCCACGACAGCGTCCACGCGAACAGGCCGCCCAGGACAATCAGCGCGACCTGTCCGACCGGGCTGGCGTACCAGCCTGACCAGGCGTTGTTCAGCATGCAGCCCATGACCACGATGCAGATGACGAGCGAGACCTGGCGGGAGGACTTGCGGACGGAGGCGCGGTCGGCTTCGACGTCACGGGCGTCGGCGGCCTGCTGGTGGATGGTCACCGCGAGCGCTTCGAGAGCGTCGGCCAGGCCGGGGCCCTTGTAGACGGCGTGGCTCTGGAAGAGCAGCACGACGTGGTCGGAGACGCCGTCGGCGAGCTCGTCCGCGAACATCGCGAACGCAAGATGGGCGTCCATGCCAGTGCGCAGCCGGTCGGCCAGGCGTTGCACGTTGCCCGCGATCGGACCGGGTGCGTTCTTCGCGGAGGCCCGCACGGTCTGGGTCAGCGAGATACCCGCGGTGTGCACGCCTGCCAGGTGGTTGAGCCACTGGGCAAGTGCCTCGAGACGCTCGATGCGGGCCTGCGCCGCGCCGCCGGGGTGCAGCACGAACGGCAGACCCAAGACCGCAGCGCCGGCAAGCAGGCCATGCACGGGCCAGCCCGTGTACGCCCATACCAGCAGGGTGACGACGGCGGCTGTGATGACCAGGTGGCGCCAGCGGCGCTGCCAGCTCTCGGGCAGTTCGGCCTTGGCACGGCGCATCCGGGCGGCGATGCGGGAGGGCGGTTTGACGGGGTCGGGGATGCGGCCGCGGAGTTCGCGGGCGGTGGCGATCGCGGCGATGACTGCCAGCACGGCGCAGCAGGCCGCGACCAGGGCGAGCTGAGACGTTGTCACTGGTCTCTCCGGGGCGGTGTGATCCGGTACGGGACAAGGTGGCGGCCGGTCATCGTCGTCCCACCGTCTGCAGGGGCTCTCCCCACCAGCCGTGCGGGTTCTCGGCCAGCCACGAGCGGGCGATCAGGCCGGTGCGCTCCAGTTCGTCGATGAAGGACGGCATGTTCTGGTAGATCGCGCGCGGGTCGCCACCGCCCGGGGCGAACAGCTCGGTGGTGGTGGGTCGTCCGGCCTCGCCGACGACGTCGTGAATCTCGTAGATGTGGGAGACGAAGCGGTGCTTGCGGCCGCCGACGCCGGTTTCGTCGAGGTAGGTGAGGTAGACAACGACGTCGATCGCGGAGGCGATGAGGTGATGGGCGGCCTCGGTGGCCATGCCGGCCTCGGTGCACAACTGCACCAGGCGGGAGACGATGGCATGCGGGCGGCGCACGTGCATGGTGCACATCGACCCGGAACCGCCGGCGGACATCGCCTGCAGCATGGGCACGATCTCGGTGGAGCGGACCTCGCCGACGATGACGCGGGTGGCGTTGTAGCGCAGCGCCGTCGCGAACATGTCCGCGATGCTGACCTCCCCGGCGAGACGGTCACCCGTGCTGCGTTCACCGTTGGACTGGCGGGCTTCGAAGGCGAAAGTCACCGGGCCGGGCTTCGGGCCGGGCTCGTCCAGGTACAGCTCGCGGTCGGATTCGAGGGTCACCAGCCGTTCGGCGGGCGGGATTTCCCGGCCCAGGGCGCGCAGCAGGCTGGTCTTGCCGGCGCCCATGTCGCCGACCACGAGGACGTTCATCCGCGCCTGGACACACGCGGTGAGGAACCGCTCCAGCAGCGGGTTGATCGACCGCCACTGCACGAGCTCGCCGATGCCGTGCTGGCGGATGCGGTGCTTGCGGATGACGACCGAGGGGCGGCTGGTGAGCAGGCTCGCGGTGACACGGGAGCCGTCGGGCATCCGGAAGCCGACCATCGGCGTCGCCTGCGTCAGGGCACGCTCACCCTGGCCGGACTGGCGGGCCATCCGATTGACCCACGTGATGAGCTCGTCGTGGGAGTCGGCGACCTTGTCGATCGTGCGACGCGGGCGGTCGTAGTACTCCACGTGCGCAGTCAAACCGTCGACCATGACGTCTTCGACGCCGTCCTCGTCGAGGAGAGACTGCAGGCGTCCGCCGCGGAACATGGCGTCGTAGACCGCGGTGGCGATGCGGCCTTCCTCGTCCTGAGTCAGCGGGGTGTTGCCCTGCGCGTATTTGGCGGCCCAGTCAGCGACGGCGGTGTTGGCGAGCGAGCGGGCCAGGGCGCGCCGGTCCGGCTCGGCCAGGGTGCGCTCGAGGTCCTTCCTGCTCAGCTCGGCGGACACGTCGGCCTGAAGGGCTTCGATGACCTCCCAGCCGACCGGCAGGAGTTCCGTCGGCAGTCCGGCCAGCCGGGGAACGGCCGTGGGACTGACGGTGCCGCCGGGCACCGCGGGCGGCGCAGCCGCGGTAGGAGCCGTGGGTGGAGCGGGCCGCCGGTCGCCGAGCTTTCCGGTGAGCAGATGGGCGATGTCGTCGCGGCCCATCGGCGGGGGAATCTGCCCGTTGACGCCGGCGCGCTGGTGCGTGTCAGCCACGGCCGCCTCCCCGCTGGGCCAGCCGGTCCAGGAGGCCCGCGAGCTGCGGGTGGGCCGGCGCGCTGGGGTAGTGCTGTTGAATCTGGCGGCGAGCGGCGAGCGCCTCGAACTGCTCGGTGGCGGTGCGGGCGTAGCGCAGCAGCGGGCTGCGGGCGAAGCCGCGCGGCGGCTTCCCGCCGGAGGTGAGGTAGGCGGCAGTCTCCGGGTCCCACGGCAACGATGCCAGTACTGGGGCCTCGAGGGCCTCGGCGACCTGGTGCGAGCGGAACGGTCCGTCCTCGATGAGGAGCAGGCCGAGCGCGTCGGATCCGGAACCGTGCTCGTCGAGTTCGGCGCGCAGGGGCCGCATCAGGTGGCGGGCCAGGGTGAGGCCCTGCTCGGTGCCACGGACGGCAAGCAGCACGAGGTCGGCTCGGTGCAGGAGCGGCGCCGGGGTGAGAGTGGGGTGCAGGTGCCCGGATTCCAGGGCCAGGCGCCCGGCGTCAACGAACACGTCGTGGCCGGCGGAGTCGGCCATAACGTGCAGGACGTCAGCGAGGGCGGGCCAGGTACGGCTCAGGGATCCGGCCTGGGCCGGATCGGTCAGCCCGGGCAGCACCTTGCGGTGGCCAGACTGGCCGTCCAGCGGCCACAGGTGCGACGCGAACGCCTGGGCCAGCTCGACCGGTCCGACGCGGTCGGCGGCCGCCAGGTGGTAGAGGCCGTATCCGGCACTGATCTGGCCCCGCAGCAGCCCGGCCCGGATGGTGCCGCCGGCCGGGTCGCACTCGGCGAGCAGCGACGGACGGCTGGAGGCCAGGGTGAGAGCGAGCGCCGCGGTGGTGACGCCACAGGACTTCGCGGAGGCGATACAGGTGACGGGCATGTCAGGTGCTCCGCGGTTCACGGACCAGCGCGATGCGCCCCTGGGAGGCGCGGGTGGCCAGGACAGGGCCGTCGGTGGTGGCGACGGCAAGGTTCACGACGACGGACCCGGTGGCGTCCGGACGGGACAGCGACACGACAACCGCGTTGATCGAGGACGGGGCTGCCGCGTCGTCCTTCGTGTTGGTGTTATCGCCCTGAGCCGGAGTGGTGACGGCGAGGACCTTGTCGCCAGGGGCTAGGGTTCCGGCCGGGGCCTGGCCGCGTTTGACCAGGACGCCCACCTGCTGCCTGGTGTCACCCAGACCGGTGCCCGCTGCAAGCTGCGAGGCGAGAAGCAGTCCGCCCTTGCGCAGGTCTACGGCCGTCCGCTTGCCGACCACGGAGGCCTTGGCGGATGCCTGCAATGGGGACAGGGCGGAGTCAGTGGAGACCTCGGCCACGGTCACATCCGCCGCTGTCAGGGCCTGTCCGGCTGGCACGTCACGGGCGACGGCCAGCACCTTCGTACGGTCGCTCGCCGAGTTGACGGCCGCCGCCGCGCCCAGCGCTGCGACTACCGCAAGCACAATGCACAGGGCGGCTACCGACCAACGGCGCTCCCGCTTGACCGGTGGGGTCGTGGTGATCGGGATCTCGGGGCGGACTGCCGTGCCTTGCGGACGCGGCACTGCCGGCGCGGCGGGGGTTTCCATGACGGTGGGGCCTTCCAGGGGTTCGAGGGACGCGTGGCCAGTCAGTTGTTGAGGACCTGGACCTCGGCCACCGTGACGTCCACGGCGCTGTTACGGATCTCGGTGAGCTGGCCGGTCTGCCCGCCGCCCTGCCAGTCGATCGTCCAGGTGGAGGTCGCTGTGACGTGGTACTTGCCCGAGGACTGGGCGGAGGACGGCTGTTCGTAGCGGTGGCCGCAGTCCGGGGAGGGCTGCTTTCCGTATGCCGCCTTGTACGGGGTTCCGGCGGTGGTGCAGGTGACGGTGTTGCCGTCGCCCATCGTCCACACGATCTTCGTGACGTGGGCGGTCGCGGTGACGGTGACAGCGCCCGCCGAGGCGCTCTTGCTCTGTGGGCCGTACGTCTCCGCTGACTTCGTATCCCATAGGTAGACCGGCATGCCGACAACGCCTTTGCCACCTGGTTTGGGAGTTATGCCGATCTCCGGGCCCAGAAGGGTCATCTGTTTCACGGCTTGTTGGGCCAGCTGGGCCGGGTCGACGGCTGCGGCGGTCGGGTCGGTTGCCGAGTACACCGTGCCGCCCGCCAACGGGTTCCCCGGGCAGGTGACGTTGTAAAACGCGCCTTTGTCACCCGGCTTCCAGTCGGCGGGCACGCCAGTCGCCAGCCGCGCTCTGGCCGGATCGGGCTGCGGGTTCATGAGTAGCCAATAGCAGCCGTCTGCCGAGTTGAAGTTGCCCATGCCGGGCCTCGAACACGGGACCGTCTGACCGCGGACCCCGCAGACACGCTTCCCGCCGCTCGTCGTGCCGGAACCGGACGGTTTGCTGCCTGCGGGTGAACCAGGGTCCTGGGCGGTGATGTCGCATTTCAGCTGGTCCGGGGGGCAGTCCACGCCGCCTCCCGGGCCCCCGGCTGCCGCGACGCCGGCCGAAGCGCCCAGCAGGACAAGGACCAGCGTCCCTAAGGAGGTTGTACGACGTGCTCTCAGCATGTGCGCCCCCGGTCGATTTCGGTCGTCCAGATGATCCACTTGCCGTTCGAGTTGATCGCGGTCGCGTTGTACACCACCCGGACGGGCGCCGTCCCGACCGGGACCTTCTTGCCTGTCTTCACGTTCACTTCGTCGTAGTGACTGGTGTCCACGCAGTCAGCGATGGTCGCCTTCATCGGCTTCGCTGCGGTGTCGATACCGGTGATCTCAGGCGAGTTAACGGGCTCGCCCTTCAACACCGTGCCGTGGTCCTGGTAATAGATAAGCGTCGCCTTGATGTTGGACAGCGCCTTGTTGCCGGCGTAGTCCTCGAGCTTCGAGTCGAGCTTCGCCGTGGCGTACGTCCGGTTTCGTGCCTTCCACATGTTGCGGTAGGTGTCGAGGACCGCCGTTTTCTCCGCGGCATTGGGATCGACTGACTGCGTTGCCGACGGGGTGGCCGACTGCTTCGGACTGGCATCATTGCTGCCCGAGGAACAACCGGTTGTGACCGTGAGCACGGCCAGGGCCAGAAGCAAAACCGCGGTCCGGTGATGATTCCGGACGCGAACCGCCGAATGAGCAGTCGGTCGTGCGGAGCCTGCCACTCTTCCTCCCCGTATGGTTCGATTCACTGCTGGCGGAGGCGTGCCACATTGGACCACCCCGGTGGGCAGCGTGATCGAGCTGCCATGGTGCGTTTGCGTAGCGAGAAGGTTACGCATATGCCAGATGGTTTCTGTCTGAATTAGCCAACAACATGGGTAACTTGGCTTAATTTCAGTCACATCCTGTCTTTGCAATCGCCAATCATCCTTGTCGGCGTTCTCCCAGTGCAG
>LRTP01000458.1 GCA_001550305.1 Streptomyces diastatochromogenes
ACCAGCCGCGGTCCGCGGGCCTCGGCGAAGGCGCGCGGGCCGAGCTCTGCTAGCTCGGTGGCCCGGGCCCGCATGCCCTTCGCCTTCGTCTCGTCCGTCCCGGAGCCCGCACTGGAGTCGGCGACGATCAGCGAGGCGACGAGCTCCGGGTGGCGGGCGGCGAGCCGTAGCGCGATCACGCCGCCCCAGGACACTCCGAGGACGTGCGCGGTCGATGCGCGCTCACGGATGAGAGCGGCTGCCGCGTCCGCGAAGTCGTCCAGGCCGAGCGGGCCCTCCGGGTCGGGCGACTTGGCGTAGCCGGGCGCGTCCCAGGCCACGACCCGCACGTACGAGGAGAGTTCGGCCAGCTGCGGGGCGAACGCTGCCGACGACGAGCCGATCCCGTGCAGGCACAGCAGCAGGGGGCCCTGGTCACCGGCCTCTTCGACATGGACGTCGAACCGGACGTCGGCGTGGGCGTTCACAGGATCTGGCCCGTCTGTCCGGCGAGCGCGGCGAGACTGCGCAGGACCGCGTACGGCACCACCTGGCTGGTGGCCGGATTGCCCGGGTCAGGCAGGTGGGCGACCTCGAAGCGATACGCACCGTGTGCGCCGGACGCTTCGATCACATGGCGTGTGTGGTGCGCCGCCGGGTCGGCGACGACCTGGACCCGCACAGTGTCCAGGTCGCCGACGGCCAGCGCGACCGACGCGGCCACGTTCGTCGACTTGGGGAACTTGACCGGGATCTCGCGGGCGGTGCCCGTCATGACCACGACCGGTCCGGTCGTCGACCGCATCCGGGCCAGCAACTCCTCGTCCATCCAGGGCTGTTCGAGTGTGGAGGGCAGCTTCGTGGTGGTGAGGCGCACCTCGTCGAGCGGCCCCAGGGAGCGTGCCGCCTGGAGAAGGTCGAGACCGCCGACGGCACCGCTGGTGAAGTACACGCGGCCGGGTCCCGCCGCGAGCATCCGCTTCGCGAGGTCCTCGTCGGTCAGTGCCCCGGTGGAGGCGATCAGCAGATCGGTGCCGGATTCCAGCACCCGCTCGCCCCACTCCCGTACGACGCCCTGGCCCGCGGCCTCGACGATCAGGTCGCAGGCCTCCAGGGCCTCCTCGAAGGTGGCCTGCCGTGCCGGTGCGGCTTCGCCAAGCGGGCGGTTGTCGACGACGCACACCAGCTCGGCGCCACCTACCCGGCCCTCGGCGAGGGCGGTGCCGACGACCCGGCCGATCGCGCCCCAGCCGACGATGCCTACCTTGCGTACGGTGCTCATGCGGTGGCCTCCTGCGCGTCGAGGGGAGCGAGCGGGCCGGGGTCCGGCGCGCCCGCCATGTGGCAGCGGATCTCCTTGGACGGCGGTCCCGCCGTCCCCCACAGGTCGGACAGGTCCGGCACCCGCCGCCACACCCGGGCTATCCAGGCGTCCTCGACGATCTGGGCGACCTCGGAGGTGTACTCGCAGACCAGCCCGGACGGGTCGGTGAAGTAGGAGAAGGTGTTGTTCCCGGGGCCGTGCCGGCCGGGGCCCCACTGGGGGGTGATGCCGTGGTGGCGGAGCCGGCCGAGGCCCCGCATGAAGTGGTCGACCGAGGTCATCTCGTAGGCCACGTGGTTCAGGGAGGTCCACTCGGCCTGGTTGAACGCGATGCAGTGGTGGTCGCTGTTGCAGCGCAGGAATGCCATCTGGTGCTCGGACCAGTCGGAGACGCGCAGCCCCAGTACCTCGCAGTAGAAGGTGACGGCTGCGTCGATGTCGGTGGTGTTGAGCACCGCGTGCGTCACCCCGACGGGCACAGCGCCGTCCCGGCCGCGCGGGACGACCGCCTCGACCTGGGCGCTGATCTCGATGAGGCGCCCCTCGGGATCGGTGAACCGCAGCCCGTAGCCGCCGCCCGCCTGATGCAGCGGACCGGGCCCGAAGACAGGGACGATGCCGCGTGCCTCGAGGCGCCGCGCGGCCTCGTCGACCTCGGCAGGGGTCGCGACGGCGAACGAGAGGCGGCCGAGGCCGACCCGCTCCCGCTCGGCCAGGTGGAGGACGTGGTGCTCGTCGCCCGTGCCGCGCAGCCAGCGGGCGCCGGTGTCGGACTCGACGGCCTCCAAACCCCAGACCTCCTCGTAGAAGTCGGCGGTCTCGGAGAAGGCCGGGGTGTGCAGCTCGACGTAGCGCAGTGAGCGGAGCCGGGCGATCGGACCGGGGGGTGGTTGGTGCATCAGTCTCTCCAGACGGACGGACGTGCGTGCCGGGTCAGTTGGCCCAGGGAAGCGGGTGGCCGGAGGTGCCCCAGTAAAGGGACTTCTGGCGCTGGTAGGCGCGGATCGCGTCGCGGCCCTTCTCCGTACCGAGGCCGCTGTCCTTCCAACCGCTGAACGGGGTGGAGGCGCTGAACTGCTTGTACGTGTTGATCCAGACCGTGCCGGACTCGATCCGGCGGGCGATCCGCCAGGCGGCCTGGAGGTCGCGGGTCCAGATGCCGCAGGCCAGCCCGTAGACGGAGTCGTTGGCCTGGCGGACCAGGTCGTCCTCGTCGTCGTAGGGCAGGGCGACCAGGACGGGACCGAAGATCTCCTCCTGGCAGGTGCGGGAGGTGTTGGGCAGTCCGTCCAGGACCGTCGGCAGGTAGTACGCGCCGTCCTGGTACCGCTCCCCCTCGGGCGCCGAGCCTCCGCACAGCACCCGTGCGCCCTCGGAGCGGGCGAGGTCCACGTAGGCGGCGACGGAGTCGCGGTGGCTGTGGTGCACGAGGGGGCCGACCTGGGTGCTCGGCTCGGTGCCGGGGCCGACGCGCAGCTTGCGGACGCGTTCGACGAGTTCACCGACGAAGGAGTCGTAGATCTCCCGGGCCACGAAGAGCCGTGAGCCGGCGATGCAGGACTGGCCGCTGGAGGAGAAGATCCCGAACATCACGCCGGCCAGGGCCTGCTCGATGTCAGCGTCGGCACGCACGATCGTCGGCGACTTGCCGCCGAGCTCCAGCGAGGCGGGGACGAGCTTCTGGGCGGCGATCATGGCGATGGACCGGCCGGTCTCCGTACCGCCGGTGAATCCGATGCGGGCGACGAGGGGGTGACGTACGACGGCGTCACCGACCACCCGGCCGCTGCCCGCCAGTACCGACAGCAGGGCGGTGGGCAGGCGGAACTCGTCGAGGGCCCGGGTGATCAGCTGGCCGAGGGCGAGGGAGACCAGAGGTGTCCAGGCCGCCGGCTTGAGCAGAATCGCGTTCCCGGCGGCGAGCGCGGGCGCGATCTTCTGCGCATCGCTGGCAACAGGAGAGTTCCAGGGGTTGATCGCGCCGACGACGCCGAGCGGCTCGTACACGCTCATGGTGACGTAGGGGCCGCGGGACGGCGTGACCAAGTCCTCGGCGCTCTCCAGGGCTGCCGCCATGTAGCGGAAGGTGCCTGCCGCACTGAGCGCGAGGGCGTGGGTCTCGGTGAGGGTCTTGCCGGTGTCGGCGGTCTGCACCGCGGCGAGCTCGTCGGCCGACTGTTCGGTCAGCTCGGCTATGCGGTGCAGCAGCCGGGCGCGCTCGTGGGCGAGCAGGTCCCGCCAGGCCGGGTCCGCCGCTGCCTTCGCCGCGGCTTCGGCCGCTTCGTCGACCTCGCCCGCCGAGGCGGTGTGGACGGTGGCGAGTACGCGGCCGGTCGCCGGGTCGACGGTGTCGAGGGGCTCGCCCGCACCGCGTCGCCACTGGCCCGCGATCAGGATGTCGGTGGGGAAGTGCGGCACGGGTGTACCTCCGGGCGAGGTGGTGGGGGATGGGCTGCGGGTGCGAGCGAACTGGCGTGTGCCGTCACCCGGAACCGTCGAAGTGCTAGAAATCTAAGTGCTTAACTATTTTTCCGCAAGGACCCAGGGCGAAGTCGTTGCCTCTCATGCCTTGAGCACGCCATCCGTCGCGTCGACGATGGACACCAGGTTGCCGGAAGCGAGATTCCTAAGCCATTAACCATTGACCACTTAGATATCGGAACCTACTGTCTCCGCAACTGCTCTGCCCGCGGAAGGAACCCCTCCATGACGACTGTGGCCGGCAAGCCAGCCCTCGGCTCCATAGCCGCGAGACTTGAACGACTGCCGCAATCGCGCTGGCACGTCAAGGTCCGGTTCCTGATCGGCGCCGTGACCTTCTTCGAGGCGTTCGACCAGCTGATGGCCGCCTCCGCACTGCCCGCCCTGATGAAGGAATGGCACCTGACCACCGGCCAGGCCACCTTCGCCGTGACCTCCGCCTCCATCGGCATGCTGCTCGGCGCCGTGGCCGCGGGCTGGCTGGGCGACCGGATCGGCCGGGTGAGCACTGTCGCCCTGGGCGTCGCCGTCACCGGTCTGGCCAGCCTCGCCGTCGCCTTCTCGGGCAGCATCGAGACCTTCTCGCTCTTCCGGTTCTTCCAGGGTCTCGGCATCGGTGGTGTCGTGCCCGTCGCGGCCACGTACATCAACGAGATAGCCCGCTCCGACAAGCGGGGCCGTTTCGTCCTGCTGTACGAGATGATCTTCCCGGCCGGACTCGCGGCCGCCACCCTAGTGGCCGTGTGGGTGGTCCCCACCTTCGGCTGGCGCGCGATGTTCCTCCTCGGCACTCTCCCGGTACTGATCGCCGCCATGCTTCCGCGCCATGTCGCGGAGTCCCCCCGCTGGCTGCTGGCCCGTGGACGTACGCAGGAGGCGGAGGAGGCCATCGCCCGCATCGAAGCCGAGGTCGTCCGCGCCACAGCCGAGCCGCTGCCCGCACCCGCCGCCGACGCGCCCGAAGAGGTCTCCCAGGGCCGCCTGCGCGACCTGTTCCGGGGCCGCTACCTTCGGCGTACAGCGGTCCTGTCGGGCCTGTGGTTCGTTGCCTACTACGTGAACCACGGCATCTCCACCTGGCTGCCGTCGCTCTACACGAAGCAGTTCGGCCTGGATCTGACCACCGCACTCCTCTTCACCCTGCTCAGCAACATCACCGGTCTACTCGGCACGTTCGTCGTGGCCCTCCTGGTCGACCGCATCGGCCGGAGGCCCGCCCTGATCGGCGCGCTCGTCGGCACCGTGCTCTCGCTGGGCGTGCTCGCCCTTCTCGGTGCGACCTCGGGCGCTCAGGTTGCCGTATTCGCCTCGTGCACGACGTTCTTCCTCTATGCGATCAACGCGGGGCTGTACCTGTACTCCCCCGAGCTGTACCCGACGTCCAACCGGGCCAAAGGGGCGGCGTTCGGCGGCCTGTGGAACCGGCTCGGCGTCATTCTGGGCCCGGTGACCGTGGGCGCGATCATCGGATCCGGAGGCAGCCTGGGCCTCGTCTTCGCACAGCTCGCCGTGGTGGCCGCGGTAGGTGCGGCGATCGCCTGGTTCGCCGTCGAAACCAAGGGAAGGACGCTGGAGGAGCTCAACTCCTGACGCGCCCGGCAGTCCAGGCCAGGGGCCGGTGTCCCGAAGTAGTGATCACTGCTCCGGGATACCGGCCCCCAGCGTTTGCCCCAGGGCGCCGAGAAGCCCCGACAGCCGGCGCCGGTCTGCCGGCCCGAGCCCGGCAAGCAGCTCACACTCCTGGGCGGACCGTGCGGCAAAGACCCGCTCGGACAGCGCGATGCCCTCCGGGGTGAGGCACAGCCGGGCGATCCGGCGGTCATCGGCGTCGCGCTCCCGCCGGATCAGGCCCACCGCCTCCAGACGGTCCGCGTGCTGGGTGAGGCCGCCCGCGCGGACCTTACCGGCGGCCGCCACCTCGCCCATCGTCCGGTGGTAGGGCTCACCCACGTCGCGCAGAGTGGCGAGCAACTCGTAGGCGGGCAGGCTGATGCCGTACTCGCGGACAGTCCTGCCGACAAGCCCCACGTACATGGACTACCTGGTGCCCATGTCCTCGGAGATACCCGACCTCGACATGGACGAGATCTTCACCCCCAGTCCCATGAACGACCTCGGCGTCAAGGGGCTCGGCGAAGGCGGCGCGATCGCACCGCAGGCGGTGCTGGCCGGTGCCGTCGAAGACGCGCTGCGCCCCTTCGGTGTAGTCGTGCGCCGAGGACCGCTCTCACCCAGCCGGGTCCGCGAATTGATCCGGACGGCCGACCGCATTTGAATCCGGCCCACGCATGAATCCGCACACCCCCGCTGCCTGCCCTCCCTCGTTCCGGCCACGGCCGGCCCATCTCTGATTGGACACCCATGCAGCTCGACCACTCCTTCACCGTCCCGGCGAATCCGGACGACGCCTGGAAACTGTTCCTCGACCTCGGCCGGGTCGCACCCTGAATGCCCGGCGCCGTACTGGACACCCTCGACGGTGACTCGTTCACCGGACGAGTCAAGGTCAAGGTCGGTGCGGTGCAGATGAGTTACCGCGGCGAGGGCACCGTCAGCCGCGACGGGTCCGCCGCTCGATGCATCTCGACGTCAGCGGGAGCGAGACCCGAGGCGCGGGTACGGCCTCGGCCACGGTCACCGCGACGCTGACCGCCGACCCGGTTGGCACCCGGGTGCGCGTGCGCACGGACCTCGACATCACCGGCCGTCCCGCGCAGTTCGGTCGGGGCATCATGACCGAGGTCGGTGACCGCATCGTTCAGCAGTTCGCCACCCGCCTCGAAGAGTTGCTGCGGGACTCCGGGGGCTCCGCGTCCGTCGCGGCCACAACGGGCGTGGTGGGGTCGTCCGGCCGGCTCTCGCCCGAGCCGGAGGCGGTGGACCTCGGAGCGGCCGCGCTGCCCGTGCTGCTCAGGAAGGCTGCCGTGCCGACGGCGGCAGTGCTGGTCGCCGTCGTGGTGATTCAGCGGCTGAGGCGACGTTCCCGCAGGTAGTTCGGGCTGCGCAGCCCCTCCCCCGGTCCGGCCTATCACCTCAGCGGTAAGATTCTCAGTGCCATGAGAAGGTGGCGGGCGCTGTACGAGGAGATGGGCATGGCTGCATCGAGGCCGGCGGACCGGGACGCCGTCGCGAAGTTGATTGAGGACTGGGCGCGCGAACGCCCCGAGCTGGACACCAGCCCGCTCGAGGTCCTCGCGCGCCTCCACCGCTCCTTCCTGCGCTACAACACGCGGCTGACCACATCGATTGAGCGTCATGGGCTGTCCGTGGCCGGCTTCGACGTGCTGACCGCCTTGCGGCGGTCAGGCGATCCCTACCGGCTGACGGCCGGACAGCTCGCGGACGCCGGACTGGTCTCATCGGCAGGAGTGACGTTGCGGATCGACCGTTTGGAGAACGACGGTCTCATCGTCCGCGAACGGGACGCCGGTGACCGCAGAGTCGTCTACTCACGTCTCACCGACAAGGGCCTGGCGACGGTGGACACCGTCTTCTCGGAGCACCTCGACAACGAACGCCGGATGCTCAGCGGACTCTCGCCCTCCGAACGCCGCCAACTGGCGCGACTGCTGCGCAAGCTGGAGGTTTCGATCCTCCATTCCGACGAGGAACCGAGCGACGCCACGGCGTAATCAGCGGTGAGCCGCCCGTCATCCGATGAAGGCCGCAGTGGCCGCCACGAACGCGTCGGCATCGTCCAGCCACGGGAAGTGCCGCGCCCCGGACTGAACGACCACCTCGGCGTGCGGAAACAGACCAGCGAACTCGGTCACCGCGGACGGACGCGAGTTCAGATCGACCTCTCCCACCAGCAGGAGCACCGGCGCGGTGAACCGTGCGAGCGCCGCACGCGTGGCGTCCGAGTCGAAGGCACCCTCGGCCGCGAAGATGCCAGACACCTACGACTCCGCGGTTGGTGTCGAGGTAGTCGACGAATTTCCGTACGACCGGGGTGGCGGTGCGGGTGAAGGGCCCGGTGTTGGAGGTGGCGCCGCAGTCTCCCGTGGCGGAGACGTCGGGGGCTCCGTCACCGGTGACCGACGGCAGGGCCAGCCGCGGAGTTACAGCCTTCGTCCAGGCCGGTCGGCGTCGGCACGCCAAGCCACACCGCACCGGACGGTCTGCGACCGGCGGGCAGCCACCGCGCACGAGGCAGCGAAGAAACGAGTCAGCCCTCCGGTGGCAGGATCCTGCCACCGGAGGGCGACACATCAAGGACGAATCACCAAACGCGGCTTCAACCCTTGTCCACCCGCGGATCGGCAACAGCCTGACATTGACGCGAAGAAAGGCGCCGCGGCCTCGAGGATGTCGTTGGCCCGCTTCAGCTCAGCGTTCTCCTCCTTCAGCCGCTTCAGCTCGGCCGACTCCTCCGTCGTGGTGCCCGGACGGGTCCCGACGTCGATCTGGTCCTGCCGGACCCACTTGCGCAGCGTCTCGGTCGTGCCGATGCCCAGCTCCTGGGCCGACCCGACGCGGCGCCGAAGGTCACGCAGGGCCTTCTCCGACGAAATCGGCACCTGCACCTCGTCCAGGCCGGCGACCAGCTTGCTCCAGACCTTGGTGTAGCCCAAGTGCGGGAACATGCCGAGCGTGAGCAGGAAGTAGACGCCACGCGAGACGGTAATGCCCGTACCAGGTCCGTGAGCTGGGCATCCGCCCGCTCATCGCCCGGCGCGGCACCGAGCACGGAAGCGGTCTGGGCAAGAGCCGCTGGTCTGTTCCGCTGCGCCAACTCCTGATCACTAGGGCCTGTCTCTTTGAGTACGGAGCCGCTGCCCGTCAGTCGAACATGCCCGCGTATGGGTCTGGCTCGCCAGTCATCGGATCCAGGCCCGCGTGGAACCGGCGTTCCTGTTCCTCATGATGGACGAAGCTGCCCACCCGTCCCCACAACGAGAGGTCGCTGAGGGGGCACTCGTCGAATTCAGCAGTCATGAGCCGCCGGAGGAACTCGGCCATACCGCAGTCGAACAGCGCCCAGTTACTTGATCATTAACCTCGCTGCTGTTTCAGGCGGACGTGTTCGGTGAGGGTTTCGATTCGTTTCACGGTCTTTCCAGGCTCGTGACGTGGGGCTGGCCTGCGGTTCTTCGAGCCGGGTGGGCGTCCGGGTCCGGGCTTTGAGGGTCTGGGCACGTCGGCGGGACGGGCGGTCTTCACGCGGAGGTGGCGGAACCCCCGGCGGACCCGGGCAGGGGTGAGCCGACGAGGCTGCGCCGGCCGCTCCCAGGGCCGACGAGGATCCTCGGCGAGGGGCCGGGCAAGGCGGAGTTGGGTGTGGGCGGCGATGATCAGCCACGTCCACAGGTCGGCCGTGTGCGGATCGCGGACCTTGGGGACGGTCCAGCCCAGGGTCTGTTTGAACAGCCGGAAGGTATGTTCAAGATCGAACCTGCGGAGGAACGCCTGCCGGCGCAGGTCGACGTCTGCTCCGGTCATCCCGGTGCGCGAGGACCACAGCCATACCGGCTTCGGGTCGCGGTCACCGGGCAGGTGCGCAACTTTCAGCCGGATCAACGTGCCGTGGATCAAAGGGAGTTCGCCGCAGTGGTCGAGCCAGGGGCCACGGGCCTGCAATCGGGGGTGCATGCGGTCCCAGGCGAGGGCTTCGGCCGTGCCGTAGCGGGTGGTGTCGCACATCGTGGCCTGGTCGGGGTGTGCCAGGACTCCGGCTTGGAGAAGGTGAGGACTCCGCCGTGCTTGCGGGGCTGTCCGCCGCGCGGGGTGGAGCGGCGTGGGCCGACGTCCCGGAGCATGACGCGGTCCGAGCGCAGCCGGCCGACCAGCTCGACGGGCAGGTCGGCCAGGACATAGGCGAGGCGCGTGACGTCGTAGCCGGTGTCCATGACGACGAGGATGTCCGCGTCGCCCGGCCGCCACTGCCCGG
>LRTP01000459.1 GCA_001550305.1 Streptomyces diastatochromogenes
GCACCGCCGCCGCGCAGGTGCGCACCGGCTTCTGGCACGCCCGGCGCGAGGTCAACGCGCACACCTCGATCCCGCAGGGCCCCGCTCTGCTGGAGTCCGCGGGAAACCTGCACAACCTGCGCCTGGCGGCCGGCACGGCCCAGGGCGAGTTCCAGGGCGGTTACCCCTTCGTCGACACCGACGTCTACAAGTGGCTGGAGGCCGCCTCCTGGCAGCTCGCCCGCAGCGGGCCGCCGGCCGACGGCGAGGAGAACAGCCCCCACCTGCGTCAACTCGCCGCCGAGGTCGAGCGGATCATCGCCCTGGTCGCCGACGCCCAGCAGTCCGACGGCTACCTCAACACCTGGTTCCAGGTCCGCAAGAACGGTGAGCGCTACCAGGACCTGCGCTGGGGGCACGAGTTGTACTGCGCGGGCCATCTGATCCAGGCGGCGGTGGCCCATCACCGTGCGACCGGCCGCGACGAACTCCTCGTCGTGGCACGACGGTTCGCCGACCACCTCGACTCCGTCTTCGGCCTTCCCGGCAGCGGCAGGCCGATCGACGGCGTCGACGGCCATCCGGAGGTGGAGACCGCCCTGGTCGAGCTGTACCGGGAGACCGGCGAGCGACGCTATCTGGATCTCGCCGGCTACTTCGTCGACCGTTACGGCCACGGCCTGCTCGGCGGCGAGGCGTACTGCCAGGACCGCGTGCCGTTGCGCGAGGCGGTCACCGTCGAGGGGCACGCCGTGCGCCAGTTGTATCTGCTGGCCGGTGCGACGGACGTGGCCACCGAGACGGGCGACGCCGAACTCCGTTCCGCCGCCGAGCGGTTGTGGCGGGGGATGACCACGACCAAGACCCATCTGACCGGTGGTCTCGGGGCGCACCACGACGAGGAGGACTTCGGCGACCCGTTCGAGCTGCCCAACGAGCGCGCCTACTGCGAGACCTGCGCCGCCATCGCCTCGATCCAGTGGAGCTGGCGCATGGCCCTGCTCACCGGCGAGGCCCGCTACAGCGACCTGATCGAGCGCACCCTCTACAACGGGTTCCTCGCCGGTGTCTCGCTGGACGGCGAGAGCTGGTTGTACGTCAATCCGCTTCAGGTCCGCGACGGCCACACGGACCCGGGTGGCGACCAGTCGGCCCGCCGCACCCGCTGGTTCCGCTGCGCCTGCTGCCCCCCGAACGTGATGCGACTCCTGGCCGGACTCGAGCACTACCTCTCCTCGACCGACGCCGGGGGCCAGGGCCTGCAGATCCACCAGTACGTCACCGGCCACTACCGCGGTGACCTCGCCGGCACGCCCGTCACCGTGTCCGCCGAGACCGACTACCCCTGGCACGGCGCGGTGTCCCTGACCGTCGAGGAGACCCCGCGCGAGCGGCCCTGGACGCTGTCCCTGCGCATCCCTCAGTGGTGCCACGAGTACCGCGTGCGGTGCGGCGACCGGACGTACGACCAGACCGACGCCCCCGTCGCCGACGGCTGGCTGCGCCTGGAACGCACCTGGGCGCCGGGCGACCGGGTCGTCCTCGAACTCGGCCTGGAGCCCCGCCTCACCGCGGCCGACCGCCGGGTGGACGCGGTCCGCGGCTGTGTGGCGATCGAGCGGGGCCCGCTCGTGTACTGCCTGGAGCAGGTGGACCACCCCGGGGGCGGTCTGGACGACGTCGTCATCGACACCGCGCACCCGCTCGCCGTGAAGCAGCGGCCGGATCTGCTCGGCGGTGTCACCACCGTGGTCGCCACGGGGCATCGGCTCTCGGTTCCGGACGTCGGCTGGTGGCCCTACCGCTCCGCCGACACCGCCCCTGACAGCGTGCCCTCGGGCGAGTCCGTCGAGCTCACCGCGATCCCCTACTACGCCTGGGCCAACCGGCAGGACGGCAGCATGCGCGTCTGGCTGCCCACCTCCTGACGCCGGCCGCCCTCCACGGCATCCGCCCGGCATCCGCGTACACCCCGTCACGCCGTCACGCCGTCACCCCGTAACCCCGCACGACCACTCATGACAACGAGGTCACCGCAATGCGAAACACCCGCAGAACTCTCCTCGCCGCCTGTGTCGCCGCCGGCACCCTCGCCTCCGTCACGGCCTGCGGGGGCGGCGGTTCGGGCTCCTCCGACTCCACCGGCAAGTCGGCGACGTACACCTTCTGGGACCCGTACCCGCAGTTCGACGCCTCCTCGGACTGGGGCAAGCGCGTCGCCCAGTGCGGCACCTCGGCGGGCGTCAAGATCAAGCGCACCGGCTACGACACCACCGACCTGGGCAACAAGGCGCTGCTGGCCGCCCAGCAGGGCAACGCGCCCGACGTGATGCTCGTGGACAACCCGGTCGTCTCCACACTGGTCGAGGCGGGGATCCTCAACAAGACGAACGACCTCGGTCTGGACACGTCCGCGATCCAGAAGAACATCATCGGCGCGGGCACCATCGACGGCGCCTCCTACGGCGTACCGATCGGCGCCAACACGCTCGCCCTCTACTACAACAAGAAGATTCTGACCGCGGCCCACGTCGACCCCGCCTCCATCAAGGACTGGGCGTCGCTCACGGCCGCCCTGAAGAAGGTCAAGTCGGCCGGGAAGAAGGGCATCACCTTCTCGGCGATCGGGACGGAGGAGGGCAGCTTCCAGTTCCTGCCGTGGTTCTGGGGCGCGGGCGGCGACCTCACCCACCTCGACTCGCCGAAGAGCGCCGCCGCGCTGTCCCTGTGGAAGCAGTGGGTCGACGAGGGTCTCGCGCCCAAGGACGTCCTGAACAACACCCAGACCACCAGCTGGCAGGAGTTCGCCACCGGCGACTACGCCTTCGGCGAGAACGGCACCTGGCAGCTCGCCAACGCGGAGAAGGCCGGATTCCCCTACGGGGTCGTCAGCATCCCCGGGCAGAACGGCGGTTCGGCGCCGGTGCCGACCGGCGGCGAGTTCGTCACCGTACCCGTGCAGCAGGACACCGCGCGCTACGACATCAGCAAGAAGATCGTCACCTGTCTGACCAGCTCGGAGAGCCTGCTGGCGAGCGACACCGCCCTGACGTACGTCGCACCCACCGCGGCGGTCCAGGCCCAGCAGGTCGAGGCGAACCCGAAGCTCAAGCCGTGGGTGGCGGCCGTGGCCGCCGCGCGTGGCCGTACCAGCGGCGGTCTCGGCACGAAGTACCCCACCATCTCGCAGCCGATGTGGACGGCCGTGCAGGCGGCCCTGTCCGGTGGCAAGAGCCCCAAGGCGGCTCTCGACGCCGCGCAGACGGCGGCCGGCAAGAGCAAGGGCTGACGCGACCGGCCAGAGCAAGGGCCAACAGCGCGCGGCACCGCAGGCCGCGTCCGGACACCGCCCCCCGCATCCAGGAGTTCGTATGACCATCGCCCGAGTCGACCGCCGTCCCAAGCGGTCCCCGGCCGTGTCCGGAGCGGCGGGCGGCGCCGACCGGCGTGACGTGCCGCCACGCCGTCGGCGCGGCAGGGACCGGCTGACCGCGCTGGGCTTCCTCGCCCCGCTCGTGGCCTACCTCGCCGCCTTCTATCTCTATCCGCTCTACCGCAACCTCGATCTGAGCCTGCGTGACTACACGGTCCGCTCGTTCGTGGCGGGCGACGCGCCGTTC
The DNA here is from genome assembly GCA_001550305.1 of Streptomyces diastatochromogenes. Classification (GTDB taxonomy): domain Bacteria; phylum Actinomycetota; class Actinomycetes; order Streptomycetales; family Streptomycetaceae; genus Streptomyces; species Streptomyces mirabilis_D. Next base: position 3,600 of record LRTP01000459.1, read on the forward strand.
TCGGGCTGGGACAACTTCTCCCAGGTGCTGAACGACCCGACCTTCGGGCCCGCGCTGCGCAACACGATGGTGTTCACCTTCGTGTCGATCGCGCTCCAGTACGCGGCCGGGCTGGCGCTCGCGGTCTTCTTCAACCGGCACTTCCGTCTCTCCACCACGCTGCGGGCGCTGTTCCTCATCCCGTGGCTGCTGCCGCTGATCGTGTCGGCGTCGACCTGGTCCTGGATGCTGAACAGCGAGTCGGGCGTGGTCAATTACGCCCTCCACCTCGTCGGCGTTCCGCCCGTCGACTGGCTGACCTCGCCGCACTGGGCGCTCGCCTCGGTCGTCATCGCCAACGTCTGGATCGGCATCCCCTTCAACCTCGTCATCCTCTACAGCGGTCTGCAGAACATCCCCGGGGAGCTGTACGAGGCCGCCTCGCTCGACGGGGCGAGCGGCCGGCAGCAGTTCCGGCGCATCACCTTTCCCCTGCTGCGGCCGGTCTCCGCGATCACGCTGCTGCTCGGACTGGTCTACACGCTCAAGGTGTTCGACCTGATCTGGATCATGACCAAGGGAGGTCCCGGCGACTCCTCGTCGACGCTGGCGACCTGGTCGTACCAGTTGGCGTTCGGCACTCTGCTCCCGCACTTCGGTCCCGGTGCCGCCGTCGGCAACATCCTCATCCTCATCGCCCTCGTCTTCGGCCTGCTGTACATCCGCGTCCAGAGGAGGCAGGAAGCGTGAAGTCCCCCGCGAGTTCCCGCCGTCACACCGCCGTCGGACTCCTGCTGACCGGGATCATGCTGTTCCCGGTGTACTGGATGCTGAACGTGTCCCTCACCCCGCAGCAGGAGATGCGCAAGTCCCCGCCCGACCTGTTCCCGCTGCACCCCACGTTCGAGGGCTACCGGGCCGTGCTGCACGACCAGATGCCCTATCTCGGCACCAGTCTGCTGATCGGCCTCGGCACGGTCGCCGCCACCCTCGTCCTCGCCGCGCCGGCCGGCTACTCACTGGCGAAACTCCGCCCCCGCGGCGGCGGCATCATGGGCCTCGCCCTCCTCGTCGCCCAGATGATCCCCGGCATCGTCATGGCGATGGGGTTCTACGGGATCTTCCTCAACCTCGGCCTGCTGAACTCCTGGTGGGGTCTGATCATCGCGGACTCCACCATCGCCGTGCCCTTCGGCGTCATGATCTTCACGGCGTTCATGTCGGGCATCCCCGACGAGCTCACCGCCGCCGCGCGCATCGACGGCGCGGGTACCTGGCGCACCTTCTGGTCCGTCGTCCTGCCGGTGAGCCGTAACGCCGTGGTCACCGTCTCGCTGTTCAGCTTCCTGTGGGCCTGGTCCGACTTCGTCTTCGCCAACACCCTCGACGGCGGCGGCGATCTTCGCCCGATCACCCTCGGCATCTACCGCTACATCGGCAACAACAACCAGGAATGGAACGCGATCATGGCCACCGCCGTCGTCGCGTCCGTACCCGCCGCCGTCCTGCTCGTCCTCGCGCAGCGGTACGTGGCCGCCGGGGTCACCGCGGGCGCGGTCAAGGACTGACCGGGACGTCAGCCCCCATCCACCTCCTCATCCGTCAGGAGAGCCGCCACCCATGCCTGTTCCGAGATCTCAACCACGCGCGCCCAGAAGGCCGTTCGACCGCACGGCCGCCGCCGTCCTCGCGACGGCCCTGGCCGCCGCCGCGACCGCCCTCACCGGCACGCCCGCCCAGGCGGCCCCCACCGCGTCCACGACCCTGGTCGTCAACGCCGCCCAGACCCTGCGGTCCGTCACCCATGTCGCCACGGGCAGCCTCTACGGCCTCGCCGACGCGAGCACCCCGGCCGACAGCCTCGTCCAGCCGCTGAAGCCGAACACCTTCGTCCAGATGGCACCCGGCGGCCACCAGTTGCCCAACGGTGAGCCGAGCCCCGCCGGAGACTCCCTGGTCGTCGCCCCCAAGGCCGCCAGGGCCGGTGCGAAGGTCGTCGTCCGGATGCCCGACTGGTACCCCGACTTCCCCTACAAGTGGGTGAGCTGGAACGACTGGCTGTCCGCCGTCGACACCCAGGTCGCCTCGGTCAAGTCCTCCGGCGCCGGGAACATCAGCGCGTACGAGCTGTGGAACGAGCCCGACTGGACCTGGGACACCACCAACGCCGGTGCTTTCGACGCGGGTTGGGCACGGACGTACAAGGAGGTACGTGCCAAGGACACCGCCACTCCCATCCAGGGCCCCAGTTACTCGGCGTGGAACCAGAGCTGGATGAGCCAGTTCCTCACCGACGCCAAGGCCAGTGGCACCGTCCCGGACGTCATCGCCTGGCACGAGCTCCAGGGCAGCAAGGACATCGCCGCGCACGTCTCCGCCTACCGCTCCCTGGAGAGCGGCCTCGGCATCAGCCCGCGGCCGATCTCCATCGAGGAGTACGCGACACCGAGCGAGATGGGCATACCGGGCGCTCTCGTCGGTTACGTCGCCAAGTTCGAGCGGGCGGGCGTCCACGACGCGGAACTCGCCTTCTGGAACCACTACGGAACCCTGGGCGACACCCTCACCGACACCGGCGGATCGCCCAACGGCTCCTACTGGCTCTACAAGTGGTACGGCGACATGTCCGGGAACATGCTCACCACCACTCCCCCGGCGCAGACCGGCATCGACGGCGCCGCCTCGCTCACCGGTGACGGCCGGCAGATCAGCGTGATCTTCGGCGGAGGCACCGGTTCGACGGCCGTCACCGTCAACGGACTCGGCTCCCTGTCCGCCTTCGGCGGCACGGTCCACGTCAAGCTGGAGTACACCCCGTCCAAGGGCCGCACCACGGCCGTCTCCGCCCCGTACACCATCTCCGAGAGCGACTATCCGGTCAGCAACGGCTCCATCACCGTCCCGGTCGCGATGAACGCGTCCGACGGCTACCACCTGGTCGTCACGCCCAGCGGGACGTCCACCTCGCTCGCCGGGCGCTATCAGATCAGCAACAAGAACAGCGGGCTCGCGCTGGACACCCAGAGCGCGGGCACCGCACAGGGAACCGCCGTCGTCCAGGCCACCTCGACCACCGGCACCGACCAGAACTGGACGCTGGTGTCGGCGGGTTCGGGCCTCTACAAGATCGTGAACCAGGCCAGTGGTCTGCTGCTCGGCATCAACGGCATGAGCACCGCCGCCGGAGGTACGGCCCTCATCTGGGGCGACAACGGCACCGCCGACCACCTCTGGCAACTGATACCCGCCGACAACAGCTCCTACAAGATCGCCAACTACAACAGCGGCCTCCTGCTCGGGGTCACCAACATGAGCACCTCTGCCGGCGCCCAGGTCCTCCAGTGGGACGACAACGGCACCGCCGACCATCTGTGGAAACTCACCTCGCGCTGAGTGCCCGACCGAATGTCGCGCCGAGCGCCCGGCCGAACGCTCCCGCGCCTGCCGCCCACCGCAGGCGCGGGAGCGTCGACGTCGGCGTGCACCTGTACGAATACCGTGAAATCGTCGTGTGAATGGTCCCGCACGGGACGGCGCACCGCTTTTCGGCGTGGTCCCGATCTCTGGGCGCGAGGGCCGTGATGCCGACGACGAGTCCTCCCCGAAAGGCGCGCCGCACCCGTTTCGGCGTGCTCGCGCCTTGCTGCGCCCTCTTGATCGCGAGCTGCTGGGTCACTTCAGGGACGGCAGTCACCACGGCGCTCCCGGACGCGTCGCCCGGCGCCACGCACGCGACCGGTTCCGCTTCCCGGCGGCCGGCGCTGATGCCGATCGATCCGGCCGCATTCCAATCCGCCGTGGCCGGCGCCGCCAGGAAACTGTTCGTCCCCGGGGCGGTGGTCCTGCTGCGCACCCCGCAGGGCACCTTCGAGGCAAAGGTCGGCGCCACCGATCTGAGCGGCCACGCTCCGCCCGACGCGGGCACGCATTTCCGGATCGCCTCCACCACCAGGACCATGACATCGGCGCTGATCATGTTGCTCGCCCAGCACGGCAGGCTCCACCTCGGCGACCCGGTGTCCGCCTATGTCCCGGACGTGCCGGGCGGCAAGCACATCACCATCGCCGACCTGCTGAAAATGCGCAGCGGACTCCACGACTGCACGAGCGCCCGCGAACCGGCGGCGACTCTGGACGCCGACCCGGCGAAGGCCTGGACCCCACACGAGGTACTGGCCATGGCGTTCCGGCATCCACCGGAGTTCCCGCCCGACGCGCCCTTCGAGTACTGCACCACCAACTACGCACTGCCGGGTCTCGTAGCCGAGAAGGCCGGCGGGCGCCCCTTGGCCCAGCAGTTCCAGGACCGTCTGTTCGGCCCGCTGGGGCTGCGGCGGACCTCGCTCCCCGCCGCCGACGACAGCTCCCTGCCGGACCGCTTCTCCCACGGCTACATCGCACGGACAACGACGTCACGCTCGTCATCTGGACGAACCTGACCCTGTCACCGGACGGCAGGACCACGGCGAACGCCTCGCTCCCCACCGTTCTCGACGAGATCTACGCGGGATTGTCGCTGTCTCCCGCACCGTCCTCCAGCGCCACGCGGTGACCTCACATGGACACGCTTGCTTAAGTCAATCAATCTGGATTATGGTTGAGTGAGTTAAGCAAACCGGCTCGCCCGACGGAGGCACGTCCATGTCCGACGCCCTTGCCCGACCCACCGACGCCGAGGGGTCCGCCCCGCCGAGATCGACCGCCGTGGTCGCGGTTCTGGCCTTCGCCGGCATCGTGGTCTCGCTGATGCAGACCCTGGTCATCCCGATCGTCCCCGAGCTGCCGAAGCTCCTCGGCGCCTCGGAGTCGAACACCGCGTGGGCGGTCACCGCCACCCTCCTCGCCGCCGCCGTCGCCACCCCGGTCGTCGGCCGCCTCGGGGACATGTTCGGCAAGCGCCGCATGCTCCTGGTCAGCATCGTTCTGCTGATCTCCGGCTCGGTGGTCTGCGCGCTCAGCGACTCCCTCATCCCGATGATCGCCGGACGCGCCCTCCAGGGCCTGGCCGCCGCCGTGGTCCCGCTCGGCATCAGCATCATGCGTGACGTACTGCCTTCGGAGCGGCTCGCCGGCTCGACCGCGCTCATGAGCGCCTCCCTCGGCGTCGGCGGCGCCCTCGGTCTGCCCTCCGCGGCCTTCATCGCCCACAACTTCGACTGGCACATCCTGTTCTGGACCTCGGCCGCGCTCGGCGCCGTCGCCCTCGTGCTCGTCCTGGTCCTCGTGCCCGAGTCGAAGGTCCGCACCGGCGGCCGCTTCGACCTGCTCGGCTCCGTCGGCATGGCGGTCGGCCTGGTCTCCCTGCTGCTGGCCGTCTCCAAGGGCGCCGACTGGGGCTGGGGCAGCGCCACCACCCTCGGCCTGCTCGCCGTCGCGGTCGTCGTCCTGTCGGCGTGGGGCGTCTACGAGCTGCGCATCGCCAAGCCGCTGGTCGACCTGCGCACCACCGCCCGTCGCCAGGTGCTGTTCACCAACCTCGCCTCGGTGGCCTTCGGCTTCTCGATGTTCGCCATGTCCCTGGTGCTGCCGCAGCTCCTCCAGCTGCCCGAGCAGACCGGCTACGGCCTCGGAAAGTCCATGATGACCGTCGGTCTGGTCCTCGCCCCGCAGGGTCTGGTGATGATGGCGATGGCGCCGCTGTCCGCCGCCATCACGAAGGCCAAGGGCCCCAAGGCCACCCTGATGCTCGGCGCCGTCGTCGTCGCCGCGGGCTACGGCCTCAACATCGTGCTGATGTCCGAGGTCTGGCACCTCGTCCTGGTCTCCTGCATCATCGGCGGCGGCGTCGGGTTCGCCTACGGCGCCATGCCCGCCCTCATCATGGGCGCCGTGCCCGCCTCCGAGACGGCCGCCGCCAACAGCCTGAACACCCTGATGCGGTCCATCGGTACATCGTTCGCCAGTGCCATCGCCGGTGTCGTCCTGGCGCAGATGACCGCCGACTTCGGCACCACCGCGCTGCCCTCGGAGAACGGCTTCAAGGTGGTCATGGCCATCGGTGCCGGTGCCGCCCTGCTCGCCCTCGCCCTCGCCGCCTTCCTGCCCGGCCGGCGGACGGCGGGCTCGGTGACGCCG
>LRTP01000046.1 GCA_001550305.1 Streptomyces diastatochromogenes
GGCTTGCGTGCCAGGTGCAACGCCGGCGCCGACACGACCTCGGCGTACGCGCTCGCCGCCCGCGGGAACAGCGGCATCCCGAACACCTCGTCGCCGGGCCTGAACCGCCACGTCTGCGGCGCCTCCTCGACCACGCCGCTGATGTCCCAGCCGAGAATGAACGGCGGTCGGCCGATCAGCGGGAACTCGCCGGCGCGCAGGCGCGCCTCCAGCGGGTTCAGCCCGATCGCCTTGACGCGGACGAGAACCTCGGTCGGGAGGGGATGGGGCTCGGGCGCGTCCACGATGGTGAGCACCTCGGGACCGCCGAGCGACTGCTGGGTGATGACTCGCATGACTCTCCTGGCTTGGGAGGGGGGAGAGAGCCCAGGCTAGGTTTCCGATAGGAACCAGCAGGTACCTTAGGCGCCATGAGCGGTTTCGGTCCCGGCGATCCCTTTCTCGCCGACTGCCCGGCGCGTCTGACGGTCGAGCTGATCGCCGACAAGTGGACGGCGGTCGTGCTCTACGGCCTCAGCAAGGGCCCGGTGCGCCATGGCGAGCTGATCGAGCTGATCGGCGGCATCTCCCGCAAGATGCTCACCCAGACGCTCCGACGGCTCGAGGCGCACGGACTCATCCGCCGCCACGCCTACGCCGAGGTGCCGCCCCGCGTCGAGTACGAGCTCACCCCGCTCGGGGCAACGCTGATCGATCCGATCCACATGCTGACCGAATGCGCGAGGGCGAACGGCGACGCAGTGCTCGATGCGCTCGATGCCGATCCCGAGCCGGTCGCCCCTAGCGACTGAGGCCCCCGCCAGGGCACTGAATAACTCGGTATCGGCCCGGCCGCGCTCGGTCTGCGGGCTCTCGATGCGCGCCGCGAAGCGGGCGCTGACGGAGCTACCCCCGCAGGCTCGGGGACGACAGGGACAGCGTGTACCTGACGCTGGTCCGGTCGGAGCTACCCCCGCAGGTGCGGGGAAGACACTTCTTGACCTGCGGTGATGTTAGCAAGAGTGACCGATTCCCTTCACCTGCCTCGCGATTGCAGGGGCCACTTTCAGGGGGCTTGCCAGCAGTCCGCCATGCGGATCGACTCTGGGTAAGTGCATCGGGAGGGCTGGGTGGTGGAGGAGGAGCGGTCGACGTCGAGGCCCCCGCAGGCGCAGGGACAACGCCTCGGCCGCAATCATGGCCATGGGGGTACCTCCGAAATGCCCCTGCGGGCGCGGGGACGACACGGCGCCATGCTCGCCGGTCCATCGTGTGAACGCGAGCCACTGTCGAAGGAGGCCTGAGGCCGCCGTCGCACCTGCCGCCTGCTGAGGGCAACCGCCGAAACGGGGCTCCCGAGGTGATGGAATACGTCGCTGGACGTCGCCCCTGCCCGAATAGCCCTGCGTCGGCTTTGGGCGCGCAGCCCCTTTTAGGCCGAGGCCCCCGCGGGCAACCGCCTGGAGTTCCTCCAGCCGCGGTATGCGGCCACGGTCACCTTGGCGAACAAGCCTGCGAAGGCGAGCGGGAT
>LRTP01000460.1 GCA_001550305.1 Streptomyces diastatochromogenes
CGGGCTGGGGATGGTCAGCCGGCGCGCGTCGCCCACGCTGTCGGGGCCGTGATGGGTGGCGGCCAGGCAGGCGGCGGCCAGGGCGGCGAGGTCGGCGTCGGCCAGCAGGCAGGCCGCCCAGCTGACGACGGTCTCGTCGACCTGGGTGCGCCAGGCGTGGGTGGCGTCCGTCAGCGGGGGTGCGTCGGCGCCGGTGACGAAGTCCAGCCGGCCGGAGCCGCCGGGGCCGAGCAGGTCCAGCAGTTCGGCATCCAGCGCGGTGGGGTAGCGCAGGGCGGCGGCGATGGTGGCCGCGTGTCCTGCCTGGGCTTCGGCCAGGGCCTGGTTCAGCGGGCCGGTGGCCGGGGGGAAGGCCGCCAGCAGCCAGCGCGTGGAGGCGGTGATGACGGGCGAGAGAGCGGTGGGCATGGTGGGCCGTCCTGTGCGTGTGCCCGCCTGTCCTGGGTGTTCCGGTGGGGGTGATCCGGTCGCGGGCACTGCGCGCCCGGGCGGGGATGTGCGGGGCGGACAACGGTACGGCGGTCTCCCGCGGGGCGACAGGAGCTGCGTCACAGCCGGGGCGGAGGGACCCGGTGGATGGGACGGCCGCCACTGCTGACCGACTCCGAGCTCGTCTGCCTTGCCGTGGCGCAAGGCCTGCTCGGCCACCGCTCCGAGGCGTGCTGGCTGCGCTTCGCCCGCAAGCACCTGACCGGCATGTTCCCCTGCCTCCCTCAGCAGTCGGGCTGACGATCTGCTCGACGCCGAGTTTGCGGAAGACGCCGCGCCGCGGGAGAGGCGGTGGCTCCGACCGCGGTGGTCAACGCTTTTCGCGTCGGCTGCGGATGCTCAGGGCGATGACGGAGACAAGGAACCACAAGGCACCGAAGGCTGAGTATCCGGCGACGGAGGAGAGGCTGCTCGTCGCCGAGGCGGACATGGCAGCGAAGGAGGCACCGGCGAGGACGGACAGTCCGCCGCTGATGACCATGGGCCACTGGGCACCGACGGTGCGTCGGCGCCGGATCGCCACGACGAGCTGGATCGCTCCGGAAAGGGGGGCCCAGATGCCGAACACGAGCAGGGCCGTCCCGATGGTGGAGAAGACGGCAACGATCATCCCGGCGGTGGTGGCGAGGCCGAGAGCCATGTTGGTGGTACCGAGGCGGTCCGTGGAGCCGGTGCCAGCCATGCGACGCTCGAGGAGCGTGGCGATGACGTCCCACAGGGGGTAGACGACGAGCAGCACGGCCGCGATCACGGTGGGCTTGTCCGCCGACACGAGCGAGGCGGAGGTCGCGACGACGAGTGCCACCCAGATCAGGGAGAAGGCGACTCGGATCAGATAGAGCGATCGGAGCCCGGAGGACGTCGTCGTGGTCGTGTGCGTGCTCGAAGTCACGGTGGTCTGAGTCATCGGGTGTCCCGTTTTGTGATCGTGATGGTGTGAGACGGTCGCCTCGGTGAGGAGTCTCAGCGGCCTCGGGAGGAGCCGTGTACTTCGAACGAAGTAGTTCTGCCATCCACTTCGAATCGAATGAGTTCTGCCGTCCCCATCGCCCGGACCGGGCTCGCCGTCTACTTCATTCGAAGTACACGGCCGCAGCACACGTGGACGAGAATCGGACCATGGTCGAGGCGCAGAGCAATCAGGACGGGCCCGTGGCACCCCTGTGGGTCCGCCGCCCCAAGTCGCTGCACCTCATCGCCTATTCGGTGGCCGCGCTGGTGTTCACCGGCCAGATCGCGGCAGTGATCCTGCGAGGGTCGGATTGGCCGACGGCCCTCTCCGTACTCCTCGCCGGTGGCGGTGTCGCCCTCTCATGGTGGAGGCCGTGGGCAGGACTGGTCGTCACGAGCGCGGCGTCCTTCGCCGTCACAGCGGTGGGCCACGACCCCCTGTCGGTGTGGATGATGGCCGTGCTCGTGCTGTTCTCGGTCACCCTCAGGGGGAAGCAGCCGCTGGCCGGAACCGGCATCGTGGCGGCGTTCTTCCTGGGGGCGTTCATGACGCTGGGAGGATTCCGCGGCGGCGCGATCGTGGGCGCCGCCGCACTCTTCTCGGCCATAGCAGGAGGTGCGACAGGGGCCGCGCTGCGCATCCATCGAGAGCACTGGCTCACCCTGGAGGAACGGGCCGAAAGCGCCATCGCCACCCGCGAGATCGAAGCCACCCGACGGGTGACCGAGGAACGGCTCCGCATCGCCCGGGACCTCCACGACGTCATCGGCCACCAGGTCGCGATGCTGAGCCTGCATCTCGGTGCCGCGGAGATCGGGCTGCCCGCAGACGCCGAGTCCTCCCGGCAGGCCCTCGTCTCAGCCAGGTCCAGCGCCCGCACCGTCGTCGTCGAAACGCAACGGATTCTCGCGCTCCTCCGCCTCGCAGACGACATCTCCGAAGACGAGGCGCTCCGGCCGACCCCGGCGCTCAGCGGCCTGGAAGGCCTTATCGCCTCTTTCGAGAGCATCGGCCTCGACGTCCATCCCTCCATCCACATCCCCGCCGGTTTCGTGGAGCCCAGCGTCGGCGTGACGGTCTACCGGGTCGTTCAGGAAGCGCTCACGAACGCCTACCGGCATGGAGAGGGGGCGGCAACGGTGGATGTGGGCCAGCGCGACGGCAGGATCTGCGTCACCGTGGAGAACCGCGTCAGTCACCCACTGCGCGGCTCCGGCTCCGGCTCGGGCAGCGGACTCGGGCTCGTGGGGATGCGCGAACGCGTCGAGTCCTCCAGCGGGCGGCTGACGATCGACAGTGACGACGGGCGATTCCGGGTCCATGCGGAGTTCAGCCCCCTGGGAGCCGTCGTCCGATGACGCGGATTCTGATCGTCGACGACCAGGACGAGATAAGGGCCGGCATCAAAGCGATGCTCCGGCTCGACCCAAGTCTCGTTGTTGCGGGTGATCTCTCCGATGGACTCCAGGTCGTCCCCTTCCTCCGGGACCACCCCGTCGACCTGGTCCTGATGGACATCCGGATGCCCGGCATCGACGGTGTCGAAGCCACCCGCCGGATCCGCAAAGAGCACCCGCCCGAAAAGATGCGGGTGATCGTGCTGACCACCTTTGACCAGGACGACATCGTTCTCGCCGCCCTTCGCGCGGGCGCCAACGGCTTCCTGAGCAAGACCGTGAGCCCCGCTGAACTCGTCGCCGGAATCACCGAGGTCGTCGGCGGTGGCGGTGCGCTGTCGGCCGCCGCGACGGCCGCGCTCATCGGTCACATGACCGACAGTCCGCCCCCGGTGATCGACCAGGAACTGCTGCGACGCTTCGACGCTCTGACACCCAGGGAGCGGGACGTGGTCGTTCTCGTCGCGAGCGGTCTCGGCAACGACGAGATCGCGGCCCAGATGTCCGTGTCGCCGTTCACCGTGAAGACGCATGCGGTGCGGGCCATGACGAAGGTCGGCGCACGTGATCGAGCGCAACTCGTCTCGTTCGTCTTCCGGGCCGGCCTCTACCGTTCCAATTAAGTGATCAGGAGTGAGCTTTGAACCCATGCCTGGTCACTGCGGACATCCCGAACGGTTTTGGATGTCCGACTGGTCTCCCGCGTTCCGGTGTTTCCCGCTCGGGCGCGTGCATCGTGTGCACGTTCCGTGACGGGTGGGCGGGTTTCCTCACGCCCCCGGGTGCCCGGTTCGGCCTGGACGGTCCGATGCCCCACACCATCGCTCTGGTGATGTGGGGGCGGTGCCGTCCGTCGCCGGATCGGGTGCCCGAGGGCGCGTCTGCCGATCGCGATACCGGCGGCATCGTGACGGGTCATCTTGCGTCGCGGGGTGGCCAGCGGCTTTTGCCAGTGCTGGCCTCCCCACTGGGTGGTGTAGGCCGGGTCAACGGCCACGATGGACAAGCCCTGCTCGGCGGCCATGGAGATCAGCCGGGCTTTGAGCTTGGCGGTGGGGATGCCGGAGATGAGCTGTCGGAACCGCTTGCGTCGTCCGTGTTTCTCGCGGGTCTTCTCGGCGGTGAAGTCGAGGTCTTCGATCGCGATGGCGGCGACGCCGCAGCGCTTGGCCCAGTGCAGGACCTGGGTGATGGCGTGCCGGATCTGTGCGTCCCGGTGATCGGCCGACCCGGTGAGGTCGTAGGGGAAGCGCATCGGGTCGCCGGCCGGGTTGCCGTGGACGTCGAGGCGGTAGGCGGCGAAGTGGTCGATGTTGGTGTCGACGCCGACCATGCCCCTGGCGCGGGCCGCCTCCAACGGGATTGTCTGGATGACGGGACGCTGCCACGACGCGGTGAGGTACCAGCGCTCGCGTACCACGTCCAGGTGGATGCGATAGGCGACAGCCCGGTTGGCGTCGATCCGGTCGGCCCACTCGGCGGCCCGGTGCGCGAACCCGACACGGGAGGCGAGGACGTACCGGCCATGCCGGGCGTTCGCCAGACCGGCGAGCGGCGCGGGCAGCTTGATCGACACTTCGCCGTCGGGGGTGACGCGGATCGTCTCGTTCCCGAAACGCTTGCCCGACTCCCCGTCAGCGGCGAGGAACCAGCGCTCCGCCTCCCAACGCTGACGCCACTCGGTCTCGGTGAGCTGCGCGGCCTGAAGGTTGTGCCGGTTGCCCAGGAGCTTGCGGCCACCACGCACGACGTGCACGACACCGGCCTCACGCTCGGCACGGGCCGCATCGAGACGGTGTTCCAGCACGTGCAGGCGACGCGTCTTTTGGAACCACTCGCTCTTGGAGCGGTATCCGCCTGCTGCCTTCTTGGTGCCCTTCTCCCCGAGCGGGAGGGACAAGCGGTGCATCAGCGTACGCACACCGGCCTCAAGCCCTTGGATATGCGCGAGCTGGCAACGCCGCGACAACGCCCACTGATCATGGGTGGCCTTCGTGATCGACCCGGCCCAGCGGGACGAGGACTCGGCAGTCAGGCCCTGCTTACGCGCCGCCCAGGTATCCGTGGAGTGGTCCAGACCGTCAGCACAGCGGTCCTTGAGATCCAGCGATGCCAAGCGCCCGAGGTGTTCACCGACCAGCCGCAGCACCTTCTCGTCATCTGGGGTGAGGTGCTTGAGCCGGTCGCGTATCGCCACACCGGACGGGCCGAGGGCGACGAACGACGCGTCGATTACACGCAGTTGCCGTTTCGTGTTCCGCTGCACCGCTCACCCCCTCCCTGATCAACACCCCGAACCTACCGGCCACCACTGACAACACGACCACCGCCGCCCAAGCGCCCCCACACACCACGACCGAGGACTCACTCATGCACCCTCATGCACACTTTTGGCCACTCAACCCGCAGCAGTTCCCAACCCCCTCACGTGTGACCGACCGCCCCGGCGACGCCTCGCCTTTCGCTCTCGGCCTGCTGCTGCGCCGGGCGCACTGGCGCGCGGCCGCGGTGATGGAGGAGGCGCTCCGGCCGCTCGGCATCGAGCTGCGGCATTTTGCCGTGCTGATCGTGCTGGTCGACCGCGGGCCCACGGTGCAGCGGGACCTGGCGGCGGCGACGGGGTCGGACAAGGCGGGAATCATGCGGGTCGTGGACGACCTGGAGCGCAGGGGGCTGGCCGTGCGCAGGAACGTTCCGGGGGACCGGCGGGTGCGGGCGGTGGAGATCACGCCTGAGGGCGTCGAGCTTTTCGACGCGGCCCATGTGGCGGCGGCGCCGCTGGCTGAGCGCCTGGTTGCCGACCTGGCGCCCGGCGAGCCTGAACAGCTGACGGATCTGCTGACCCGGTTTGCCCATCCCGCAGGCGGCGAGGCCTAAGCACGCCCGCGTCCGCACGGCTGTTGCGCCGCGCACCCGGCCGGCGGTGCGCTCTTCACTCCTGCACGCATTGCCGCCGTCACCGCCGGACAGGGCGCGGGCGACGAGAACGCCACGTGACGTCCCGGGGTGAGACGTCACGCGGCGTCCACGGCCCGGGGGTCACGCGGCGAGGCGCCCGGCGAGTTGTCTAGCCTTGGCGGTCGCGTCCTCGAAGGCGCGCTTGCGGGAGGCCTCGTAGAGGGGGACCAGCTCGGACATGGCCGGTCTGCGGGGGGCCATGGTGAGTTCGGGGCCGATGAAGTCGAGGTCCAGGCCGAGGGTGTGCTTGAGGACGGCCTCCAGGTAGTTCTGTACGAACTCGTAGTCCTCGCGCGGGGTGCCCGCTGCGTAGGAGCCGCCGCGGCTGGCGACGACGATGACCGGGGTGCCCTGGGCGGAGGGAGTCTCGCCCGCGGTGCGGCCCAGCAGGAGCACGTTGTCCAGCCACGCCTTGAGGGTCGACGGGATCGAGAAGTTGTACATGGGGGCGCCGATCAGGACGGCGTCCGCCTGCTCCAGCTCCTCGATGAGCTTCACGCGCGCGGCGAACGCGGCGGACTGCTCCGGGGTGTGCTCGCACGGGGCGGCGTATCCGGCGGACCAGGCGTCGGCGGTGATGTGCGGGACAGGGGCGGCGGCGAGGTCGCGGTAGATGACGGTGCCCTGCGGGTGCTGCTCCTCCCAGGCCCTGCGGAAGGCGTCCGTGACCGAACGGGACGAGGACGCCTCGCCGGGGAACGCGGACGAGTCGATGTGCAGCAGCGTGGCCATGGAATTTCTCCAGGAGCGGTGTCCGAGGCGGGGGACCAGGGGCGGAGGATGTGTACGCAGCGATAGTCAAACACGAGATGGTATTGAGTGATACTATCTTGAGTGAAACGAAAATGCCGCGTCGAGCGGAGGGAGGTGGGCGATCGTGGACGTCTACGAGGCGGTCACGACCCGGCGGGCGGTACGCGGATTCACCGACCGGCCCGTCCCGAGAGAGGTGCTGGAGCAGGTGCTGTCCGCCGCGGCCTGGGCACCGTCCGGATCGAACCTCCAGCCCTGGCACACCTACGTACTGACCGGCGGACCGCTGGCCGAACTCAAGAAACGCGCCGGCGAGCGCCTGGCCACGGGCGACCCCTGGGACGAGCCGGAGTACGAGCAGTACCCGCCCGCACTGAAGTCCCCGTACCGCGAACGCCGATCCGCCTTCGGCGAGCAGCGCTACGGCGCACTCGGCATTCCGCGCGAGGACATGGAGGCACGCCAGAGGGCCGCTTCCGCGAACTGGGACTGCTTCGGCGCCCCCGCCGCCCTGTTCTGCTACATCGACCGCGACCTGGGCCCGGCCCAATGGTCCGACACCGGCATGTATCTGCAGACCGTCATGCTGCTGCTGCGCGCCGAAGGGCTGCACAGCTGCCCGCAGATGGCATGGGCGAAGTACCGCAAGACCGTCGCGGAGGTCCTGTCACCCCCGGACGAGCTCATCCTCTTCTGCGGCATGTCGATCGGGTTCGAGGACGTCACGGTGGGTTACGCCCGTACGGGCCGGGCGCCGCTCGACGAGACGGTCACGTTCGTCGGCGATTACTGACACCGCCCGCCCTCGGCCGGTCAGGGCGCCGTTTCCCGCCACGCGCACATAAGTGGTCCAGATGCATACAAGGGGCTGGCATGCCGTCGGCGCTCAGGCCACGGCCCAGGGGCCCAGGTCGCGCGTGCGGCGGGCGGCCGCGGCGGGCCGGCTCTCGTCCCATGCCGGGGCCAGCGCGGCGGAGAGGATGCCCCAGAGCTGGCCGGCGGTCAGGGCGTGCACCGGGACGACGATCTGGCCGGCGAGGCTGACGCGGAACGCGGACTCCAGCGCGCTGACGATGCCGATGAGGGCCATGGAGTCCAGCCCGTAGGCCTCCATCGGGATGTCGGCGGCGGGCTCCTTGTCCCTGCCGAGCCCCGGCAGGCCCTGGCGCAGGACGTCCTCGAACTTCGCGTTCCACGGTGTGTGGGCCATTGGGCGACTTCCTTCCGGGACACGGGAGAGGCGAAGCGGTGCTCCGGGCAGCACCGTGCCGCGTCCCGCTCGAGTTGCCGTGGACGCCCGCTCAGGCCGCAGGCCCGCCCCGGGACAGACCGAAGCCCCCGCCACGGTGCTGCTGCCGGCGGGGGCCTCACGGGTTCGGCGGGTGGTCCGGTGGGTGGTGGTCCGGTGGACGTCGTACGGGGAGCGGGGAGCGGCGGCGGGGAAGGGTTCCGTGTACGCGCGGGACGGGACGGCCGCGCGAGGACGGGCGGCATCCTCAGACGGCCGCGCTGCCGCCCGCGACCGGCCAGCCGATGTCGTCGGTGGCGGAGACGGTGGTGGCGGCCTTGGGCCAGCCGATGTCGCCGTTCGCCGAGACGACGGTGACCTTCGGCCAGCCGATGTCGTCGGTGGCGGAGACGGTGGTGGCGGTGGTCTTGGGCCAGCCGATGTCGCCGTTCGCCGAGACGACGGTGACCTTCGGCCAGCCGATGTCGTCGGTGGCGGAGACGGTGCCGGCCGTCCTCGGCCAGCCGATGGAGGAGGCGGCGGTCGTGGTGCTCGCCGCCTTGGGCCAGCCGATGCCGTCCGCGGCGGTGCTGATGCCGCCGGCGGTGAGTACGGCGGAGGCGACGGCGGCGGTGGCGGCGGTGACGGCGAGGCGGGCGACGAGGTTCTTCATGACAGCTCCTCCGTGGCAATGAAGCGAATCTGCGTTGGTAACTTCTTGCCAAGAAGCTTGGCAATGCCTCCTCGGGATCTGCTCGGTCTTCGCTGGAGATGGGCTGGAGGCCGGCGAGAGACGCCCCACCGCCTGCGCAGATGCCTGGCAATGTTTGTCAAACACCCCGCTCCGCGGGTCGTACGGAGCCGGACCCGAGGGGGCTGAACAGCACTTTCACGGCCCCTCCGCTAGAGCGCCGCCGGAGCCCCCGTTGCCATCACGGCCTCACGCTAGGCAATGTATTGCCAAGCAAGTTGGCAACATTTGGCGACAGCGGGGGGAGGCCCCGGAAATGAACGCGACGCCGTCATCCACGGACCACAGGGACCACACGTACGGCACGGACCACGCGTACGGCACGGCCACGGACCGCACGGAGCCCGCGGACCAGGAGGGCCGGACGGTCCACCTGGACACGGCGGGCTGGGGCACCATGCCCGCCGCCGTCCGCGCACTCGTCGCCGACTGCGCGAGCCGCGAGGACCGCTACGGCCCGCACGAGCTCGAGGAGGACCTCGAGGACGTCCTGCGCACCGAGGTCCACGAGCGCCTCGGCGCCCTGCTCGGCGTCCCGGCCGCCGACACCGCCGTCGTGACGGACGCCGCCGGCGCCTTCGACGCGCTGGTCTCCCGCCTCGCCCCCGGCCGCGGCGAGCGCGTCTGGACGACCCCCTACGAGAGCGCCGCCCGCCTGACCGCCCTCTACGCCCTGCGCGACCGCACCCGCTGCACGGTGGAGGTCGTCCCGCTGCGCGAGGACGGGGACCTGGACCTGGAGTGGATGGCCCGGCACATCGGCGACGACGTCGCCCTCGTCTCGGTCGTCCACGTCCCCTCCGGCTGCGGAATCGTCAACCCGGTCGAGGAGATCGGGCAGATCCTCGCCCCGTACCGGTGCGTGTACGCCGTCGACGCCTCCTACTCCGCCGGCCAGCTCCCCGTGGATGCCGGCCGCATCGGCTGCCAGCTGCTGACGGGGGACGGCTGGCGGTTCCTGCGCGGCCCGTACGCCGTCGGGTTCGCCTTCCTGGCGCCCCGGCTGCGTGCCGCGTTCGAGGACGCCGCCGCCCGCCGCCCCCTGCCGCCGAACGCGGCCGT
>LRTP01000461.1 GCA_001550305.1 Streptomyces diastatochromogenes
GCTGCCCGCCGGGTCGGCCACCGCACTGTCGCCTGCCCGGCCGGTCCTCCGTCACCGCGCGTGCGCGCGGCACGCCGTAGTCCGTCACGCCCGGCCCCGCCCCGTCCGGAGCGGCACGACCGGCCGAACCGCGCTCGGTCACGCCCACCCTGCCCCGCCGCTCCCGCCTCGCCCACGCCCCACCGGCGCGTTCCCTGCCGGGAGTCTGACAGCGCCAAAGAGCCCTGACCGGCCGAACGAGTGGCCGTCACCCTTGACTCGTGCGATCGAATCCGTCCGAGTGCTAGAGCGGCGAACTCACGCACAGGTTTTTTCAAAGCTCCAATCGATGCGCGGGTTGGAGCGTGACCGCATCCAAGAATCCGCGAACTCGCGCGCTTCCGACCGGACGGCGCAGAAGATCCGCCGCCAGGAGCAGGGCTGTGAATACGCCGCAGCCCAGCTCATCGCGCTCGGCGCTCCGCGGCCGCGGCCCGGCTGCGACCCGGCTCTCTGGCTGCGCGAGGCCCTGGCCGCGGTCGGAGCCCGCAACATCCGGCACCGCGGCGCGCATCGGTTCGTATTCCGGCTCGGCCGAACTCGCCGTGAGCGGGAGGAGATCGAGCTCGGCATCCCGCCTCCCGGCCCTACCCCAAGCAGCCCGACCCCGAGCCGACAGCGACCTGAGCGAAAACCCCGTCGTCACCGCCCGCCTCGGACTGCATGCCGTCCTGCGCACCCACTCCCACCGCCCACTCCTCGACTCATTGGAGTTGACATGCCTTCGCGTTCCGCTAGCCGCCCGCCCAGCACACCCGATTTGACCGCCTACGATCTCCTCGCACCTCAGCTGTCCGGCGGAAAGGACAGCGCGGTCATGATGGCCGTGTTCATGGAAGCCGCCCAGGCCGCCGACGTGGACGACCGGGTCATCTCGTACCACGCCAGCCTCGGTGCGCTGGAGTGGCCGCCCGTGGTCTTCAACGGCATCCGCTACCCGGGGGTGTCCGAGCTCGCCGCGCTGCAGAGTGCCGCCTTCGGTGTACCGGCCGACCGGCACGTCGAGGTCACCCGCACGATGCCGGGCCCGGACGGCACCCGGATGCCGCACAACCTGCTGACCGAGATAGCGGCGTACGGGCGTTTCCCCCGTATAGGCAGCCCGTACTGCCGCAAGGCCGCGAAGGAGAGCGTGGTCTCCAGCGCCTGGACGCCGATGGTCAGCCGCCTGAAGCGCGAGCTCGGGCGCCCGGTGCGGATCCTGAAGGTCATGGGCCTGCGCAGCGACGAGGGCCCCGACCGCAAGAAGCGCCCGGCCTTCCGTACGGTGCAGGCCAACAGTGCGCGGGTCGTCGACGAGTGGCTGCCCGTCAAGGACTGGTCGACCAACGCGGTCAAGGAGTGGCACGCCGACGCACCCGTGCCGTACTGCTGGACGTACGACTCGGTGCCCGGCGCAGGCGACTGGGCCGGAACCTCCCGCTGCTCATGCTCGCCGTGTGTCTTCGCCTCCCGCACTGACGTGCTGCTCTCTGTCGGCCGGCGGCCGCGGCTGGCTGACCTGTACGCCGAGGTCGAGCAGGTGCGTGGCGACAAACAGCTTCCGCGCAAACTGGCGCATCACCGAGCTGATCCGGCACGCCGCAACGTGCGGGGCTCCCGACCCCGGAGTCGTCTGCGCGGACGACGGCCCGGAGTTCATCGCCCTGCAGGAGCAGGTCTGGGAGACGCTCAAGAAGGACCCCCGCAAGGAACCCGAGATGGCGCGACACAACGGCCGTGCGCTGTGCGACGGCTGCACCGCCCACAGCTGACACCCGCGTGTGCCGAGCCGATCTGTTCGGACCCGGCCCGGCACACGTCCCCTTACAGTGGATGAAGGAGATGACCATGGACACCAATCCCACCGCCCTGCTTCTCGACCTCGCCGCCAGCGCCCAGGACCTGAGTGACCGGGACGCGCTGCAGGACCTTCTCGCCAGGGGCCACCGCGCCTGGTGCGAGGGCGTCGCCGACGTTCAGTCCGGCATCCGCCAGGAGGCCGCGAACCTGTCCGACGTCCAGCTCGCCGAGCGGTGCGCTGCCGTGGGTACGCCGTGGGAGCAGGGGATGACACGCGGCGAGGCGGTCTCCGCGCTCGCGTTCACGACCTGGGATGCCGCGCCGGCCGCCATGGCCTACACGGAGCTGGAAGAACGCGCCGCGCTCTTCGGTGTCTGCCTTCTTGGCGAGGAACATCTGTAGCCGATCTCGCGCTGGGCTGGACACGAACCCACCAACTTTGGCATTATCGAACCTGTCGGGCTCACCGGGCGCCGGCACCGCCTTGCCGATCCTTCCAAAGGGGTTTCGATGTCTCCCGCCGAGCGGCTCGTGGACACCGCGCAGATCGTGTCCGAGTTCGGCACGAGCAAGCCCCGGATCAGCGAGTGGAGCAACGACCCGGACAGCGGTTTCCCTGCGGTCGCGCACACGGACGGCCGCAAGCGGTTCTGGCGCCACGACGAGGTCGCGGCGTTCTTCGCCAAGCGCGCCCCGAAGAAGCGCACGCTGCCGGCCGCGGTACTCGAGGCCGACCAGGACGAGCTGCTGACCAAGCGGGAAGTGGCCAAGCTTCTCGGCTACACCCGCACCTCCACCATCGACGCCTACTTCCGCGACCGGCCCGGGTACTTCCCCGAGCCCGACGAGGACGTCGACGGCCCGATGTGGCGCCGCGGCACGATCGTCGCCTGGGCCAGCAACCGGCCCGGCAAGGGCCGGCGCAGCTCCGCCCCGGCCGCTGCGCTGCCCGCAGTGCCCGTCGACGGGGACCCCGACGAGCTGCTCGGTACGGCCGAGGTCGCGAGTCTGTTCGGCTACGGAAGCGTCGCTTCGTTCTCCAGCGCCCTCTACCAGGGGCGCATCCCCGAACTGCCCGAGCCGGAGACTCTGGAGAGGGAGGAAGGCAGCCGCGGCGGAGCCCGCAAGAAGTGGCGCCGGGCCACCGTCGTCGCCGCCGCCCGCAAGCGCGGTGTGCTGCCGGCCGCCGACCAGGACGAGAACGAGGACCTGGTCGGTGCCGCCGAAGCGGCCCAGATCCTCGGATACGGCAACGCCGACAGCTTCATCAGCGCGCTCGGGCACGGGCTCCTACCCGATCTCGAGCAGCCCGACGGGTTCGAATACCGCCGCGGCAGTGCCGGCCGACCGCGCCAGCAGCGCTGGAAACGCTCCCGCCTCGAGGAGCTGGCCGCCCGCCGGTCCTCGACGCCCTGACTGCAACACCGAACCGCGTCACACGCGGGATACCGTAAGACCGCGGCCTCTGGTTGAAGGGATCGACGAACTCCCGGCGGGCCAGACGCCGCACGATGGCCGGTATGGAGAGGCCAGCCACCTCTCCGCCGCAAAGCCGCACGGCTTTGCGAAACCGGCCATCGCCACTCCTAGAGCTTGTCCGGTCGATCATGGTGAAGCGGCCGGCCAAGGGAGCGAATGCGCTGCCACGTAAGCTCCGCGAATATGGATGACGTCACCCCGCCCTCCAGCTCGCTGCCGGTTTTGGCTGATGGTGAGCCTGGCGAGACAGCAGCCCCGCTTCTGGACCGGTTGCGTATTGCCGTGTCGCGGCGGCTTGCCGCAAATCTGCCTGTACCGGCCTCGATGACGCAGTGGCTGGATGAGGAGACGGACGCTTTCGCCGACGACTCAGAAGTGCTCAGCGTGCTCTTCGACCAGTTGCTTCATACCCACGCACTGGACACTGCCACTGCAGGTGCGGCGGTGATTCTCGCCGACGTGGTCATCGACAGCCAAGCCGCTGCCGCGGTCCGTGCCGCACTGACGGTGACGCTGGCCGAAGCGGCGACGGCCGCGCTACGTGAAGAGGCGCTGGATCCGCAGGGGTTCGTCAGTACCGAGGCTGTGCTGCGGCAGCAGACTGACAGCGAGCGAGCCGTCCGGCAAGCCGTTCGAGGGGATGCTACCCGCCTGTTTGCGCAATGGGACGAGGAGCCTGAAGTGATGCAGTTCGCGCTTGCCGTGCTTGCGGCCGCCTGCGCCGGGACTGATGTCATCACACGGATCGCAAGCCTGGCTGCTGTGTGGCCGGAGACCCCTCGGGCGGCCACCTTGGCGCTGGCCTGCGCTCTGGCCGCTGACAATGACGAGGCGATCGCGGAAGCCCTTGGCGAGAGCGTCAGGCATCCCGACTACAACCCTGACGCCCAGGGAGATCCTGAGGCTCTTGTGCAAAGCCAGGGGCTGAGCCTCCTGATCGACCTCGCACAGCAGGAGATCGGCCCCCTGGTTTTCCACTGACGAACCGATCGGCTGCGGAGCCAGCGGCCAGCGTACGAACCGCCTCTGACAACGCACCGGAGCACGTAGTCGTCGGCCCCTCGCCGCACCGGAGGGTGGCGGTCTTATGGCTGGCGGGTGGGCGGGGGCAGCAGGCCGTCCCCTGGCCAGAGGGCCTGCTCGGCCACGAGGGGGGCGAGGACCATCTCGACCTCGGCCAGGACGGCGGCGCGCTCCGTCGGCCCGAAAGCGATGAACTGGTCGGCCGCCGCGTCGTAGGTGCGCACGTGGCTGTGCGGGCCTGTGCAGATGAGGGCACGTACGATTTCGGGCAGACCGAGGCTGAGGGCATCGCACTCCCCCACGCGGACGAGCTGCAGCAGGTCGGCAGTGACGCTCTCCCAGTCGCCGACCGCCGGCCAGTCGGCGCCGCCGTTGAGCTCATGGGTGAGGGTGGCCAGCGGGATGATCTCTCCCGGTCGGCGCCCTTGAATGAGGCGCTCATGGATCTGTGCGCCGTCGGGCTGCCGTACTCGCGGGTGGAGCAGCGAGGCAGCGGTCACCAGGGTGGTGTTGATCTCCTGGGCTCCGGGGCCGGGGTAGTACGGCTCGTGCGCGAAGAGCAGGTATACGTCCGCGGTGCGGACGGCGTGGTCGGGTTCGGGCTGTGTCATGGAGTGGTGTCCCTTCAGCGGTGAAGTGCCGTGCATGTGATGAGGCGTTGGCCGTGTCGTCTGCTCGGAGCCGGGCGGGTAGGGGCCCAACGGACGCTCTCGTGCATGGGGCAGGCCCGTGTCGGCCGGTCCCTCTTCGGTGTGGGTGCGCTTCAGGGTCTGGGCGACCTGGTCGGCGAGCTGGACCATCAGCCGCTCCCGGGCGATGAGTTCGGCCGAGGCTGAGCGGGTGTCGGGGGTCTGGAGCAGGCCGGCGACGTCCCACAGCGTGTGCTGGCCGATCTCGGCCGAGCGGTGCAGCTCGTAGCGGTCGCTGCCGGCGGCGGCCTGGACGAGGAAGGTGTGCAGGGCGGCGAGGCGCTGCAGGTAGCGGCAGGCGCCGTCACCCTCGACGCTGCGGACGTGTTCGCGGGCCCGGGCGTCCAGCTGGCCCGGCAGGTGCTCGGCGAGTACCGGAGCGAGCAGCATCGCCGGCAGCACGACGTCGACGGGAACGCCGTGGCCCATCGCGAACAGGCCTACGAGCAGGCTGATGAGGGCTACAGCAGCGGCGGAGAGCCGCAGGGACCCGGGGATGGTGGGGGCCAGGGCAAGGCGTTGGGCGGGGTGCCTGGTCAGCCAGCGCATAGCCAGGCGTTGCATGCGGCTCGCGATGGGGGTGAGAACCCCGATCTGATGGGGTTGATCGGGCTCTGTGCCGTCACCAGGGACGGTCCAGGCGAGCCAGCCCCACCGGGTGCGTTCGTACACGAGGACGGGTTCACACTCGGCCGTGCAGGTGTGGTCGCGGACGTGACCGGTCCGCAGGGCGCGTGAGCGTTCCGCCTCCCAGCGGCCCGGGTCGAGGGTGAAGGGGCGCCGGTGCTGTTCGGCCGTGGTCGGCGGTGATGTGCGGCGCGTGTCCGTCACGGGCGTCTTCCTTTCTTCCAGTGGGTCGGTCAGGCGGAGGCGCACGTCCTGCAGCGGCCGTCGCCGTCGGGGTGGGCGCGCCGGGGAGTCGGGCCAGGGCAGGTGCGGCACAGCGGCCAGCCGAGGCAGGCCGGGCAGAGGTCCTCGCCAGGTGCGGTTGCGGGAACGCCGCAGCCGGCGCATTCGACGAGGGCCCGGTAGGTCAGGGCCTCGGTCACGGTGCGGGCGGCGGCCCCTGTCGATGGCCGCTCGGTTGTCGCCGACGCGTTCGGCTCGTCCCACGGGGGCGCCTCGTGGTGGTCCGCAGCAATGGCGGGCGGCGGGTAGGCCTGGGCGGCGCGGAGCCGGGCGGCGATGATCGCGCCGACCGAGGTGCGCACCGGGTCCGGCAGGGGCCGGCCGGTGATGACGTGGCGCAGCTGCTCAGCACTCCAGCCGGCGTCCAGCATCACGGTCGCCACGCGGCCCTGATCGGTCAGCGGCTTCCCGGTCAGCAGGAGTTCAGGACGGCTCGCCCCGATCTCCAGCAGCAGCCGGATCCCCGGATGCATTTCGTCTGCCGGGGGCGGCGGGGATGCTGTCGCGTCCGGGGGGTCCGTCCTTCCGTTCGTGTGCGCGGCGTCGCCGCAATCGCACGGACGGAGGGATCTGGTGTGCTGCTTGTTGGTCTTCTTACTGATGGTGTTCTTAGTGGGCCGATCAGCCAACGTAGGGTTATCCACTGGTGGAAAACCCGACTCTGGTTGTGACCTGCGGCTTTGCAGGCTGGGCAGGTCGGTGATGAAGTACGCGGCCCCGCTGAGGGTTCCGTCGGGATCACGTTCGCGCTCCCGGACCAGGAAGCCGTGCTTCTCCAGCTCCTTCAGCCCGCTCTTCACCGCTGCCTCGCCGTCGCGGCTGCGGCGGGCGATGTCAGCGACGGTCATCCGCCAGCCGTCCCGGTGCGTGCTGAGCAAGCCGAACAGCCCCTTGGCCTTGAAGGACAACCGGCTGTCCCGGAACAGGCCGTTGGCGACCTGGGTGAACTGATCGGCCGCCATCACCCCGCGCCGGATGCCCGCCCCGAAGCCGGCATCGTGTTCGTCTTCGATCGCGAGGGTGGAGGTCGCTTTCAGCAGGGCGAGGGTTGCGGGGCGGTCGGTGACCGAGTAGACGACCTCGCCGAGCGTTCCATTCGGGTGACGCAGTCGTTCGCGGATGAGGTAGCCGTAGCGTTCCAGTTCCTTCAGGCCGGCGCGGACCGCCTCCCGCCCATCCGGGCCCACGGAGACCAGGTGGGCGACGGTGACCTGCCAGCCGTCCCGGTGCGTACTAACGTGCCCGAAGATCCCCTTCGCCTTGTAGGACAACCAGCTGTCCCGGAACAGGCCGTTGGCGACCTGGGTGAACTGATCGGCCGCCATCACGCCCCGGCGGACCCCTGTCCCGAAGCGGCTCACCGCCGTGCCCCCGATGCGGGCTGCGCGCGGTGGCCAGGGCAGCACGCCGGGACCGCCGAAGTGGGGCGGTCGCCGGTCCTGGGTGCGCGGGGGTGCGTGTGTTCCATGCCGTCAGCTCATCCGCCGACCCCGACCAGGCTGACGGCCACGAGCCCCGACCATCGGTCACGATCCGGCAACGTAGCCGCCTAGCTGCCGTGGTCGGGCTCATGGTCGGGCCGACCACGTCACCTTCACCCCCGGTGCGCAGCGGTTGCGCAGCCCGACTGCGCAGCTCCGGAGGGGCGGTGTGCAATCGGGCTGCGCAACCGGCCGAGGATCCTGCGCAGTCGGGTTGCGCGGTGCGGCTGCGCAGTCGGCCCGAGGATTCCCTGATCTTCTGGTGCGCAGGTCCGGGTGAAGCACTGCGCAGGCGCCTTGCGGGCTCCGGGCGGCTTGCGTCTGCGCACCGGTGTGCGGGTCCGTTGGCTGGGCGTGACGTGGTCGCCCAGCGGTCGGCGGCCCGGGGACTGTGGGCCGGGCGCGATGTCCTGTCCTCGGCTCCCCGTGGTCGGGCCGACCATGACCCCGACCACGGGCTTTGTGTCCCCATCGTGACCGTGGTCGGGGGCTCGTGGTCGGTGGTCGGGTCGGGGTCGGCGGGTTGTCTCAAGGTCAGCAAGTACACGTTCTGACCTGGGAGTTTGACCATGTCCCCTGACAAGCAGGCCTCGGAGAGCGACGCGGCTCCCCCGATGGCCGCAGGCGCCCGGCTGGAGAAGATGAGGCGTCGCGTCCGCCTGTCGCGCCTGGCCCTGTTCACCGCGATCGCGGCCGGCCCCGTCGCCCTGGGCATCGCGGTGATGTCCGGCCCGACCACCGTCGCGACCGCCCCCTCGGACAAGCCGGCCACCGTGCGCAGCGCGGCCGCCGCGGCCGACCCTGCGGGCTATGCGCAGGTGTTCGTCGACGCGTGGTTGCGCAGCAGCCCCGGCGACGCGAACAGTGCGCAGGCGCGGCTTGCGCAGTCCCTCGCGCCGGATGTCGATCTGCCGGACCCGGTCGCCAGTGCGCAGCCGAAGCCGACGGCGGTGACCGCCGTGCGCAGTGCGCAGCGCGAGAACGGCGAGTGGACGGTGACCGTCGCTGCGCAGTACGCCGACGGACAGCTGCGCTACTTCGCCGTCCCCGTGACCGCCGACGCGAACGGCGCCTCGTTCGCCGTGACCGGCGCCCCCGGCGCGGTGGCCAGCCCGGCGCGCGCCGCGGTGGGCAAGTCGCCGTACGGCGTGAGCGTGCCGTCCGACGGCGATCTGTCCTTGGCAGTCGGCGAGTTCTTCGGCGCGTACCTGACGGGGGCCGGGGAGGTGGACCGCTACCTCGCACCCGGGGTGAAGCTGTCGCCCATCTCCCCCGCCCCGTACACGGCGGTCGCGGTGCAGCGGGTGTCCGCCGTCGAGGAGGCCGCGGCCGCCGGGAAGGTGCCGGCCGACGGCACGGCGGTGCGTGTCCTCGTCCAGGTGGAAGCCCGGGACTCCGGCGGTCGCTGGCCGCTGGGGTATGAGCTCACGCTCAAGGCCCGCTCGGGCCGGTGGGAAGTCGCGGCGCTGGAGTCCGGGACCGCCCGGGACGGGGGTGCCCGGTGAACACGATGCACAGCCTGATGCTCGCCGGGCAGCTCAACGACCTCGGCAACTCGTGGATCAACATGTTCAAGGAGTGGGCGACCAAAGGCCTGCAAGCCGGTCTGGTCTGCCTCGTCGTCGTCATCATGATCCAGAAGTTCAGCCTCAAAGCCGGGATCGGCGCCCTGCTCCTGATGGTGATCGCGCTGGGCCTGTACAACTCGCGCAACGACCTCGCGAACATGTTCACCGACGAGGTGAAGAACCCGGCCAAGGGCGCACCCGCCATCCCCGGCATCGTGCGCAGTACCGATCCCCTCGTGCGTGACCACTCCGCCAGCGCGGGAGGCTGGCTGTGAGCGCCGCCGCCCAGGCGCGGATGGGACGCTTCTACACCTCCGCCCGCCGCCACCCCTGGGTACTGGGCAAGGTGGCGGACTAGCGCATCCCCCTCGGCCCCTACACCCCCGCGCAGATCGCGGTCGCCGTCGGCGGCGGCTTCCTTCTGGTGAAGACCATCAGCTGGTGGTCGTGGATGGGGCCGGTCCCCATCGTCGCGTGGGTGTTGGCCATCTGGGCGGTGCGCCGGCAGAAGATCCGGGGCCGTGCGCCGATGCAGGCCGCGTTGGGCTGGGTGCTGCTCGGCTGGCAGCCGCGCGGCGGGCGGATCGGCGGCAGCGCCGCCCGCG
>LRTP01000462.1 GCA_001550305.1 Streptomyces diastatochromogenes
TGCAGGGCCGAGAGGCCCGGCCCCGCCGCCTTCCACGATCCCGCCGACGCCGGAAGGAACACGAACTCCGTTCCGGCAGACTGGAGACAATCGCACATGAGAACACGCTGGCGCTCCCGCGCCATCGTGGCCGGCAGCATCGGGGCACTCACCGGCCTCCTGCCCCTGCCCACCGCCGCGGCGGACACCCTGCCGCCGACGATCACCGCTGGAGTGTCCGGCCCCGACTCCGGCACTGGCGTCAGCCTGTACGGGGCGCCCGGTGACATCCACCTCCGCGTGGGCCGACCGCCGACGCAGCCCGCCTACATCCGGCTGATCATCCAGCCGACAGCGGGTCAGAACGCAGGCCTGGCACTACAGATAGCCGACGGGGCAGGGACCATCCTGGCGTCCAGGCCTGGCCCGACGGCCGGATCCGAAGAGTTGGACCTCGGCACCTCCCCGGACGGCACCGCGACCGGCCCCCTCCAAGCCGGCACCACCGACCTCAAGGTCAGCGTCACGGCCCCCATGGCCGACGCGTTCCAGATCAACGCCTCGATCATCGACGCCGGCACCGCCCAGGACCTGGCCGACTCCCAGAGCCCCAGCCTGCGGGTCTTCGAGCCGCTGATCGAAACGTCCGCCGGCAGCAACGACGCTTACTGGGGCCCCAACGCCCCCGTGACCGTCGTCGGCGGCGCCACCGCCCCGGTGCGCACCAAGCTCTTCGTGGACGGGAGGCAGATGCAGACCGCCATCCCCGGCGGCCACCTGACCCTCACCCTGCCCGCCGACCAACTCGCCGCCGCCGGTCTCACAGCACGTCAACTCGCCTCCACCGCCCACTTTACCCGTGACGTCAGTACCACCGGGCTGCCATGGACCATCGGGGCCGACGGCTCACTCAGCGTCCGCTTCCCCAGCTTCGACCTCCCCGCCCCCAGCAACAACAATCTCGACCCCACGTGGCAGGGCGTCTACGATCTCGCCGCAACCCTCGGCGTCCACCCCGGTACGGTCGCCGGCACCCTGCGCCTGGAAGACTCCGCGGGACGGCAGTTCACCACCAGTCAGGTGGCGATCCGGTTCGCCGACCCCGACCCCCACGACCTCACTCTCGACCGCAAGCCCGACCTCCTCGCCCGCGACAGCCACGGCACCCTCTGGCTCTACCCCGGCACCGAAAAGCCCAACGCCCCGCTAGGACAGCGCGTCAACACCGACCGCTATTTGGGCTGGTCCCAGGACAACGCCCTCGTTGTCCCCGGCATCATCGGCCCCTGGAACCGGGCCGGACTCCTGGCCCGCAACACCAGCACGGGCCGCGTGGACTTCTACCAGACCAGCGGAGCTGGCCTGTCCGGCCCCACCCACCTCCCCGGCAACTGGAACACCTACCCCCTGCTCGTCGGCGCTGGCGACCTGACGGGCGACCACCACGGCGACCTCCTCGCCCGCGACAAACCCGGTGCCCTCTGGCTCTACCCCGGCACCGGCACGACCGCCGTCCTCGGCACCCGTATCAAGATCGGCACAGGCTGGAGCGTGTACAACACCGTCGTCGGCGCCGGCGACCTCACCGGCGACGGCAAGCCCGACCTGCTCGCCCGCGACGGCCAGGGCGCCCTCTGGCTCTACCCCGGCACGGGCTCGGCCACCAAACCCCTCGGCGCCCGGATCAAGGTCGGCACCGGCTGGGGTGCCTACAGCGCCCTGGTCGGCATCGGCGACCTCACCGGCGACGGCAAACCCGACCTCGTCGCCCGCGACAAGACCGGCGTCCTCTGGCTCTACCCCGGCACCAGTCACAGCATCCGACCCTTCGCCGGACGGATCAAGATCGGCACCGGATGGAGCGCATACAACACCCTCCTCTAAGACGTCGTTTCTTTTGGCTAGCGCGAGTGCTGTTGACCGGCTCAGATGTGTGTCAGTGCGGCGTGAGAGCCTCCGGGCATGAGCTACGACCTGGCTGTCTGGGAAGGCGAGCGGCCTGCGGACGACAAGACCGCCGGCCGGGTCTTCAACGACCTGTACGACCGCTATCTCGACGGTGAGCCCCAGGAGCCTGCGTCCGAACGCATAGAGGCCTACGTCACCGTGCTTCTTGAGCGGTGGTGGGACATCACCGAGGACGAGGAAGAGACCTCGCCTTGGTCAGTCGGGCCGTTGATCGACAGTGCAAGCGGTCCGCTCATCTACTTCGGGTTGAGCTGGAGCATGGCCGAGGAAGCGTCGGCCTACGCGGCGGCCCTGGCGGCCTCAATGGGGCTGGTCTGTTTTGACGTGCAGCAGGACCGGCTCAGGCCCTGAGCGGGGCTGCCAATCGGCGGTAGCCGATGAGGGATGCGGCGATGCCAACAAAAGCGAGGAAGTGTTCGGCCTTGCGTTCGTAGCGACGGTGAAGACGTCGGCAGCCTGCCAGCCAGGAGACGGTTCTCTCGACTACCCAGCGATGTCGGCCCAGCCGTTGCGAGGACTCGACGCCCTTGCGGGCAATGCGATGGCGGATGCCACGTCCGCGGAGCCATCGGCGCAGATGGTCGTAGTCGTAGCCTTTGTCTGCGTGCAGTTTCGCCGGTCGTCGGCGTCGCGGCCCGCGCCGCGATCGGATGGGCGGGATACCGCGCACGAGCGGCTCCAGACCCTGGCTGTCGTGCATGTTCGCCCCGGAGATGCCCAGGGACAGCGGCAGCCTGTTCCGGTCGGTGATCAGGTGGATTTTCGATCCCAGCTTGCCGCGATCGGTCGGATTCGGTCCCGTCAGAGGCCCCCTTTTGCGGCCCGCAAGCTGACCGAGTCGATAGCGCACCTCGACCAGTCCAACTCGCCTTGAGATCCGAGTTCGTCCAGGATCACACGGTGCAGCCTTGCCCATACCCGGTCTCGGCTCCACTGGGCGAACCTCCGGTAGACCGTCTGCCAGCTCGGCCCGAACACCGGCGGAAGCTTGCGCCAGGTGCAGCCTGATGTGGCCACGAAGATGATCGCGGCCAAGGCTTCGCGATCACCTGCCCGCCGGCGGCCCCCGCCCTGCGGTCGTATCACCTCGGTCGGCGGCACAACCCGCCGGAACAACACCCATAACTCGTCTGGCACCAGCCGCTCAACGAGATCCGTCACGCACGGTTCAACGAACGATCACACCAAAAGAAGCTTCGTCTTAACCGGCGACGCGGCAAAGCAGGAGACGGAGAAGCGTGCACGCCAGGCCCAGCAGGCCGCAGAAAACCGGAAGGCGTACCTGGTGGAACTGAAGCTTGCACTGGAGCATGAGCGGTTCTGTGATGTCCGGGGTCTGCTGAGGGCGATCTCCCAGCTGCCGGACAGTGACGTTCCGCTGACCCGGGCGCAGATTGATCTGCTGAAGGGTGCCAGGGCCCGCGTGTACGGCGGAGGGCTCGGCAAACTGCAGGACCAGGTCGCGCGCAAGAAGTGGGTACAGCGGAAGTGCCCGACGTGCAGCGCCCGTCCGGGGCAGGAGTGTTTCGACGCCGTCCCGGATGGTCAGCCGCTGCGGCGCATGGGCGGTCACGACGAACGGCTCAGGCTGGTCATCGCCTCCCGGGAAAAGGCCGCCGCCGCCAAACGGGCGCAACGCGGCGGGACCAAAGCCTCGAGCAGCAGTGGGACCACGACCGAGGACCTGGCCCGGAGCGTGTCACACGTGTCGTGCCCCACCTGCAAGGCTCCAGTGGGGAAGCCCTGCAGCGTGCCGGGCAGCCACCAGGCCCGCTTTCAACGCGCTCAGACACAGCGACGGTCGTGAACGAAGACCAGCAGCGCTTTGCCCACGCTGTTGAAAGGCGGCCAATTTCGTGCGCCCTTCTGGAAGCCGACCTGCGCAGCGAACTGTTCAATCGTGGCTGTCGACCTGCTCGGGGGGCTTGTCATCTGGAGGGGGCGGTGGTGGCGAGGCGAATAGAAGGTCTTCGAAGACGTCCAGCGCCAGCATCAGGAGTAGGAGCATTGCCGGTACGAGCAGAGCTAGCACGACCACGATGCCTCCTGACGCAGCGGAGATCACGGGAACGGCGCGGCAACAGAATGTCCAGCCTCAGCATGGGCTGAATGGGTGAGCGCCGCGCGCCCGAGGCGAGAGCCTGTAGGCCGTTCGGGTGACATTTGGCCGTCGTCGAGGAGCCCGTCGCAGCCGAGCGCCGCCGCTCAGCGCGGCATCACGCAGCAGATCCTCGGTGGCCGTGCCCCGAAGGTCCTCCGGCCGACGGCGGGCCCCTGCGAGCAGGTGTACACCGCGTACCGCGGCCTCACCGCCGACAGCATCCGCAAACACCTTGACCCCGTCGTTGAGGCGTATCACCAGGGCGCCCGACGGCCGCTGGCTCCAGGAAGTGTGGGACCGCGTCGTTCGGCCGCCTTAAGGGGAGCGCGTCGTGGACTGGTCACCGTGGTGGACCACTCCAGCTCACCCCTCCCCGCCAGTGGCCGTGCCGGGCTACCGTGGGGGCATGCCGAAGGAAATCCGCATCAAGGTCGACGACGAGACGTACCAGGAGCTGCAGCGTCTCGCAGCAGACGACCACGAGGACCCAGATCAGTACGCGAGCCGGCGGCTGACCACCGACCTTGCGCGCACCCGGTTCCTCGAGGGTGCGAAGGCCTTCGTCGAGGAGCACGGGCAGGCCTTCGCGGACCGCTTCGGGACCGGTTCCAGCAGCCACGCCGCCTGATGCCGCCCGTCGTGCTCATCGACGAGCGGTGGCTGCTTGATATCGCGCAGAACCTCGTGCCCGGGGACCCCGATGTCACGGACTACGGTGCGCTGGTCGCCGCCGTCGCCCGCCATCGGCACGAGGTCATGGGGACCCTGGTCTACCCGGCTGTGCACCACCGAGCCGCTGCGCTCCTTCATGCCCTTGCGCGGATTCCAGCCCTCGAGCATTCGAACGAGCTGTTCGCCGCGCAGGTTGCCTACGCCTACCTCCACGCCAGCGGTATCCAGGTCAAGGTCGGCAGCCAGGAGGCGATCGCGGTGGTCATCGACGCCATCGAGGGACGCCGCGATGTGCGTCAGGTCGCCGATGCGCTGAAGAACTGGGGCTGATCAGCCAAGACGCCGCAGAGGATCGGCCCTCAGACAACGGGCCGGCCGGGCCCGCACCACGGCAGTGGCATTTCGGAGCCGCCGGTGTGTGCCGATCGGTGCTGCACTGCGCGTGATGTCCTGTTCGCCGGCGCCCCTTCATACCTACGGTGTAAGTCGGCTCGCCTGACGTACGTGCCGTAGCGCCGCGTGTCTCGGGTCTGGACATGCCTGAGGGGCCAGCACATCGTGCTGGCCCCTCGGCCCTCGAGCGCAAAGGCGTTCTCTACCATGACCCGCACCGTCCCCGCGCCTACCGGGTGCGGCCTTCCTGGGCACCCGACCTGGGAGGCTGGAGCGAGGCGCCGGTCGACGTACCGCTCGTCGGACGGATCGCCGCCGGCGCACCCCTGCTCGCCGAGGAGATGGTCGAGGACGTCTACTCCATGCCCCGCCAGATCGTGGGCGACGGTGACCTGTTCGCCCTGACCGTGGTCGGCGACTCCATGATCGACGCGGCGATATGCGACGGCGACATCGTCACCGTGCGGAAGATGGACAGCGCCGACCACGGCGACATCGTCGCTGCTTTGCTGGACGACGAGGCCACGATCAAGGTGCTGCGCCGGCAGGACGGCCAGGTGTGGCTGATGCCCCGCAACCCCGCCTACGAGCCCATTCCCGGTGACCGGGCGCAGATTCTCGGCAAGGTTGTCGGCGTCCTGCGCCTGCTCTGAGGAGTCCAGTGCTGCCTGTGCGACAACGGGTACGCGGCGCGAGGCCGATAGCGTGGGTCAGGGGCAGTCGGGCATCTGCGAAGGGGAAGACCGTGACCATGGTGGGGAGCCGCTGGCCGAGGGTTCTCGAACGGCTCGCGCACCAACTCGACGAAGCCCAGACGGCCGACCGGCGCGTGGAAGAGGCAAAGGCAACCGCGAGCCGGCAGGGGCCAAGCAGGACCGACCTTGAACCCGCCGAATACCAGCGCCTGCGGCGCGCGTACGTACGGACCCCCGAGTACAAGGCGGCGAGCCGCGAGATCGAGGTCGCCGTGGTCCTGATGAAGGTGCACGACGCGGCCCTGCTGCGTTCGGCACGCACGCTGCTCGCCCGGCGCGCGGACGGCAAGCAGCCGCCCCGGCGCCTGCCGAAACCGCGCCGGCTGCCCGGCGGCCGCGTGCCCGATTGGTGGATGAGCAGCATCAACACCTCCTACGCAGGCATCTGGCGGGCCATCCCGGCTCCCGGACCAGAGCTCCGGCTCGGCGGCCCGGGCGACCCTCTGGCACAGGAGGTCGCCAAGCAGGCGCGGCTACTGCAGGCCAGCCGCGCGGGCTACCGAGGGCGCGACAGGCTGTACGAGGCCTACCAGCCCGACGGCACGCCCGACGGAGGTGAGCCGGTGGAGCCGATCCGCGGGCTGAGCCCGGAGTTGAGCCGCCGCGCCAACCTCGCCCTCGGACGCGGCAGCGGCATCCGCATCCAGCCCTCCCGGATGGAGGAGGCCGACCAGCTGCACACCGACTACTTTGCCGTCTGGGACCGATCCCGCGCATACACGGCCGCCGTCCTCGCCCTGCTGCATGCCCACGTGTAACCCCTGCTCGATCAAATTCACAGCATCCCGCGACGACTTCACCCGCAGACCGGGCGCGGGGGCAACGGGTGTGGCACCGTGGACGCAGACGTGGTCCGTCACTCCCCCCGTGGTGGCGGACCACGCCTGTCTACACGGCCGACGGCGTCGGCTCCGGCGAAGAGGCCTCCTCGAGGACCTGCCGCAGATCGGTATACATCCGCAGCCGCACGCCGGGCCGGCCGGCATCGCGCGCTCCGCTACCCATCCGCCGGACACGACGGCGGCTGCTACGGCCCGTGAGTGAGTCGCTGCGTCGGCCCCGTCTTCACACTCGCAGGGCACTCTGACCAGTGCCGTCTGTTGTTCGGGACTATGAGCAGCCTGTGACTTCCGGCATCATCACCGGATGAGCGACGGCCTCGTGCCCGCCGCCGTCCCTGCTGCTCGGAAGGCGCCACCCTTGTTCGTCCCTACCTACCTGACCCGTCGTCCCGACGGGCTCGACCCCCGCGCACTCCAGTACACCGTTGTGGACTTGGAGACGACCGGCACACGGACCGCTCACGGGGACCGGGTGTGCGAGGTCGCGGCAATCCGGATGCGCGCCGACGGCACGGTGCTGGAGGAGATGTCGACCCTGGTGCACCCCGAGCGGCCGATCCCCGCCGGCAGCAGGCAGATCCACGGCATCGACGACGACATGGTGGCTGAAGCCCCACGGTTCGCCGAGATCGCCGGCACGCTCCTCAGCATGATGCAGGACACGGTCGTCGTGACCCACAACCGCTCCTTCGAAGAGGAGTTCCTGGACCACGAATTCGCCCGCATTGGCCTCGCAGGACTGCGGATCCCTGGCCTGTGCACCCTCACAACCGTCCGCAGCCACACGGACATGCCCGCCTACCGGCTTGCCGGAGTCGTCAAGTCTCTGTCCGGCGCATGGCCGGTGCGGGAGCACACCGCCCTGGACGACTGCCGCAACACCGCTCGCGTGCTCTCCACGCTGCTGGCCACCAGTCCGACCCGCCTCACCTGCACCCCAACGGCCGGCGTGCGGCCTCTCCCCGCGCTGCCGCCCGCTCAACGGCTGCTCCCACGCATGGAACCAGTCCGCTCCGGCCCCTACACCGGGGTGGGGAACCTCGCGCAGTTCCTCCCTAAGCACCCCGCCCCCGCCGGAACCGGGGAGGAGTACACCACCCTCGCGTTGGCGATGGCACGCAGCAAGTCGCTGAGTCAGCGCGACGCCCAGCGGCTGGCGTCCGCAGCGAAGGCGGCTGGACTGACCCGGGACACGCTCGCAGATGCCCACCTCGCGCTGTGGCAGGCCCGGCACGATGCTGTCCCCGCTCCGGTCAGTGCGACGGACGCACGGGACCTGCACCATCTCGCGGCGGCGCTCGGCGTGACGGAACAGGCCGCAGCCCAGCTTCCACCCGTCACCTCGGAACTGAAGGGCTGGCGGATCGTGCCGCTCGGCACCGCCGACGACGTCCGCGAGGCGGCCTCGTGGGCGGCCTGGCACGGAGCCACGATCGGCGTACGCCCGTCCAAGACCACCCGGCTCCTGATCGCGGAGTCGGACACCGAGGTCGCGCGGCTTCCGCTGGCCGGCAGCAGCCCGATACCCGTTTGGGCTCCCGCGGCGGCGAAGGCGTTCCTGGGTGCCCGGATCGCCGACGCACGTGCCGAGGCACAGGCCAAGCCCGCCAAGCGCGAGGATCTGCCGGCCGACCGCCTGGTCTTTGCGACCCCACTGCTCAGCGAGGTCTGGCGCCTGCACGAACTGCCGTGGCAGGCGACCCAGGGGACGTTCATCGACTCGGTCCGGTGGCTCGTGGAACAGGCATCGGACCCCGTGGCACGCTTCGCATCCTGGGAGCACAGTGGCGGAAGGGTGCGCCTGCGGGTCAAGCAGGCGCGCGTTCCCGCGCACCGCCGCCACTTCGTCGCCGAGGCGCTGCCTGTGATCCAGAATCAACTGCGGCAGGCAACCGTCGTGCGCAGCAGCCCAGCCCTGCGCGAGCTGGTGAACCCGGCGGGCGACCGCGCAGGGCTGGTGCCGCGGCTCGTGGCCTGGCTCAAGGACTACGCCCGACAGGGTCTGTGATCTCACAGCCCGTTTCCGGCCCGGACGCCGCACGACGAGCCCGGATGTCCCGGTACGCAGTGTGACGCTGTCTGCTCTCGCCTCAGCCACCGTGGTGGGACCAGACGGCTTTGCGTCGGCTGCTTCTCCGTGCCCACTGGTCACGGGGGTTGGTGGCTGCCCAGGTGTCGGGTGTATTCGGGCCGGAGCGGCCTGACCTGGACCGACCTCGACGGCACGCGCCGGGCGTCCGTCGTCAGCTATGACAAGACCGGTGCGGAGCAGCCAAACAGCAGCTGGAGGGCGCCTGCTGTATGAACGTTGGGTGCCATCCCCAGACCATCTGAGGGGAAGCTCGAAGGCTCGCTACTGCGGTGGCCTCGCCCTGCCAGGACGCTCGGCTGAGGGCGGCGCGGTGATGGCGAGGGCGGCGGGGTAGAGCACCTGGTGCCCGTACCGGGCCCGGGCGCGATCGGCGACGGCTTCGATCGCGAAGGGCTTGTCGTCACCGCCGTCGAGGGTGAGTTGCCGGGTGGCCCGGTCGTCGGGCCGCAGCGCGTCGGCGCGCAGCGTGATGCTGCGGACCCGGGCGCGCTGGAGACCGAGGGAGTCGTACAGCGTGTACGCGGCGCGGGCCAGGAGGACGGTGTGCTGGGTGGCTTCGGGCAGGGTCCGGCTGCGGCGGGTGGCCGTCAGGTCGGCGTAGCGGATTGTGCAGGTCACGCCGGTGGCGATCTGGTCGGTGGCGCGGAGGCGGGCACCGAGGTCGTCGGCGAGGGCGAGCAGGATGCGCCGGTGGGCGGCCGGGTCGAGTTCGTCCCGGGGGAAGCGGTGTTCCGTGCTGAGGCTCGCCGGGGCCGGGGTGGGG
>LRTP01000463.1 GCA_001550305.1 Streptomyces diastatochromogenes
GCGCGCGCCCGCGCCGAGGCCCGCGGACCGCGGCTGGTGTCGCCCGGCGCCCCCGGCGAGCTGGTGCGCCGGGTCGTGGACACCATGGCCGCCTCGGTACGCCTGCCGGGCTACGCGTACGCAGCCGAATCCATGGCCGCCGCCGACCTGCGCGCCGAACTCCCCTCGATCGCCACGCCCACCCTCGTGCTGTGCGGCGAGCAGGACCGGGTCACCGGCATCGAAGCGAGCCAGGTCATCGCCGGCGCCATCCACAAGACCGCCTACGTGATCGTCAAGGACGCCGGTCACCTGGCCAACCAGGAGCAGCCGGGCCACTTCAACGCCTGGGTGCTCTCCCACCTCCGTATCACCGCATCGATCCCCGAATAGGAGCCTCCACCATGCCTCTGACCACCGACGCGTACGACAACGGCGACGACCTCTCCGCTTACACCGACTCGCTCATCGCCACCAAGGCCTCCCGTGCGGCGGACTTCGACACCCTTTCCTTTCAGGAGAAGGCCGGCGCACAGTTCCGCCGCGGCCAGATCCGGTACGTCGGCTCGGGTGCCACCGGCAACCACGAGAGCGACAGCCGGATCCTCCCGTCGGGCGGGTTCACCTTCTCCAACATGCTGCTGCCGCCCGGCGCCGAAGGCCCGGCCCACACCCACCACGATGTCGAAGAGGCCTTCTTCGTCCTGGAGGGCGAGGTCAAGGTCGGTATCCACCGCGGCCCCGACGAGGCCGAGTACCGCACCCTCGGCTACCGCGACATGATCGTGGTCCCCGCCGGTGTGACCCGTTCGCTCAAGAACGAGGGCGACACCGACGCCCTCTTCTGCGTCGTCATCGGCACGCAGAAGCCGCAGGTGCCCACCTACCCCGAGTACTCGCCGATGCACGGCGTCACCCGTGGCTGACCAGCCCCCGGCCGACGCACGCACTGTCGTCGTCACCGGCGCGGGCCGTGGCCTGGGACTGGCCATGGCCCGCCGGGCGGGCGTCGACGGCTTCCGGGTCGTCGTCGCCGAACTGGAACGGGAACGGGGCGAGCACGCCGTCGCGGAACTGTGCTCGGCGGGCATCGACGCCCGCTTCGTGCGCTGCGATGTCGCCGACCCCGCCTCGGTGGCCGCGCTGGCGGCCGCCGTACGCGAGATCGGCCCCGTGTACGGCCTGGTCAACAACGCGGCCCTCGCCAACGGAGTGGGCGGCAAGGAGTTCCAGGACCTCGACATCGAGGTGTGGGACCGGCTGATGGCGGTCAACGCCCGCAGTCCCTGGCTGGTGTCGAAAGCGTTCTACCCGCTCTTCGCGACGCCGGGGCGGATCGTCAACATCGCATCGGACGCCGCACTGTACGGATCTCCCCGCCTCGCCCACTACATCGCCTCCAAGGGTGCGGTCATCGCGCTCACCCGGGCCATGGCACGCGAACTCGGCGACAAGGGGATCACCGTGAACGCGGTCGCCCCCGGACTCACCGAGTGCGAGGCGACCGAGACCGTGCCCGCCGAACGGCACGACCTCTACCGCATGAACCGGGCCATCTCCCGGCCGCAGGAGCCGGACGACCTCACCGGGGTCGTCTCCTTCCTGCTCGGTGAGGCATCCCGCTACCTGACCGGACAGGTGATCGCCGTCAACGGCGGCTTCACCATGAACTGAACTGCAGGAGAGACGAGTTATGGATCTGGGACTCGCCGACCGCACCATCGTGGTCACCGGCGGCAGCTCGGGCGTCGGCCTGGCCACGGTCCGCGCCCTGCTCGACGAGGGTGCCCGCGTCGCCACCTGTGGCCGTGACGCCGACCGGCTCGCCAAGGTGGCGGCCGACCTCGGCGCCGGACACGACCGCCTGCTGACCGGAGTCTGCGACGTCCGGGACGCGGGCGCCGTGGACGGCTTCGTCCGCCGCACCACCCAGGAGTTCGGCGGCATCGACGGACTCGTCAACAACGCCGGACAGTCCCGGATGAAGGGTCTCGACGACTCCACCGCCGAGGACTGGCGTGACGAGTTGGAGCTGAAGTTCGCCGGAGTGCTCAACCCCCTGCAGGCCGCGCGCCCCCATCTCGCCGCCTCCGGCGCGGCGAGCGTCGTCAACATCAACGCGGTGCTCGCCAAACAGCCCGAGCCCCGGCTGATCACGACGAGCGCCGCCCGGGCGGGCATTCTCAACCTCTCCAAGTCCTTGTCGGTCCAGCTCGCCGACGAGGGTATCCGGGTCAACTCCGTCTGCCTCGGCCTCATCGACACCGGGCAGTGGACAAGGCGCCACGCAGCCGCGGACTCCGGGAAGACCTACGAGGAATGGCAGGCAGAACTGGCCGCCGACCGGGGCATAGCCCTCGGCCGCCTCGGCCGGGCCGAGGAGGTCGCGTACGCGGTTCTCACACTGCTCTCCCCCCTGGCCTCGTACATCACCGGCACCAGCATCGACGTCTGCGGCGGAGTCGGCCGCTCCATCCTCTGAGGAGACACCATGCGTTACGACAACGGAGGCGATCTCCTCGTCACCGTCCTGCGGGAACTCGGCATCGACACCGTCTTCGGCATCGTCAGCGTACACAACCTGCCGCTCGTCGAGGCCGTCGACCGTGAACTGCGTTTCGTGCCGGTGCGGCACGAGGCGTCCGCCGTGAACGCCGCGGACGCCTACGGGCGAGCCCGGGGCACCCTCGGCTGCGCACTGACCTCCACCGGCACGGGAGCCGGCAACGCGGCCGGATCGCTGATCGAAGCGCTCAGCGCGGGCAGTTCCGTCCTGCACATCACCGGCCAGGTGGAGAGCGAATTCCTCGGCAGCGGACGGGGTTTCATCCACGAGACCAAGGACCAGCTCGGCATGCTGAGCGCGGTCTCCACCTACGCCGCGAGTGTGCCGGACGCCGAGCAGGCGGGCCGGATCCTGCGCGAGGCGGCCCACGCGGCGCTCACCGCGCCGGGCGGCCCAGCGAGCGTGGAGTGGCCGATCGACCTCCAGTTCGCGGCGCAGACCGACGAGCCGGCCGAGTTCCCCGCAGCCGCCGTCCCGGCTCCCGCGGAA
The DNA here is from genome assembly GCA_001550305.1 of Streptomyces diastatochromogenes. Taxonomy (GTDB): domain Bacteria; phylum Actinomycetota; class Actinomycetes; order Streptomycetales; family Streptomycetaceae; genus Streptomyces; species Streptomyces mirabilis_D. The sequence continues at coordinate 3,035 of LRTP01000463.1, forward strand.
GGTGAACTGGCCGCAGCAGGCGCCCTTCTGGCCTCCGCCCGCCGCCCGCTGATCTGGGCAGGCGGCGGTGTGGCAACCGCCGGAAGCGAGCTGGCCGGGCTGCTGGAGGCGACCGGAGCGGGACTGCTGACCTCGAACTCCGGGCGCGGCGCGGTGCCCGAGGACCACGAGCAGGTCATCGGCAACTTCGCCACCACCCCCGCGGTGCGCGCCCTGCTCGCCGACTCGGACGTGCTGCTCACCATCGGCACGCACTTCCGCTCGAACGAGACCGCCGACTACACGCTGGAACTCCCCGGGGCCCACATCCAGATCGACATCGAGGAGGACGCGCTGGGCCGGGTGTACCCCGTCGCCCACGCGCTGCACGGCGACGCCGCCGCCACTCTGATCGCTCTGCTGCCGCACGCCCGGTCCGCGGAGAGCGGCTGGACGGACCGCGTCGGCGCCGTACGCACCGAGGTGCGGGCGCTCCTGCACGACAACATCGGACCGCAGGCCGCGATCTGCGACGCGATCCGCGCCGCGCTGCCCCGCGAGGCCGTCGTGGCCCGCGACGTCACGATCCCCTCCAGCAGCTGGGGCAACCGGCTCCTGGAGATGTACGACCCGCGGGACAACGTCTTCCCGCGCGGCGGCGGCATCGGACAGGGGCTCGGCATGGGCATCGGCGCGGCGCTCGCACGGCCCGACGCGCCGACCGTCGTCATCGCCGGCGACGGCGGACTCGCCGTCCACCTCGGCGAGCTCCTCACCCTTGCCCAGGAACGGCCCCGGCTGACCCTGATCGTCTTCAACGACGGCGGCTACGGAGTCCTGCGCAACATGCAGGACCGCTACAGCCAGCACCGCTCCGGGGTCGACCTCGCTACTCCCGACTTCGAACTGCTGTCCCGAGCCTGCGGGTTGCCATATCTGCGGATCGCGTCCAAGGAGCACGCGGGCCCGGTGCTCGATGAGGCCATCGCTTCCGGAGGACCCACGCTCGTCGAGGTCGATCTGACGGCACTCGGACCGATGAAGGTCCCGTTCACCCCACCCGTGAGGATCCCGGGCCAGTAGCCCGGTCGCGTGTACTGCCGGAAAGGAGGCAACAGGCCATGAGCGAGCATTCGCTGCAGCTGGTCGTCCATCGAATGACCTGGGAGGCGGAGGGCGTGCTCTCCGTCGAACTGACCCACCCCGACGGCAAACCCCTGCCCGCCTGGACGCCCGGTGCGCATCTCGACGTCCACGTCGGGGGCCAGGTACGCCAGTACAGCCTGTGCGGCGACCCGAGCGTGCCGGACGTCTACCGCATCGGCGTGCTCAACGAACCCGCCTCGCGGGGCGGTTCGCGGTTCGTGCACACACAGCTGCGCCCCGGGCAGCCGGTCACGGTCTCCGAACCGCGCAACCACTTCCTGCTGGAGGACGCCGACGCCTACCTGTTCGTCGCCGGAGGCATCGGAATCACTCCGCTGCTGGCGATGGCCAGGGAGGCGACCCGCAGGGGTACCGCGTGGCGGATGGTCTACGGAGGCAGGGGAAGGGCTTCCATGGCGTTCACCTCGGAACTCGCCGCGCTCGGCGGTGATCTCACGCTCGTCCCGCAGGACGAACTGGGCCACATCGACCTGGACGCCGCGCTCGCGGACCTGTCCGACGGCACGCTGGTGTACTCCTGCGGTCCCGAACCCCTGCTCGCGGCCGTCGAGGCGCGCTGCCCCGAGGACCGGCTGCACCTGGAACGGTTCGCCGCACCGACGGTGGAACGCTCCGGTGACGACGAGGAGTTCGAGGTCGAGTGCCGCACCTCGGGCGTGACCCTCACCGTCGGCGCCGGTACCTCGATCCTCGACGCAGTCGAAGGCGCCGGGATCGACGCACCGAACTCGTGCCGCGACGGCATCTGCGGGTCCTGCGAGACCCGGGTGATCGAGGGCACCCCCGACCACCGCGACTTCTTGCTCAGCGAGGCCGAACGCGCCACCTGCGCCACGATGATGATCTGCGTCTCGCGGTGCGCCTCACAGAGCCGGCTCGTCCTCGACCTGTGACACCTTCCCCCACACCTTCAGGAGACACCGTGAGCAACACCTGGCCGTACCTTGACGTCCACCAGTCACGTACCCACGAGCCGACCCCGTACGAGTACAAGCTGGCCGCAACCCTCGAGGACGTCTTCACCGAAGAGGGCCACGAGCTGTCCGACGTGGTGCGCGGACTCAACGCCCGTCAGGTCCACGCCGGCGACGGCACACCGTGGACCGAGGAATCCTTCCGCGCCGAGATGAACCGACTGGGAGCCTGACCATGACGCTGTCGTCCTCCGCCACGGCGGACCACATCTACGCCACCGGCCTGCGCAACCAGTGGCACCCCGTCGTCCCTTCGCACTTCGTCGCCCCCGGCGCGATGCGCAAGGTGACCGCGCTCGGTGAGCAATGGCTGCTCTTCCGCCGCTCCGACGGCGCCCTGTCCATGCTCGCCGACCGCTGCCCGCACCGCGGGGCACCGCTGTCGCTCGGAAAGCACCTCGGCGACCGGGTCGCCTGCTGGTACCACGGCGTTGAGGTCGAGCCCGACGGGACGGTCTCCTCCGTCCCCGGGCTGCCGGGCTGCAGCCTGGAGGGCAAGAAGCTGGTCACCTCGCTGCCGGTACGCGAGGCCGCGGGCGCAATCCTCGCCTACTTCGGCGACGAGGAGCACCCGGAGCCGGCCGAACTGGTGCTCCCGGAACCACTGACGGATCCCGAAGTGGACGCATTCCTCTGCTACGCCGAGTGGAACTCACCATGGCGCTACGCCGTGGAGAACCTGCTCGACCCGATGCACGGCGCCTTCCTCCACCATGATTCGCACACGATGTACGAGGGTGAAACGACGGCCAAGTTCCGTATCCGAGAGACCGGGCGCGGCTACTTCTTCGAGAAGACCGACCAGCGCGGTGTCAACTTCGACTGGGTGGAGCTGTGCCGCACCGGCGTGGACTGGGTCGACCTGTCCATCCCGTACCCACCGTCGGCCGGCCCCGGCGGGCCGTTCGGAATCGTGGGCATGGTCTGCCCGGTGGACGAGCAGCGCAGTGGCGTCTTCTTCTGGCGCTACCGCCGGGTCGAGGACTGGCAGCGCGCCTCCTGGCGCTTCCTCTACCGGACGCTGATCGAGAAGCGCCACTGGGAGGTCCTGGAACAGGACCGCGTCATGCTGGAGGCCATGCCGGGCGACGCCGACCAGCGGGAGAACCTGTACCAGCACGACCTGGGCGTGGTGCGGTTGCGCCGGCTGTACCGTGCGGCGGCCGAGACACAGTCGTCGGCAGGCGCCTGACGGCTCGCCGTTCATCATTGAGTACGAGCGGGGCAGCGGTGCCGGCGTCTTCTCTGAACTTGGCGGCGAAGGGGCCCGGTAAGCTCAGGCCTCGCTGTGCTCAAGGAGGAGGCGGGCCAGTTCGGGGAGACGGGCCTGCATTTCCGAGGCGTCGTCGAAGTCGAAGCTCTCGCCCATATCGGCCGGCTCGTGGTCGGCGCGGGGTCCGCAGAACTGGTCGCACTCGTCGTAGAAGGTGCAGTCGTCCTCGTCGCCGTTGATGCGCTCGTAAGCGTAGGAGGCCGCGTAGTTGACGGTTTCGTTGAAGATCGCCTCGTCGCTGCCTTCGGCTGCCGCAGCGATGAGGTCCGGATGCTGGGCGAGATCGTCGGGCGCGGTGACGGCCCGCTCGTACCACTCTCGGCCCTGCGCGATGAGTCCGGCGCGGAAGTCCATGAAGGCGTCGTCGGAGCAGCCTCCGCCGATCAGATAGCCAGCAGCCCACACGTCCCAGCGGTAGATCGCTCCGTGGAGCTGATCGAAGCACTGCTGGTATTCGAGGATCGTCTGCTTCGAGGTCGCCGCAAGCCGCTCAACCAGGGCCGATGCGAACGCTTGGCCCGGGTCTCCGGAGGCCGAAGCGGCGTCCGTGCGTGCTGTTTCGATGACGGTCCAGAACTCGTCGATGTTCATGGCCGCACCCTCTCACCTGGCCCTGACAGCCGACCCCGGGGGCCGGTCGTGGCAGTAGGCATGGGGAGGTCAACGGTTCGCGGAACCCGCCGGGCGATCTGGGCGAGCTTGTCGTTCGCTCCGGCGAGGGTGATCTGTAGCCCCTCGGCCTCGCCGAGCCAGCCCTCTCGCTCGGCCGCGGCGATGCGGGCGATGATGTTGTCGCGGATGTCGACGATGCGGGCCCGTTGAACCGGGTCGGGCCAAAGCATCGAGCATCGGAGGCAGGCTTCTCTGAACTTCGGGAGCCTGCGTCGCCCTCCGTCCATAGGAATCTGTCCCTCGGGCCTGGCGTCGGAGACGTCGGGCAGCACTGGGATCATCATCGGGTGCGTGGAACTGATGAGCTGATCAACGTGGACGACCCGGCCTGGCCCGAGCTGCAGGATCTGTTCGCGGCCAGCACTGTTCCGGTAAAGGTGCTGCCCGCTGATCGGGGCGAGGGCCGCCGGTGCCTCCTGCAGATGCAAGTCACGGCGCGATCAGTGCTCGGCGCCGTGGCGTTGAACAGCGGCGGCCTGGTCCTCGATGACGGATGGGTGCGTGTCTTCGGCGGCGGGTCGGGCGAAGACGACGGCAGTCTGCCAAGCCTTGCCCAGGTCAACGCGTTCCCCGCCGATTTCGATCCCGCCTGGCATCCGGCGAAGGGCCTGGTCCTCGGCCACGACGTGTTGGGCGGGGTGTTCGCGCTGAACGGCCACGACCCGGAAGCGGCGGGTCGGCCCGGTGTCCCGGGACAGATGACCTACTTCGCCCCCGACACGTTGGAGTGGGAAGCGATGGAGATGGGTCACTCGGTATGGATCTCCTGGATGCTGTCCGGACGGCTGGAGAAGTTCTATGAAGGGCTGCGCTGGCCAGGCTGGCGTGAGGAGGCGGCCTCGTTGTCCTTCTCGCAGGGCATCTCGGTGATTCCGTTCCTGTGGTCGCAGGAGGCTCAAGCGGATCTTGCGGCCACCAGTCGCCGTGCCGTGCCGATGCGTGAAGTCCTCGGCGTCGCCGCCGACTTCGCCCAACAGATGGGCCCGGTCGATCCGGGATTCCTCGGTGCGGTATAGGTCAGAGGGCGGACCCTTTCGACGAACTATCGTCGGTTGGGAGGTCATGGCGCTTCCCCCTGTTGATCTCGGAGGGTAGGCAGGCCAAGGCCGACGGCAGCGCCGTTGCGGGGCCTGCGGTTAATTCACGCCAGTCCAGACCGCGTCGGTCGAGGAAGACGAACCAGTCCTTCAGATCATGGGCGTATGCCTTGATCGTTTTTCGGCGACCGCTCGATGCCTGCTGCCCCAGTACTTCGGCGTGCTGCCGCAGTTCCGCGGCTGCGGCTACGGGCGGGTCCTGTGGCGCGCGGCGATGCGCTGGGGGCACCAGCACGGCGCCGCGTACCAGCTGCTCCAGACCGAGGTGGGAGGCGCCTCTGACCGCCTGTGCGCGGCCGAGGAGCTGACGTCGCTGGGGTTCGTCAACCAGAGGGATGTGTGACGCCAGCCGACCGGCTGGACGAGGTCTACGAGCGGGTGAGCGTTTACCTGGCGAGGGTTGGACGTTGACCGGCTCGCGCGGCGGGTTGTGACCCAGTGGAACTGGGTAGTTGGGGAGGGCACAATGGCCGGACTGGTTCTGTGGGACATCGACCACACCCTGATCGACACACGCGGTGTGGGACGCGAGCTTTCGGCCACCGCCTTCCTGCGGTCCACCGGCCAGCCTATGCGCCAACAAGCGAAGATCGACGGCATTACAGAACAGGTTATTTTCCGCGAGACCGCAAGGCTCCATGGCATGGATACCGACCGCTCGGACTTCGAGCGTTTCGCCCGCGCCCTCACCGAAGTCCGCCTGCGACAGGCTGCGGAGTTGCGCGAGCGTGGCTACGCCCTGCCCGGTGCGGCCGCAGCCCTGAACGCGCTCGATGCCTATGGAGTACAGCAAACCGTCGTCTCGGGAAACGTCCGCCCCGTCTCCAAGATGAAGCTCCAGGTCTTCGGGCTCGACCAGCACATCCTGTGGGCACTGGGTGCGTACGGCGAGGATAGTGACGCCCGCGCTGAGCTCGTGCGCCTCTGCCTGCAGCGGGCAGACACCTCCGCCAAGGACGCAGTGCTGATCGGTGACACCCCAGCCGATATTGAAGGCGCTCAAGCCAACAATGTACGCGTGATCGCGGTCGCCTCGGGTCGCAGCGATGAGTTCACCCTCCGGGACGCAGGCGCCCAAGCGGTCCTCTCAGACCTGAGGGACACCGAGTTGCTCGTCAAACTCGTCTGTGGCGACAACCCGCACTAGGAAGGCGCGCGTCGAGTGGGGCATCAGCTTTGGGCATCGGCACGGTAACGGGCGAGAGCCTTCCAGCGGCGTTCAAAGTCGTGGGCCTGCTTCGTAATGTCGGCAGCAGTGATGGGGTTGTTGTACTGGGCGGTGATCCCGCGCGTTGCGCAGTCCTGCGCAACGGCGTCGGCCAAGGGGGCCTCATTGCGCATCCGGTGCTCGGCCC
>LRTP01000464.1 GCA_001550305.1 Streptomyces diastatochromogenes
GCCCCGGCGGCCGGCGCCCACGGGCGCTCCCGCACCCTGTGGCTCCTGGACGCGGCGGCGGCCTCCCAGCTGCCGCGCTCGCTGTACCCGCCGGCTTCGGCCTGAGCCCGAGAGACGGAGCCCCCGCCAAAAGACTGCGCAGTCTTTTGGCGGGGGTCTGCGGGCGCGGTCCCTCACTTCACCGACCCGGCCATCACCCCTTGCACGAAGTGCCGCTGGAACGCGAAGAACACCATCACCGGAACGATCAGCGACAGGAACGCCCCCGGCGCCAGCACATCGATGTTGCTGCCGAACTGCCGTATCTGGGACTGGAGTTCGACCGTCAGTGGCTGCGAGGAACTGTCGGCGAACAGCAGGGCGACCAGCATGTCGTTCCACACCCACAGGAACTGGAAGATGGCCAGGCTCGCGAGGGCCGGGCGTCCGACCGGCAGCACCAGCCGGGTGAAGATGCGCCACTCGCTGCCTCCGTCCATCCGGGCGGCCTCCAGCATCTCCTTCGGCATCTCCGCGAAGTAGTTGCGCAGCAGGAAGATGGCGAACGGCAGCCCGTAGGAGACGTGGAAGAGCACCACCCCGGGAATCGTGCCGAACAGCCCCAGCGCACCGAAGAGTTTGGCGACCGGCAGCAGCCCGATCTGGACCGGCACCACCAACAACGCCACCACGACAAGGAAGATCGTGTCCCGGAAGGGGAACTCCAGCCAGGCGAAGGCGTATCCGGCGAGCGCCGCGATCACCACGACGAGGACGGTGGCCGGCACGGAGATCAGCACGGTGTTCCAGAACGCCCGCGTCATCCCCGCGTTGCCCAGGAGCGCGGAGTAGTTGTCGAAGGAGAGCTGACCGGGTCTGGTCAGCACCGTCCACCAGCCTCCCTCGGCGGTGTCCTGCGCCGAGCGCATCGAGGAGAGGAAGAGCCCCGCGAGCGGGGTGACCCAGACCAGGCCGACGATCACCAGGAACGCCTGCACCAGGCCGTTGCCGAGCCCCCGCCTGAGCGCGTTCATCGTTGACTCCTTCGGAAGCGGCGGACGTTGAAGACCATGGCGGGGACGACCAGGAGCAGGAGGAGCACACCGAGTGCGCTGCCCAGGCCCTGGTTGTTGCCGCCGCCGAAGGACACCAGCCACATCTGGGTGGCGAGCACGGTGGCGTCCTCCTGCACGGGGCCCGGCGCGATGATGTAGACGAGGTCGAAGACCTTCATCACGTTGATCACGAGCGTGACGAAGACCACGGTGAGCACGGGTGCCAGCAGCGGCACGGTGATCCGGCGGAAGATCTGCCACTCGTTGGCGCCGTCCATCCGGGCCGCCTCCAGCGCGTCGCGCGGCAGGGCGGCGAGTCCGGCGCCGATCAGCACCATGGCGAAGCCGGTCCAGATCCACAGGTAGGCGCCGATGATGGCGGGGGTGACCAGCGCCGGACCGAGCCAGGACACGCCCTCGTACGGCGGGCTGAAGTTCGACGCGGGCAGCCGCACGGTGTACGAGCCGGGGTCCAGCCCCGAGAAGCGGAAGGAGCCGTCGGCAGCGGTGGTCGTGCGCGCGACCGTCTTCCCGTCGCGCGCCGCCTCGACCTTCATCTCGGGCAGTCCGCTCTCCCCGCGGTCGACCTGGCCCTGTTTCCCTCCCCCGCCGGGTGTGAAGTCCAGGTAGACGACACCGCGCAGCTCGTCCCGGGCCGCCTTCTGCCCCGCGGCCGCGTAGGCGGGCTTCGCGCCCTTCGGCAGGTCCTTGGGGAGGACGCCGACGAGGCCGAGGCCGACCGTGTGGCCGGGCGACGCGGAGGCGGTCGTACGGTACGAACCGTCGGCGCCCTTGGTGAGGACTCGGCCGTCGCGGGCGCGGGCGGTCGGATAGGACGAGGTTCCCTCGAACGCGTCGTGGACGCCGACCACGGCGGCGTTCAGGACACCCTTGTCGGGGTCCTCGTCGTACGCGAGCCGGAAGATGATGCCGGCGGCCAGGAAGGAGACCGCCATGGGCATGAACAGCAGCAGCTTGAACGCGGTGGCCCAGCGGATCTTCTCGACCAGGACGGCGAGCACCAGGCCGAGCCCGGTGAGCAGCGTCGGCGCGACGACGACCCAGATGGCGCTGTTGCGTACGGCCTTGAGCGTGGCCGGGTCGCGGAACATCTCGGTGTAGTTGTCGCTGCCCACGAACCGGCTGCCGGAGGCGTCGAAGAAGCTGCGCCCCACGGAGAAGACCACGGGGTAGACGACGAGCGCGCCGAGCAGGAGCAGGGCGGGGAGGACGAAGACGAGGGCGATGATCCGGCCACGGCGCCTGGCGCGCCGTCTGTGGTCGGCCATGCCGACGGCCGGAGGCCTCGCCTCTTTCACGAGGGTGGCGGTCATGGCGATCAGCCCTGGTACGCCTTGGCCGCGGCCTTCTCCAGTTCGGCCGCGGTCGCCTTCGGGTCCGAGGGGTCGCGGAGGAAGTCCTGGAGGATCTTCCACTCGCCGGCGCCCTTGGTGCCGCCGAACGCGGCGGGGGCCTGGTCGGACATGTCGAAGCGGACCGAATCCCCGGCGGCGACCAGGGACTTGGCGGTCTCGCGGGCGATGTCGTCGCTGTAGGAGGCGAGGTCGAGCTTCTTGTTCGGGGAGAGGAAGCCGCCCGCCCCGGCCCAGACGGCGGCCGCTTCGGGGGTCGCCAGGTACTCCAGGAACGTCATGGCGGCCTTCTGGTTCTTGCCGTCCTTGAGGACCACGGCCGCGTCGCCGCCGCTGACCACGGGCGCCTTGCCGCCGTCGACCGCGGGGAAGGGGAAGAAGTTCGCGTCCTGGCCGATCTTCTTGCCGAACTGGTCCTTGGCGACCCCGGCGACGAAGTCGCCCTCGTAGACCATGCCCGCCTCGGGCTTGGGTCCGAAGACCTTCTCGACGGAGCCGGGGAAGTCCGTGTTCAGGGCCCCCTTCTGGCCGCCGGCGATCAGTTGCTTGTCCTTGAAGAGCTTGCCGAGGGTGGTGAGCGCATCGACCACGGTCGGGTCGGTCCACTTCAGCCGGTGGGCGGCCAGGGCGTCGTACTTCTCCGGTCCCGCCTGGGAGAGGTAGATGTTCTCGAACCAGTCGGTGAGGGTCCAGCCGTCCTGTCCGGCGACGGAGAAGGCGGCGAGGCCCGAGTCGGAGACGGTGTGTCCGGCCTTCAGCATGGCGTCGTACGTGGTCGGCGGCTTGACACCCGCCTGGGCGAGCGCGTCGGGGCTGTACCAGACGGTCGACTTGTGGGCGGCCTTGAAGTACAGGCCGTACAGGGTGTCGCCGACGCTGCCGTACTTCTTCCAGACGCTCGCGTAATTGGTGTCGACGGACTGTTCGGTGGTCTTGGAGAGCGGCTTGAGCCAGCCCTCCTTCGCGAACTGCTGGAGGACGCCGACCTGCGGGACCATCACCACGTCGGGGGCGTTGCCGCCCTCGATCTTGCTGCCGACGACCGTGGAGACGTTGTCGCCGGTGGAGACGAACTGGGTCTTGGCGCCCGTCTTCGCGGTGAAGGCGTCCAGGACCTTCTGGAAGTTCTTCTGCTCGCTGCCGGACCAGACACCGGCCACGGTGATCGTCTGGCCGCTGAGCGACTTACCGCCGCCTCCGGCGGCCACGGGCCCGCCTCCGCAGGCGGTGGCGCCGAGGGCCAGGGCGAGGGCGGTGCAGCTCGCGAGCAGGGTCGTACGTCGTCGCATCATCGTTGATGTCCCTTTCAGGGCAGGGGAATTGACGGAAACCAGAGGAACGGAAGGCGGAGGAGGGGACGGTCAGGGATTCGTGCTGTCGCTGATCCACCAGGCGGCCGTCGAGCCGGGCAGCACGCCGGCCGGACAGGGGCCGCTGGACAGCAAGGGGGTGCCGGAGACCGGCGCGGGTGTGGGGGCCGTATCGAAGTTGACGGCGCACACCAGGCCGTCGCCGCGGACGAAGGCGAGGACGCCGGGCGGCGCCTGAAGCCAGCGCAGCGCGCCCTCGCCCAGCTGCGGAAGTCCGGCGCGCAGCTGGAGCCCGTCGCGGTACAGGTGCCAGAAGGAGCGGGTGTCGGCGAGCGCACGGTCGGTGGCGTACTCGGCGAAGTAGGCGGGCTGCGGCAGCCACGGCTTGGCGCTCTCCGCGCCCGAGGTGAAACCGAACGGCGAGGCGTGCCCGGACCAGGGCAGCGGCACCCGGCAGCCGTCGCGGATACGGGCGCGGCTGCCCGTGCGGCGGAAGATCGGGTCGGTCAGCACGTCGTCGGGCAGGTCGACGACCTCGGGCAGCCCGAGCTCCTCGCCCTGGTAGATGTACGCGGCTCCGGGCAGCGCCAGCATCAGCAGTGCGGCGGCGCGGGCACGGGCCGTCCCGAGGCCGCTGCCCTCGGTGCCCAGCTCGCCGTAGCGGGTGACGGTGCGGACCTGGTCGTGGTTGTTGAGGACCCAGGTGACCGTCGATCCGGTGCCGGCGATGTCCTGCATGGCCTCGGAGATGACCTTGCGGAAGGCGTCGGCGTTCCAGGGCGCGCTGAGCAGGTCGAAGAAGAAGGCCTGGTGGAGCTCGTCGGGGCGTACGTACTGGGCGTGTTCGCGGGCCGTCGGTACCGAGACCTCGCCGACCAGCAGCCGGTCGCGGCCGTCGCGCCCGGTGTACTCCTCGCAGACGGACCGCCAGTGGCGCCACACGTCGTGCACCTCGGGCCGGTTCCAGGCGAGCGGGTTGACCGAGTCGCGGGTGCGGGCGTCGGCCTCCGGGTCGGGCGAGTCCGGCAGGTCGGGGTGCTTGAAGAGGCCGGCGGCGACATCGATGCGGAAGCCGTCGACGCCCCGGTCGAGCCAGAACCGCAGCACGTGGTCGAAGTGCGTGCCGACCTCGGGGTTGCGCCAGTTCAGGTCGGGCTGCTCGGAGGTGAACATGTGCAGGTACCACTGGCCGGGGTTGCCGTCCGCCTCGGTGACGCGGGACCAGGCCGGTCCGCCGAACATGGCGTGCCAGTTGTTGGGCGGCTCGGCGCCGTCCGGGCCGCGTCCGTCGGCGAAGTGGAAGCGGGCGCGGGCCGCGCTGCCCGGCTCCGCCGCGAGCGCGGCACGGAACCACGGGTGCTCACTGGAGCAGTGGTTGGGGACGATGTCCAGGAGCACCTTGATACCGAGGCGTCGGGCGTCGGTCATCAGCAGGTCGAACTCGGCGAGGTCGCCGAAGAGCGGGTCCACGTCGCAGTAGTCGGCGACGTCGTAGCCGTGGTCGTGCTGCGGCGAGGGGTAGAAGGGGCTCAGCCAGATGCCGTCGACACCGAGCTTCTTGAGGTACGGCATGCCCGCGCGAACCCCGGCGAGATCGCCGATGCCGTCACCGGTGCTGTCCAGGAAGCTGCGGACGTACACCTGGTAGATCACTGCGTCGCGCCACCAGCGGTGCGTGTTGAGGGTCACCCGTTGGACCTGTCTGTGCGTGCCTGTGGTTATGCATGCATGTTAAGTAGGCGTGTCGCACGGGTGTCAACGAGTAGGCAGCATCAACCCGGCATCGACCGGGGAGTTGGTCAGTTATATACAGACTTTTCGGGCACAGAACCCGGAGATGGGATGCTCCCGTTACCTAACAAGTAACTAGCAAGGTGCCGACAAGGCGCCGCCGGGGTGCTAGCGGCTCGGGATGGCCGCCAGCTCGCGCGCCAGCCGCCGTACCGCCGCGGACGGCGTCTCGTGCCCCGTCATCGCATCGTGGACCACGGCCTGAACGACCAGGCTGACCTGGTCGTAGCGCGGGCTCTTGGGGCGTGGGGCGGCCGCGAGGACGCTGGCGCGCAGCGTGGGCAGATAGGGGAACGCCCGGATCAGCTCCGGGTCCTGGTACAGCGCCGCCCGTACGGGCGGCAGCGCACCCTTGGTGAGGACCTGGCGCTGCGCCCGCTCGGTCGTGAGGTACGCGATCAGGCGCGCGGCCGAATCGGGGTGCCGCGCATGGGTGTTGACGGCCAGGTTGGAGCCGCCCAGCACGCTCGTGCCCGGTCCGTCGGGTCCGGGCAGGGGGACCGCGCCGACCTTCCCGGCGACCGCCGATCCCTTGCCGGAAGCACCGACGTAGGCGTAGGGCCAGTTGCGCAGAAAGAGGAGGTGGCCGTCCTGGAAGGCCTGTTTGGACTCCTCTTCCTTGTACGTCAGCGCCTTCTTCGCGATCCAGCCGTCGCGCACGCCGTCGGCGAGGAACCCGATGCCCTGGCGGGCCGCCTCGGAGTTCACGGTGACGCGCTCGCCCTCGTCGCCGAGGATCGTGCCGCCCGCCGAGTAGACCGCCTCCGCCGCGTTCACGGTGAGGCCCTCGTAGGGCAGGAACTGGCCGGCGTAGCCGTCGAGTCCGTACTTCGGGGCGATGGTCCTCGCCTGTCGCGCCAGCTCGGCCCAGGTCCGCGGCGGCGCGACGCCCTCCTTGGCGAGGACGTCCTTGCGGTACAGGAGGAGTCCCGCGTTGGTGACGTAGGGGACCGCGTACAGCCTTCCGTCGTACGTCGCCGTGTCCACGACCGGCGGCAGGAAGCTGCGGAGCGGGAAGCGGCCGCGGTCCAGCGGGGAGATCCAGCCCGCGGCGGCGAACTCCGAGGTCCAGGCGACGTCGATGTTGAGGACGTCGAAGCGGCTTCTGCCACCGCCGCGCAGGTCGGTCGTCATCTGCGCGTGCGTCTCGTCGGCGGAGTCCGGGAGTTCGACGAGGGTGACCCGCTCGCCGGGGTGGGTACGGTTCCACCCTTCGAGCAGTGGCCCCAGATAGCCGGTGAGGTCCCCCGCGGTCGCCAGGGTGAGCGGGCCGCGACCGCCGCCGTGCGCCCCGTCGGCGGGGGTGCCGGAGGTGACGTAACCGGTCAGGACCACCGCCGCGACCAGGAGGCCCCTACCGGCGGCACGTATCCACCGCATAGGTTCCTCCCTGTACACCGGCGTCGGGCACCCTCGCCCGGCGTCAGTGGCCATGTATACCTGTTAGGTATGGGCGATACTAGGGCCTGCGACACATTGGTCTCCGGCCGCATCGACCGGGCAACGGCCTGACATCGGTATGACATCGGTCTGCGGCACACGACAAGGATGCGGGGAGGAGAGCACGGGTGCGGCTGCCCCTCCTGGCCCTGCTGGCGCGAGGCCCGGCCCACGGGTACGAGCTCAAGCAGGACCTTGAGCAACTGCTGGGCTCCGCGTACCCTCAGCCCAACGTCGGCCAGATCTACGTCACGCTCGGCCGCCTCGAGAAGACGGGACTGATCGAGGGCGAGGAAGTCGAGCAGTCGAGCCGCCCCAACAAGAAGATCTACCACCTCACCGACACCGGGCGCGAGGCGCTGCAGGCCTGGTACCAGGAGACGGCGGACGAGCCCCGGGTACGGGACGAGTTCTTCATGAAACTCGCGCTCGCCCCCACGACCGGCCTGGCCGACCAGATCGCCCTGATCAACAGGCAGCGGCGGCAGTATCTGAACACCATGCGCAACCTGTCGAAGCTCGCCGCGGCCGAGGACCGGGACAACCGCATCTCCCAGCTGCTGATCGAGGGCGCCATGCTGCACCTGCAGGCCGATCTGGACTGGCTGGAGCGCTGCCAGGAGGAACTGGAGGAGCTGGAATGAGCCACACCGCTCCTGTGCCGCGCGCCGAGGGTCAGGCTCCCTTGCTGCGCGCCGAGGGCCTGGTCAAGACCCACTACGGCGAGGGCGCACCGGCGTTTGCCGTGCGTGGAGTGGATCTTGCCGTGCGCCAGGGCGAGTTCGTCGCCGTCACCGGGCCGTCCGGCGCCGGCAAGTCGACGCTGCTGCATCTGCTCGGCGGCCTCCAGCGGCCCGACTCCGGCAGCGTCTGGCTGGACGCCGAATGCACGGACGCGTACAGCGAGGCGCGCTGGGCGGTGGAGCGGCGACGGCGCATCGGCATCGTCTTCCAGTTCTTCAACCTGGTCTCCAACCTGTCGGTCGCCGACAACGTGGAGCTGCCCGCGCTGCTCGCCGGGGTCTCCCCCAAGCAGGCGCGCGCCGAGCGCGAGCGGCTGCTGTCCGAGCTGGGCCTGGCGGGCAAGGGACGCAGCATGCCCGGTGAGCTGTCCGGCGGCGAACAGCAGCGCGTCGCCCTGGCCCGGGCGCTGGTCAACCATCCGTCCCTGCTGCTGGCCGACGAACCCGCGGGCAGCCTGGACAGCAAGGGAACCCGCGAGGTGATGCGGCTGCTGTCCCGCTTCCACCAGCGCGGTCAGACCATCGTGCTCGTCACCCACGACGCCCGGCTCGCCAGCGCCGCGGACCGCGTGATCAGCTTCTTCGACGGCCGCATCGCCGACGACGCGGAACTCGACGGCACGCCGTCACGCGGCGCCGGGATATCCGGCGTGCTGGAACTGAGGGACTGAGCGGCGTGCGGGCCACTCTGCGCTGGGCGCATGCCGATCTGCGCACGCATCGGGGCGAGGCGCTGTTCATCGTGCTCGCCACCGCGGGAATCGTCACCTCGCTGCTGCTCGCCGCGGCACTCTTCGGATACGCGACGAACCCCTGGCAGCGTGTCTTCACACAGTCGCACGGCGCCCATGTGTGGATCCACACCGGCGCGTCCGCCGACGCCGGGCGGCTCGCCCGGCTGGACGGCGTCGAGTCCGTGGCGGGCCCGTACAGCACCGCGTCCGCCACCGTCGAGTCCCGCGGCACCCGTGCCTCCGTCGAGCTGCGCGGCGCCGTCGAGCCGCCGACCACCGGTCGGCCGTTGCTCGTCTCCGGTCACTGGCTCGACCAGGCCCGGCCCGACGGGGTCGTCCTGGAGGAAAGCCTCGCCCGTGCGCTGTGGGCCGAGCCCGGGGACACCCTCACCGTGCCCGGCACCGCACGCACCCTGACCGTCCTGGGCGTGACCGACAGCGCCGAGCCGCGCTACCGCCCCGGCGAGCGGTCGGGGGTCGTCTGGGCGCTGCCCTCCGCGGTGCGGGGCGCGGACGGACGTACGGGCCAGGTCATCGGGCTGCGCCTGACCGATCCCGGCGACACGGACTACGCCGTGCAGCGCGCGGTGACGACGCTCGGCTCCGGCGCGGTCACCCAGGTGTCGAACTGGCAGCAGGCCCGCGCCGAGGCCCAGGGCGACAACCGGCTGCTGGGGCAGGTGCTCGGCCTGTTCGGCCTCGGCGCGCTCCTCGCCGCCGCGCTCGCCGTGTACGGCGCGATCGGCACCCGTATCCGCGGCCACCTGCGGGACATCTCGGTCCTGAAGGCGATCGGGTTCACGCCCGGCCAGGTGGTGCGCATCTTCCTGATCCAGCACGTGGTGTACGCGTCGCTGGGCGCCCTGGTCGCCGCCGCGCTCACCCAGGCGCTGGGGAGCCGGATCCCCGGCCGCCTCGGTGACGCCCTGGGCGTCTGGCAGGGACTGCCCGGGCACACCGCGGCCCTGTTGGCGGTACCGGTGGCCGCGGTGCTCTTCATCGGCGCGACGACCGGGATCGCCGCGTGGCGGGCGGGCCGGGTGCCCCCCGTGCCGGTGCTGCGGGCC
>LRTP01000465.1 GCA_001550305.1 Streptomyces diastatochromogenes
TATGACCTCGACCGGGTAACGGTGCCCCCTATACGACGGCGACGCGCTCTCCACGGACGATCCCCCTCCACCACGACCAACCAGAAGATCATCCCGCCCAGCCAGTCAACGTGACAGCGCCAGCAGAACAACGAAGGGCGTACGGCGCCGGACAGATGACCGGGCTGCGGGCCAAGCGGCTGGAGAAACTCGGCATGGTCTGGTCCCTGGCAGACGAACGCTTCCAGGAGAACCTGGAAGCGGCCCGCGCGTACTTCGAGGAGCACTGGACGCTGTGCGCGCCCCGGTCGGCGACGGCGCTGGACCGGTCGGTGGGGCAGTGGCTGTCCAACCTGCGGCGGCCCGGCGCGCTGGCCGAACACCCGGAGTGGGAGGCCGCGTTGAAAGCCGTCGACGAGGACTGGAACCCGGGGTGGCCGGCGGAGTGGCAGCGGCACTACGCCGCGCTGCAGGAGCTGGTGCGCGACGAGGACCAGGCGGAGGTCCTGCCCGGGTTCACGGTCCACGGGATGGACGTCGGGAAGTGGCTCGTCAAACAGCGGAAGTCGGCGGTCTGGCAGGCTCCGACGGACGGGCAGCGCGAGCGCCTGGAGGCTCTCGGTGTCGTACCGCTCCCGCCGGAGCAGGAAGCACCCGCCAAGGCGGCCTCTGGAGCCTTCGAGCGGGGCGTTGCGGCTCTGACTCAGTACAAGGCCCGAACCGGGTCTGTGACGGTCCCCAGGGCCCACGTGGAGACCGTTGTCGTCGACGGCCAGGAGCACTCCGTGAAGCTGGGCGTATTTCTTTCGAACACAAAATCGAGGCGCGGCAAGCTGGCCACCGACAAGCTCCAGGCGCTGGCCGACCTCGGGCTGGACTGGGCAGCCTAGGAGCCAACACGTCCACACCGAGCCGCATCGCTTTGTCTCCGAGCTCCACCCGCCGATCGGCACGGCTGACACACCGCACGCGCCCAATTGTTCCGCCGCGACATGTGGATCCGTCACCGCGTGGAAGCCGAAGTCGGCGGCCACCTGCTCGAGTGTCACGTCCGGACCGCGGTTCCTCGCGACCCGCGCGACGTCCCCGCGGAACTCCTCGGGATAAGGCTTGGGCACAGCGACATCCTTCCGACCCGCCCCACAGGGCAAGCCAGTTCAGATGTCACCCGGTCGTGCACCAGACCCTCACGTCCGATAGCTTGTCATGCCTTGAGCTGCCGACCTATGTTTCGATGATCATGCGCACATCCCCAATGATCAGCGTCATAGTCGCCGCTCACGACCTGCAGGGTCAGCTGGAGAGCTGCCTGCGTTCGATCCTGAACCAGTCCTTCCGGGATCTGGAGGTCGTCGCGGTCCTGGACCAGTCGCCTGAGTGCCCTGCGAACGTGGTGGATGACTACGCTCAGCGTGACGGGCGCGTGTCCGTCGTGCGCTTGAAGGGTGTCGTCGGCATCGGCCGGATACGCAACGCAGGCGCGGAGCACGCCGCCGGTGATTACCTGCTGTTCCTGGACAGCGATCACATCGTCGGGGGTACAACACTTCAGGCCATGGCCGACCAGCTGCAAGCTACAGACGAGCCGGACGTTCTTCTCTTCGGGCATACGCGTCTGCATCACCGTCGCTCCTGGCACGGTGCCGCCGCCGAGCTGATTGCCCAGCAGGGGCGTGAGTCCTTCGCCCCGATCGATCTGCCTGAATTGTTCGGTGCCCCCGCCTACTCCTGGGACCGCTTGTTCCGCCGCGACATGTGGATCCGGCAGCACCTCTCATTTCCCGACGGTCTCTACGAGGAGGTCTCGGCCGTCCACCGCGCCATGCTCGCCGCTGACCGGATCGGCGTTCTGAGATGGAACTGCGTGCAAATCCGCCGCCGGCTCACCCAACACCCCGCAGACGCGCCAGGCGGCACCCACTTCGACGTCTTCGCCAGGTACGAAGAGAGCTTCGGTCTGCTGCAGGAGCGCACCGCCCTGGACGCTCTGGCTCCCTTTCTCTTCACTCGCATGATTCGTCACTACCTCTTCCTTCTCAATCTTGAGGGGTGCCTCTCCCGCGCCGAGCGCCCGCAGTTCTTCCAACGCGCCAGCGAGCACTACCGCCGATTCCTCCCCGACGGCTACGAGCGCCCCGATGGCCGCGAGGGCGTCAAGTTCCAACTCGTCGCGAGCGGGATGTACAGCGCTTTCGAGGCCGCCAGGCTCCCTCAGCTCGCACGCGGCTTCGTCTCCCGGGGCGCCACCGTCCGCGGACGGTAGCGCAGGCTGAGCGGCACCGACCGGGACACTCAATGTCAGGACGTGGCCTCACGCCCGTGACACGGCTTCCCGCCGCGCCGACGGGTGAACTCACCGAGCAGCCAGTCCTGATCCTCGACCTCCTCGCCAAAGTGGGTCTTCCAAAAAAACTGGCGCGTGAACACGGCGGTGTCGACCGCAGCTGGCAGCGCGCCGTGAACGAGGCCCGCATCGTCTACAAGCGCGAGCAGTCGGCCGAACCCGGCACACCGCCCTGACATCCGTCCCCGCCGCTGCCCGCCCCACCGGTACGCCGGCCCCTGCCCGGCGCGAGCGCGGAGGGCCGCCGCCCGACGCGCAACAGACGACAGGCTCGCCCCGAACCCTCGCCCCCGATCCGCCGCCTGTCTGCGTCCCCCACCCAACATCAGATACATCCCAAGAAGCAGAACAGGACAGACCTCCTGGAGCTCACCCCAACCCTTGTCGCAGATTGGACGTCATGCCCAAGACCCACCCCGCTGTCGGCATCGACAGCATCGCCGCCGCTGCGGCCCGGCTCCGCGAAGCCGCGGCCACCGGCGTCCCTGCCGCCCCCGTACGCGACCTGATCGGCCGTGATGACGTCCAGGCGGCATACGCCGTGCAGCTGCAGCTCACCACTGGCCCCGGGTCTGGTGAGGCCGTCACCTGAAGTGGCCCTCCTGCCGGGTCTGACTCCGTGACGCGCCTGCACGCACCGCCCCGCCATGCGCACTACGCATCCGCCAGCAAGTTGCGCAACGTACTGCATCGACTCCTGCTCAGACTGATGGTGGCCCTCGTCTCGCTCGGGACAATGGTGGCCACCATGACGGCCAGAGCCGCGCCGGTCAGCCTGGCCTGGATACTGGCGCCAGCGTGGCGGACCGCGGACGGCGGTGATCACAGCCGAACGCCCTCCGTGCCGGAGTGAGCTCCTGCACTACGGTTCCAGGGGCAGCACTGGCTCCGTTACGCTGACCCTACAAACTGTAGGGTCAGCGACGAGGGTGCGCGACGGACCGCGCCTCCGGCTGCCCGTCCCGCCCCCGCCGGTCCCACCGGCCCACGCCAAGGTGACGTGTCACCATGCCCGCTCAGCAGTCGGTCGTCATTCCCCCACAACCCAACGCCCGCCGCGGCCTCACACTCCCGTCACCCAGTCCACGCCTGCGGGCGCGGGCTGCCGCCGCCACCGTCTGGTACCTGCGTCTGGTCGCCGTGCTCAACGTTGTCGCGGTGCTGTCGGTGCCGTTCCGCCAAGAGGTCAACGAGCACAACACCGGCCGGATCACCATGCACCGGGAGCACGCGCACCACTCCGGCGGTTTCTTCACCCCATACCTGGCCACCGCCGGCCTGGTCTCGGCCACCCTCGCGATCTTTTTCGTGCTGGTGATGCGGCGCAGGAAGCGGGCCGCCTGGGTGGCCAACCTGTTGCTCGCCGGCCCGCTCTTCGCGCTCTACCTGCTCGCCCTCACCCAGGACCAGTACCGCAGCCACGTCTTCAACTGGGGCTCCGCCGGCCTCACCGGCCTCTTCGTGGCCGCGCTGCTGATCGGCCGCCGCGAGTTCAACGCCGTCGGCGACCCCTCCAACTCGAAGCTCGCCCTGGCCGTCGGCGCCGGCAGCATCCTGGTGACCGGCGGACTCGGCACGCTGCTCGTGCACGCCACCAACAAGCTGCACGGCGCCAGCCTGCCCGACGAGATCGTCTACACCCTGCTGCGCGGCGTCAGTGTCGGCCCGCTCGCCGACCACATCGACAACGTGCACGCGCCGCGCTGGGTGGACATCACGATCAACATCCTGCTCGCGGCGGCCTTCTGTCTGGTCCTGTACGCCTGCTTCCGCTCGCCGCGCGGCCGCAGGCGGCTCAGCGTGGAGGACGAGGAGGGGCTGCGCCGTCTGCTGGACCAGCACGGCGCCCGCGACTCCCTCGGTTACTTCGCGCTGCGCCGCGACAAGGCCGTCACCTGGTCGCCGACCGGCAAGGCCGCCGTCACCTACCGCGTCGTCGGCGCGGTCAGTCTCGCCTCCGGCGATCCGATCGGCGACCCCGAGGCCTGGCCCGGCGCCATCGACGCCTGGCTCGCCGAGGCCCGCCGGCACGCCTGGACGCCCGCAGTGATGGGCGCAGGCGAGGAGGCCGGCACGATCTACGCCCGGCACGGCCTGGACGCGCTGGAGCTGGGCGACGAGGCCATCGTCGACGTCGATGACTTCTCGCTCGAAGGCCGCGCGATGCGCGTGGTACGGCAGGCACACAACCGGGTCCGCCGGGCCGGCTACACCGTGCGCATCCGCCGTCACGAGGACATCCCCGACGACGAGATGGCCACCCTGATCGAGCTGGCCGACCAGTGGCGCGACGGCGCGACCGAGCGCGGCTTCTCCATGGCCCTGGGCCGCCTCGGTGACCCGGGCGACGGGCGCTGCGTGCTGCTGGAGTGCCGGGACGGCGACGACAGACCACGGGCGCTGCTCAGCTTCGTGCCGTGGGGCGAGCACGGGCTGTCCCTGGACCTGATGCGCCGGGACCGCAACTCCGAGAACGGCCTGATGGAGTTCATGGTTGTCGAGCTCCTGCTGCGCGCGAAGGAGATCGACGTCGAGCGGGTGTCGCTGAACTTCGCGATGTTCCGCGCGGTCTTCGAGCGCGGCGCCCGCCTCGGCGCGGGGCCCTTCCTGCGGCTGTGGCGTTCGATCCTCTCCTTCTTCTCACGTTGGTGGCAGATCGAGTCCTTGTACCGCGCCAACGCCAAGTACCGGCCGGTCTGGGAGCCCCGCTTCCTCCTCTTCGCCAAGAGCGGCGATCTTCCGCGCATCGGCATCGCCAGCGCCCGTGCCGAGGGCTTCCTCACCGTGCCCGCGCTCCCGTCGTTCAAGCGGCGTAAGGAGCAGTCCGAAGCGGCCGCCGAGGGTGCGGTCACATCGTCCTGCTGAGCGCCTTGGCGGTTTCGGTAGCGTCTCTGATCAGCTAACGACTCGGTCCGCGATTGAGGTCGGGGCGTGCTGGCCTGGCAGATCGGCTGGTAGTTGATCAATAGGTCGCCTGTCGGGCGAGCACCAGTTCAGTGCTCGGCTTGCGGCGGGTTACCCGGCGGGCAGAGCGGTCCGAGACCAGTGAGGCGATCACGACGTGGGTTTCGGCGTAGTCCTCGCGCCGACCGATGTATCGCTGGAGCGGGCGCCACTGCCGCAGTTCGGCATTGGTGTGCTCAACGCAGATCCGGGCTGAGGACTGCCGACGGCGCATCTCCCGCCATGCGTGCTGCTCGCCAAGCGGTGCGTCGTCCTTCGGTTTCTTCGGCGGGGCACTGACCTGGTCGGGGAACTCATTGGCCAGGCCCCGATAGCCCTCGTCGACCTCAGCTCTCACCTTCGGACGGAGCCGGAGCTGTTCGGCGATGCCCTCAGTGCGCATTGCGGTCTGGTCGTGCATGTGTCAGCGGTCAAACAATTCCCCACGATCTGCATGATCAGCGTCGCGTAATTCCTCACCTTGGCGGTCACGATTCCCCATGGAGACGCTGACCGTTGATGCTGCTCGTGACCGCTCTCGAACTGGCCCGGTATTCCCTGTTTCAGGTGGTTTGATTCACTGTTGGATCTTTCTTGCGAATCCGTCGAGTTCCCCATGGGCATGCCGGTGCCGGGTTGAGGGTCCTGGCCCTCTCGGAAACGTCGCGGTCCCTCGACCTGCGAACCGAGAGGTCGACGGACACACCGGATGGCAAGGAGAACGTTCACCGTGGTCGACATCGTCGAGATCTACGTGCACTGGTACGCGGGCCGCTCGAAGAGTCAGGTGTCCGCCTCGCTGGGGGTGGACCGCAAGACGGTCAGGAAGTACCTGGCGCCGGCGGAGGAGGCCGGGATCGCCCCGGGGGGGCCGCCTATGAGCGACACGGACTGGGCCAAGCTGCTCAAGAACTGGTTCCCGGAGCTGGCCAGCCGGAAGCTGAACCAGGTCCGGTGGGGAGAGATCGAACCGCACCGCGACTACGTCAAGTCCCTGCTGGAGACCACGACGGTCACCACGATCCATCAACGGCTGCGGGACGAGGGCAAGCTGAGGGTGTCCTTGTCGACGTTCCGCCGCTGGGTGCACGAGAACCTGCCCTACGAGGCGGCACGCTCGAAGGTTACGGTGCTGAGGGATGATGTCGAGCCGGGCTCGGAATCCCAGATCGACTACGGCTTCCTGGGACAGTGGATCAACCCAACCACAGGGAAACGGCACCGGATCTGGGCGTTCGTGACGGTCCTGCCCAGCTCACGGCACATGTTCGTCCGCCCAGTCGTCCACATGGACCAGCACGCCTGGACCCTCGCGCATACGGAAGCCTTCCGCTTCTTCGGTGGTGTCCCGCGGCGCCTGGTCCCGGACAACCTGAAGACCGGGGTGGACAAGCCGGACCTCTACGACCCGCAGATCAACAGGTCATACGCCGAACTCGCCTCCACCTACGGGACGTTGGTGGATCCTGCTCGCGCGTCGAAGCCGAAGGACAAGCCCAGAGTGGAGCGGCCCATGCCCTATGTCCGCGACTCGTTCTGGAGCGGGCGCCAGTTCACCTCGCTCGAGCTCATGCAGGCTG
Organism: Streptomyces diastatochromogenes; assembly: GCA_001550305.1. Taxonomy (GTDB): domain Bacteria; phylum Actinomycetota; class Actinomycetes; order Streptomycetales; family Streptomycetaceae; genus Streptomyces; species Streptomyces mirabilis_D. Next base: position 6,847 of record LRTP01000465.1, read on the forward strand.
AGGCCCTGCTCTGGGCAACGAATGTCGCAGGCCGGCGGCAGTGCCGGCCGCTGGGCGGCGCGAAGCCGTTGTCGGTGTTCGAGGCGGTGGAGGCCAAGGCCCTCCTCCCTCTGCCCGAGACGCCGTTCGTACTGGCGAGATGGTCAACTGCCCTGGTGGGGACGGACATTCACGTCAAGGTCGGCCGCACCCTCTCCTCGGTGCCCTGGAAGCTCATCGGCCGCCGGGTCGATGTCCGCTCCACCGCCACCATGGTCCAGATCTTCCACGAGGGCGAACTGGTCAAGACCCACGCCGCCCTGGAACAGGGCAAGCGCACCGACAAGAACGACTACCCGCTCGAGAAGATCGCCTTTCAGATGAGAACACCGATCTGGTGCCGCGGCCAAGCCTCGCAGGTCGGCGATGCCTGCCGGGAGGTGATCGACCAGCTGCTGGAAGTCAACGCCCTCTACCGGCTCCGCGCGGCCCAGGGAGTACTCGGACTGCGCAAGAAGTACGGCGACGCCCGTCTGGAAGCAGCCTGCAGAAAGGCGATCACGGTCGGCGACCCGTCCCACCGCACCGTCAAAGGGATCCTGGTCGCCGGCACCGAGACCGATCCGGAGCCGGAGACCGGCGACGCCGGAGCCGCGGCCTTCCTGCACGGAGCCGAGGGCCTGTTCGCCGCCACCGTCCCCACCCAGTCGCCCGGCGACGTCCACGACGACCAGGACCACGGTGACGCCGAGGAGGCCGTGCGATGAGCGTGATGACCACCGCCCTGCGCGACTCGCTCAAGACCCTGCGGCTGTCGGGGATGCTGGAAACGCTCGACGCCCGCCTCACCCAGGCCCAGAAGGGCGAACTCGGACACCTCGACTTCCTCCAGGTCCTCTGCCAGGACGAGATCACCCGCCGCGAGTCCGTCGCCCTCGAACGGCGCCTGCGCAGAGCGAGGTTCGAGCAACAGGCCACCTTGGAGGGCTTCGACTTCAGCGCCTCCCCGAAGCTGCCCGCCGCTCAGATCCGTGACCTCGCGGCCTTGCGCTGGCTCCACTCCGGTGAGTCCGTAATTCTGTTCGGACCCGTCGGCGTCGGGAAGACACACGTCGCCCAGGCGCTCGGCCACCAGGCCGTCCGCCAGGGCGCCAACGTCCGCTTCGCCAAGACCAGCCGGATCCTGGCCGAGCTCGCCGGCGGCCACGCGGACCGCACCTGGGACAAGCGCATCCGCGAACTGATCCGGCCCGACGTGCTCATCCTCGACGACTTCGCCATGCGCCAGCTGTCCCCGTCCCAGGCCGACGACCTCTACGAACTCGTCTCCGAGCGGCAAGGCAGGTCCCTGATCATCACCAGCAACAGGGCACCCAGCGACTGGTATCCGCTCTTTCCCAACCCCGTCGTCGCGGAGTCGCTCCTGGACCGCCTGATCAACGCCAGCCACCAGGTCATCATGAACGGCCCCAGTTACCGCCCCAACAAGCGGCCCAGGAACCTCGTGGACAAGCCTGCCAAATCTCGGGCCAAGTAAGCCGAGCACCGGAACGAGCCGGGGGCGGGAGCGGCTATCCCATCCCATCCGGTGACATCAATCTGCCGAACCACTGCTCGGCGCCGTAGTCCTCAAACCGCTCTACCTCGATGAACCCCAGCTTCGCCGCGAGGCGCATCGAGCGGACGTTGGCAGTCTGGGTGGCGAGCACCACTGGTTCGCCGGGAAGCGCGCCGGCGAACCAGTCGAGTGCCGCTGCGCATGCCTCGGCGGCATACCCGCATCCCCACGCCTCCGGCAGGAACAGGTAGCCGAGCTCGGCCTCCCCGGCAGCCTGACGAATGTGCCCCGTTGCTCTGGTGAGCGTGATCTGGCCGATCATCGCTCCGTCGAGATCGACTATGAAAAGGCCGGGGCGCCCGCTGGGCGCCCCGGGCATCTCGCGCTCGAGTTCGTCACGCGGTCGAGGGCCACCGAGGTAGGTGCCCACCTCTGGTGAGGCCAGCAGCTCGATGACCGCCGCACGGTCCCGGGCCTCGGGCTCACGGAGCACGAGTCTCTCGGTCCTGATCGGGGCAGGTGGCCAGGAGACGGGTCCAAGATCAGTCATGCTGGCCAGCCAATCAGCAGGCTCGGCAGCGATCAAGACCAGCGGACCGATCGAGCCACCGGCCCGGGCCCCACGCCCACCGACCTTCGACCTAGGACCGCAGCAGAACGGAAGGCCGAGCGGGGACATGGCCTGATATCCCCGACGCCCCAGGGAGGTGGGGAATTACGTGACGTTAGCCCTGGGGAAAATCGCGATCGTCGACACTGAGACGAAGGCCCGCCGTCCGGGCCGGTTGGCCTTGGGCCGGCGGACCTGGGTCTCCGCTCCATCGATCCGCAGCGTGATCCCCTCGGCTTCCGCGTAGGCGAACACGTCCGCCAGGGTGCGCAACCGCACCCTGGGGCGGTCGGGGACGGCGAAGCCGCGCGACGCCAGCAACGGCCGGACCTCGCCGATGGCGCGGGAAACGGTGGAGCGAGCGGTGCCGTACAGCTCAGCCAGGGCGGCGTGCGGGAGCCCAGTGCGCAGGTGCACCAGGGTGACCAGCACCCGGTCAGTGAAGACCAGGCCGTACTTCGGTCCGGCGCCAGCCTCCCGCT
>LRTP01000466.1 GCA_001550305.1 Streptomyces diastatochromogenes
GCGCGTGCCGCGGAGGGCTCGCGGCCCCTGGTGTCCCTGCACGGCGTGCGGGTGCCCGGCCGACTCGCGCTGGACGGCCTGGAGGTGTCGGCGACGGACAGGCTGCTGATCACGGGCGGCAACGGGGCGGGCAAGTCCACGCTGCTCGCCGTGCTCGCCGGACGTCTCCCGGCCGAGGGCGAGGTGCACCGGCGGCGCGGGCTGACGGTGGGGCTGCTCACCCAGGACACCGTGTTCGTGCGGCCCGGTCGCACCGTCCGGGACACCTACGAGCAGTCACTGGGCGCGCAGCGGGCCGAGAAGGTGCCGCTCGGCTCGCTCGGCCTGATGCACGAGACGGACCTGGACAAGCCGGTCGGGCAGCTGTCCGTGGGGCAGCGCCGGCGGCTCGCGCTGGCCCTCCTGGTGGCCCGCCCGCCCCAACTGCTGCTGCTCGACGAGCCCACCAACCACCTCGCCCCTACCCTGTGCGACGAACTGGAGGCCGCACTGGGTCCCGGCCCCGGCGCGATCGTCGTGGCGAGCCACGACCGCTGGCTGCGCCGGCGGTGGCAGGGCCGCGAACTCCGTCTGGAACCGGGACGCGACCGGCGGCAAGAGGAGGCGGCACCGGCCTGCTCCGGGTCCTGAGCCGGGCCCGCTCGCGGTCCGCGCCCGTCTACGGTCCTGACCGGCGCGGACCGCGCGAGGTGCCGTACGATCTCGCTCACGCTGTCGCGCGGAAGCACCGCCTGGAACGGTGACGCTTCTTGCGCTCGACAGGAGTCACCTGTCAAGATGGTGATGTGAATCTTGACCATGTATTCGTATGCGGGCACCCGGCCCTCGACTTCGCGGCCACCCTCCGGGCCCGACGCTCGACCCGGTTCGAGATGTTCGTGACGCCGGAGCGGCTGAATGCCTGGTACCTGGAGTCCGGGCTGGTGGACACGATCACTCCCGGCGAGGAGGACGACGTCCGGGAGGCCACGACCGTGCGCGAGGCCATTTACCATCTCGTCACGGACCGCCGTCTCGGCGAGGAGTTCAACCGCGAAGCACTCGCCGTACTCAACGCCGCCGCGCGCAAGCCCCCCGCGACGCCGCAGCTCACCGTGGCCGGACGGCACACCGACGCGACGCCCGAGCAGGCGCTGGCGACCGTCGCCCGGCAGGCCGTGGAACTGCTCAGCGGCCCGGACGTCCCCTTGATGAAGGAATGCGGCAACCCCGAGTGCACCCGGGTCTACATCGACCGCTCCCGGGGCATGCGGCGCCAGTGGTGTGGCATGGAGTCCTGCGGCAACAAGATCAAGGCCGCCGCGTACCGCGCGCGCAAGAAGTCCGCGCCCGCCGTGACCGCACGCTGACCTCCTGACCTGAGCCGCGCATGGCCCCGGCGAGCGCGGGGGTCAGCCGGCGCAGAGGTCTTTGAGGGGCGCCGGTCCGTCATGCGCGCTCGGGGAATGTTGATGAACAAGTTCCGCAAGCCGCCGAAGAATGGCGTCTCCGGTGGAACGAAGAGAGACGACCCTTCCGTGCGCGCGTGCAGCCTTCACACCCGTGCAGAGAGAAACACGTGGGTCACTCGGACTGGCCGATCACGGAACATATCACCAGAGACATGTGTCAGCATATCTGCGCCATGTCCGCAGACTCCGGGTGTTCCCGGTAATGCCGGGGTGACGTCCCCATGACACGTTTGAACGCGGTGCTCAGGGCGCTGTCGGACTGTAGCCAACCGCTTGCGCGATGGAGGCTACGGTCCCCTCCCCCTTGCGCAGCTGCTTGGCCGCGAGTTCGATCCGCCACGCCGTTAGGTACTCGTGCGGCGCCTGGCCGACCACCTTCTTGAACCGTGTGGCGAGCACGGTACGGGAGACCGATCCCGCCCGGGCCAGTTCGGCGACGGTCCATGGGTGCGCCGGATCCCGGTGTACGCAGGCCAGCGCCGCGGCGACCGCAGGGTCGGCCAGGCCCGCGAGCCAGCCAGGGCCGGTGCCGGCCTCGCTCTCCAGATGGGAGCGCAGAACGTGCACGAGCATGACGATCGCGAGGTGCTCCGCGACCAGGGTGGCTCCCATCCGCCGGTGCCGTAGTTCCTCGTCGATCGCGTCGAGCACCCAGCGCACCGTCTGTGCCCGGCCCGTACCGGCCGGCAGGTGGATGACCGGCGGAAGGCCGTCCAGCAGCAGCCCCTGGGCCCGGGCGCCGAAGGAGAAGCGACCCCCGAGAAGATGCACCTCGTCGCCGCCGCCGGCCCGGGCCACCCTCGCATCGGCCCGCGCGAAGAGAGGACCCGCCGCGACAGACGGCACTTGCGGACCGCTGCGGAGCGTGAAGCCACGTCTGCGGGTCAGGAGGAAACAGTCGCCCTCCGACAACGCGATGGACGCCGACACCCCGTCGACCTCCAGAAGACACCTTCCGCGCCGCACGGCGTTGAACTTCACACCTGGAGGCGGCGGGAATTCCACGGCCCAGTCACCGCCCGCCACCAGGCCGGCGGAGAGGTGACCGCGGGTGTCCAGCAGCGCGAGGACGTCTTCCAAGGGGTCCACGCGGCTTCCTTTCCGGGCCGCCCGGCATGTCCTGGCCCCGCGGCTGCACAGGGCTGACAGAACCTGCGGCTTCTTCAACATACAGCGGCGCACGACGTCCCCCAGGCGGAGCCCGAGGGAACGACAACTCTCGCGGTGCGGAACGCTCACGCAAGTCCGCCGGACGCCCGAGCATGGCCGCCGCTCGGCATGGTCCCTAGGCTGGCGAGGGTCGAGCGGGACATATGCCCCTTCATATGTGACCCCTTATCAGGAGCACATGTCTGCCGCCCGGCCCCCTCGGCCGAGGCATCCGCCCACCACCGGACCCAAGGTTCGCTTCGAGAAAGTCCTGCCCCGCATGACCAGCGCAGCGCACAACGACCCCGTCATCCTGCTCGTCCACGGTGCCTGGCACGGCTCCTGGTGCTGGGAGCTGCTGGCTCCCGAACTCACCGCGCTCGGCTGGCGGGTGGAGACCGTCGACCTGCCGAGCGCGTCGGCCGACCCGGACAACACCGCCGGAATGTACGACGACGCCCGCGTCATCCGCGAGAAGCTGGCCGGCCTCGACGGGCCGGTGACGGTCCTCGCGCACTCCTACGGCGGGCTGCCCGCGACCGAGGCCGCCGCTCCCAACGTATCCCGTCTGATCTACGTCTCCGCGTTCCAACTGGAGGAGGGGGAGTCCCTCTCGGGGCTGAGCGGCGGCGCGCTGCCCAGCGGCAGGACCGGCACCCTGCCGGCCCACGAGGACCCCGGGAGCCACCTGTACGCGGACATCCCGGACGATGTCGCGCGGCAAGCCGTCGACCGGCTGGTGCTGCAGACCGTGAAGTCCTTCAGCGAGCCCCTGACCACGGCCGCCTGGAAGGCCGTGCCAGCCGCGTACATCGTCTGCGAGCAGGACCGGGCAGTGGATCCCGGGTTCCAGGAGCAGATGGCGGCCCGCTCGGAGCGGTCGTACCGGATCGCGGCCGGCCACTCGCCCTTCCTGTCCGTGCCCGAGGAACTGGCCCGGCTGATCACGACGGACGCGGACCGCTGACCATGGCGGATTCACCTGTCCCTGTGTTCAGGGGATGTTCTCGCGAAAAGCCTGGCGCGTCGAGCGCTTCGGCACGCCGCGTGAGGCGGTCCGGCTGCAGGACATGACCTGGGAGGAGCCGAAACCCGGCCAGGTGCTGATCCGGGTGCGCACGGCGGGCACCGGATTTCCCGACCTGTTGAGGGCCACGGGGCGCTTCCCGCTGCTCGGTGATCCCCCCTTCGGGCTGGGCGAGGAGGCCACAGGGGAGGTTGTCGCCGTACCGCCGGGCTCACGGTTCGCGGTCGGCGACCGCGTCACGCGAATCACCGGGTTCCTGGAGGGGTGGGGCGGATGAGCGCAGTACACATATCTGCGTGAGGTGTCGGCCGTCCGGGTGCCCTCGGGCATGACGGACGAGGAGGCGGGTGGGTTCCCGATCGCCTTCCGGACCGCCTACGCCGGCCTGGTCGAGCGTGCCCCCGTCGAACCCGGCCGGAGCCTGCTCGTGCTCGGCGCCGCCGGGAACAGCGGCGCCGCGGCAGTGCAGTTGGGCAAGGCCCTGGGCGCCACCGTGATCGCTGTGGCGGGCGGCAGGTCCAAGACGGAGTTCTGCGCGCGCCACGGCGCGGACCACGTCATCGATCACCGGACGGAGGATCTGACAGCGCGCGTCACCGAGATCACCGGCGAACGCGGGGTGGACCTGATCTACGATCCGGTCGGCCGCGAGACGGCCGCCACCACCCTCAAGAGCATCGCGCGGGGCGGCCGGATCGCCGTGATCGGGCTCGCTGTCGGGACGACCGTGCCCCTGGACTCGGTCGACATACTGCTGCGCACCTACCCGGCGGTGGGCGTGCTGGCGGGCCACGACAAGGACCCGGACGTCGAGGCCGCCGTGTGGAGCCGGCTCACACGTCTGGCCGCGGAGCAGACGATCACGACCCTGGTGGGGACGGTGCACTCGTTCATCGATGTGCCCGACATGATCGCCGGGCAGGGGGCTCCCGGCCCGGGCAAGTCGGTGGTCCGGGTGGCGGGGTAGCCGCGCGCGTCAGGTGCCGTCGGCCGGGGAGGCACCCAGAGCGCGCCACAGGCGGGGAGTTCCTCGCCGGGTGTGCGCGGACGTCAGGGTGTACGTGGCGGGCGTCGGGGCAGTGGACCTCCGTGCCGGAACTGTGGCTCGCCCTGGGCGCCCCGGTGGCCGACGCTCTCATGGGCCTGTCGGTCGGCCGCGCCCCACCGGGCCTGTGCACCACGGTCGGCCAAGGAGGCTGCTCTGACGGCCCGCCAGCACGCCGCCGCCAGGTGGACTGACCCGGGATCCGAGGGGCGGCCGACACCCGCACTCGTCCCGCGGCCGGCGCATACAACGGTCCACCAAGGGTCGTCAGGGCGGCGGTTCGACGACATACTTACCGAGCAGTATGTACGGGGGGGGAACCTCGTGCGAGTGACGTCGCCGAACCCTCGGGAGGTCGAAGAGGGCACACACTTCCTATATGCGCAGGCACATCAGCGCCTATCGTGAAGAGTGGGCATGCCAGACGGACCATCTGGCGTTGACACTTATCCGCACGGGACCCTCGGCGTGGGTACCATGCGCAACGTCATCCATAGCGAGGGAGTGAACGGTGTGACCAGCCAATCAGCCTCCACGCTCCGATCGCGGTACGTAGCACAAGCCGCGGAGGACCTGGAGGAGAACCGCCAGAAACAGCGGGAGCTGGCGGAGAGGATCACGGTGTTGAAGCAGGAGGAAGCCCTCCTGTCGGACATCCTCAACCTCGCCGAGCGGTACGAGGGTTTCGCGGACGCGTCCCGTCTGCCCGAGCAGTTGCAGGACAAGCCCGTCGCCGCAAAGGCGAAGCAGGCCCCCGCCGGAGTTGCTGCGCGGCGCTCCACATCGGCCAAGACCACATCGGCCAAGACCACTCCGGCCGGCCAGACGGCGAAGGCCGGCGCGAAGGGGAAGTCGCGCCGGCCTCTGCTCGGTGACCTGCTGGCGGACCTGCTCGGCCAGTACGACGAGCCGCGTCTGGCGAAGGAGTTGCGGGACGAACTCCTCGAGAAACACCCGGACCGCAACCCCACACCGCAGGTGGTGCGGAACACCATCGAATCCCTGGTCGCCAAGGGACGTATCAGGCGTCACAAGCAGCAGCGTTCCGTCATGTACACCCTGGTGAAGCGGGGCGAGGCGGACAGCTCCGACTGACACCTGCGCTCGTCCCGCGGGCAGTGGTCCGCAGCCGGGCACTGCTCTGCACTTCGTGCGACACAGCCCGCCACGCGGGACGGGTGAGGCACCTCAGGGTGTGTGCCCAGGGTTCCTCCTCACAGAAGCCGTGCCACCTGGTCGAGGTCGTCAGCGGTCGGGCTGAGCGTGAGTTCGTCGAGTCGGTGCCGTACGGGCGACGGTCGAGGTCTTCGAGCCCGATACCGATCTTCACGAGCGGGCAGCCTCCTCACGACGGAGCCGACGGAGCCGACGGAGCCGACGGACGGAAAGATCCCGCCCGGGCTTCCTCTGTTCCCCCTTACCTCCACGGACCTCCAGGGGGAAAGGGTTCACCCGGGGTTGTCACCCCGCCTTAAGGAGCCGACGGTCGATCAGCTGACGGGCGCCCTGGGAGGCCCCGCCAAGGCAGCGAAGTCCCAAGGCACCCCAGGCAACATGTCCTCGTCGGGTCCCGGTCCGGCCGTCGCCGTCCTCTCCCCATGACGTAGGTGTGAAAACCCCACTCACCGATGTGACGACACCCGTCGGCGCACCCCCGCTGCAGCGACCTATCCCCGCCACACGTTGTCGAACGCGGCGTTCTCGTTGTCATGCCGCAGACGTATGGCCTCCAGCTGCGTCACCGCGCCGCCGACCGCGGCCAGCGCCGTCGTGACCGCGTCCGCGTCGAGGCTCTCGTAGGCCTCGGCCGGGTCCGCCCCGATCCCTGCGGCTGCCAGCAGAGCGGCGAGACGGGGTCGCCGGACAACCTGCGTTCCTCCCTCCGCACCACGTCGCGCCTGCGAATCGGCCAGGACGGGCCGCGCGGACCCCAGCCAAAACCTGTGGCCCCGTGGGTGGGTGAGCAGCCCGGCCCGCTCCAGGTCGTCGACGTAGGCCGCGGCGAGCTCGCTGCCGCGGCGCCACAGCCTGTCGTCGACCGTCTCGTACGGCTCCCTCCGGGTGAGCGAGGCGTCCGCCTGGTCCAGCAGGCGGTCACCCGTCGCCACCCGAGGGCCGGGCACCATGCGGTCGCCGTCCAGGCTCAGCGCCCCGTTCTCCAGGAGATCGACCGCCTCGGCCCCCGCGAGCGCGAGGGACAGGGCGCCCTGCGCCACGGGCAGGTCGGTCGGCATGCCCAGAGTGATGAGCGCGAGGTCCCGTGCGGTGGTCATGAGTCCCGCCTCGTCTCCAACAGGCGCAGCCACACCTCGCTGATGGTGGGGAAGGCGGGTACGGCGTGCCAGAGACGCTCGACGGGCACCTCTCCGGTAATGGCGACGGTGGCCGAGTACAGCAGCTCGCCGACGCCCGGTCCGACGAAGGTGGCGCCGACGACGACCTGGCGGTCCCGGTCGAAGAGGATCCGGGCCCGGCCCCGGTAGTCGGGCCGGTACTGGACGGCGCCCGCGAGGTGACCGATCTCGTAGTCGACGACCTCGACGGCCCGACCGGTGCGCTCGGCCTGGCTGACGGTCAGGCCCACAGAGGCGACCTCGGGGTCGGTGAACACGACGCCGGGGACGGCCTCGATGTCGGCCGTACCGCTGTGCGGAGCCCAGCGGCCGGTGTCCAGCCGCTCACCTCGGGCCCGGCAGGCGATCACGGCACCGGCGATGCGCGCCTGGTACTTCCCCTGGTGGGTGAACAGGGCCCGACGATTGACGTCGCCGACGGCGTACAGCCAGTCCCCGGGGACGGCGGTGACGGTGAGACTGTCGTCGGCGGCGAGCCAGTCACCCGGCTTCAGTCCCACGGTGTCGAGCCCGATGTCCTCCGAACGCGGGGCGCGGCCGGTGGCGAAGAGGATCTCGTCGGCGGTGATCTCACCGCCGTCCGACAGAGTGACACGGACCTCTCCGTCGTCCACCCTCTCCGCGCCGACGACGGAGATGCCGAACCGTACGTCCGCACCGGCCTCCCGCAGGCGCTCGGTGACCAGCTCGCCCGCGAAGGGCTCCAGCCGGGGCAGCAGCCTGTCCCCCCGGGCGAGCAGGCTCACCCGGCTGCCCAAGGCCTGCCAGGCGGTGGCCATCTCAACGCCCACCACACCGGCGCCGACGATCACGAGGCGCCGCGGCGGCTGCTGGGCGCTGGTCGCCTCCCGGCTGGTCCAGGGCCGAAGGTTCTCGATCTCAGGCAGCGGGGGCAGGTCCGCGCGGCTGCCGGTGCACACGGCGACGGCGTGCCGGGCCCGCAGGCGGACGGTGTCGCCCTCGGGCGTCTCCACGGACACCTCGCGCTCCCCCGCCAGCCGTCCGTGGCCCCGCAGCAGGTCGATGCCGGCCGACTTGATCCACTCGACCTGGCCCTCGTCGTTCCAGTCGGTGGACATGCGGTTGCGGTGCGCCAGGACGGCCTCGACGTCCAGCGGGTTCTTGACACCGGGGTCGAGACCTGGGACATGCATGGCGTCGGCGCGGAGCAGGGCGGGGCGCAGCAGGGCCTTGCTGGGTTCGCAGGCCCAGTACGAGCACTCGCCGCCCGCCAGTTCGCTCTCCACGAGGACGGTGCTCAGGCCCGCGGCGGTGGTACGGTCCGCGACGTTCTCGCCGACCGGACCCGCGCCGATCACTATGACGTCGTACGTGCGGATGTTCTCGGTCGTCACGTGTCCTCCAGTGGCTGGATGCCGGTCGGATGGGTGCCGTGGTCCGTGGTGGCTCTCAGCGGCCGGGGGCGCGCTCGGTGACCTCCTGGAGGAACCACTCATTGCCGTCGAGGTCCTTGAAGGCGGCGAAGGTGCCGTAGCTGACCCGCTCGGGGTGCAGGCCGGGCACTCGGTGGGAGTCACCGGCGTGGTGGAAGGCGCCGGTCTCGTCGCGGAAGGGGCCAGAGACCTCCACACCGCGGGAGGTCAGCTCCTCCAGGGCCCTGACGATGTCGGTGACGGTCAGCTGGAGGCCGTGGAGCGTGCCCGCCTCCTGCCGGGTGAGGCCCTCCCCGAAGATGATCGAGCACTCGGAGCCGGGCGGGGTCACCTGCACGATCCGGTAGCCGTCGTTGATCGGGAAGTCGGCATCGAGGCGCCAGCCGAGCTGCTCCACGTAGAAGCCCTTGGCTCGGTCCACGTCGGAGACGGGCAGAATGACGACTTCCAGCTTCATGTCCATGGCTGTGATCTCGCTTTCGATGGTTCGGTCATGGGTTCTGGGTCGCTCGAGACCACACCCGCCAGCGGTGCTCACATACGTCGGCGGGCACCGAGCTCTCGGTGTCGGCCGCGATCGACATGTGCCGCTTCAGTCATCTGAGGGTGTGGCTCGACAGCGTTGACTACTCGTTACTGAAGCCAGAGCACCTGACGGCGTCCGGATACGTGTGAAGGTTCGGCGCTCCGCCTTCAGCAAGGTGCGCGCACGACGGAGGCCATCGACCGATCACGGGAGGACAGATCTTGAGAAGAACCTTTCCCACCTCCCGCGCCGGCCGCGCACTGACGGTGGGTGCACGGACGTCAGGTGCTCGGGTGCCACCACCGCTGTCATGACGGCCTCTCAGACTGACGGCGTGCCCGCTCAGTTCGGCGCCCTCGACCTGGGCACCGACCTAGGAGTTGTCGTCAAATATCACGCCCACATCAGGAGCGAGGCGAGGGTGACGGCTGCTTGGTAGGACTCGGCGGTCTTGTCGTAGCGGGTCG
>LRTP01000467.1 GCA_001550305.1 Streptomyces diastatochromogenes
AGACGCGGCCTATCTGCGGGCGCGGCGCGACGGCTTCGCGGACGCCGCGGCCGCGCTCACCCCGCATCTCGCGCCGGGCCCCATCCATGGCGACGCGCTGCCCCGCAATGTGCACGTGGGTCCCGACGGCCCGGTCCTGGTCGACCTGGAGACCTTCTCCGCCGATCTGCGCGAGCACGACCTGGTGGTCATGGCCCTCTCCCGCGACCGCTACGGGCTGCCCGCCGAGGCGTACGACTCCTTCACCGAGGTCTACGGCTGGGATGTGCGCGCATGGGAGGGCTGCTCGGTGCTCCGGGGCGCCCGCGAGACCGCCAGTTGCGCCTGGGTGGCCCAGCACGCGCCGAGCAACCCGAAGGCCCTGGCCGAGTTCGAGCGACGGGTGGCGTCGCTGCGGGACGGGGACGAGACCGTGCGCTGGTACCCCTTCTGACGCTTCCCGGCCGACCTTTCCGGGCTCCCCGGACAGCGCGGGCCGTCCGACCGGGCCCGGTACGGCGCGCGTACGGCGCGGGTCCGGTCAGACCTTCTGGTCCGCCAGGTCCCGCATCGGCCATGTCCCGTCGACCACCGCGTCCGTCTCACCCTTGCGGCGCAGGAAGCTCTGGAAGTCGGCCGCCCACTCGGCGTACCACTCGATCTGGCGGCGGTGCAGCTCCGCCGGGCCGAGGGCCGCGACCTTCGGGTGGCGGTCGGCTATCGCACGGGCGAGCCGGGCCGCGGCGAGGGCGTCGGCCGAGGCGTCGTGGGCGGCGTCCAGCGACACGCCGTACTCCGTGCAGACCGCTTCGAGGTTGCGCTTGCCTCGGCGGTAGCGGTCGACGGAGCGGTCGATCGTGTACGGGTCGACGACCGGGGCGGGGTCGGTCCCGCCGAGCCGCTCGCGCAACGACGGCAGCCCGTACCTGCGCAGTTCGGCGGAGAGCAGGGTCAGGTCGAAGGCCGCGTTGTACGCCACGACCGGGACGCCGCTCTTCCAGTACCCGGTGAGGACGCCGGCGATCGCGTCGGCGACCTGGTCGGCGGGCCTGCCCTCCGCTGCCGCCCGCTCGTTCGAGATCCCGTGCACCGCCACCGCGTCCGCCGGAATCTCCACGCCCGGATCGGCCAGCCACTCACGGCGCCCTATCGGCTCTCCGTCCTTGACCTCGATCACGGCACCCGTGACGATGCGCGCCTCGCGCGGATCGGTCCCGGTCGTCTCCAGGTCGAAGCCGATCAGCAGCTCCCGGTGCCAGCCCATGGGCGGCCCCCCTTCTTCGTGGTGCTTTCCCCCAGTGGTCTCCACGATCGCACGAGCCACTGACAGTCCGAGGACCGCGTTCCGCTTCCCGCGCCGGACACCACGTCACGCCCCCGTCGGGGCGACATTTCAGGACACCGGGCGCGAATCCGCCCAGGCCACCTCGAACTCCTCGCGATATGTCGGGAAGAGCCCTTCTTCTCCTATCTCGTCCGGTTTGACCACCCGGCCGCCGCCGCGCAGGACCAGCACCGGTGCCTCCATACCGCGGGCACGGCGCAGGTACGACTGCACGATCGCGATGCCGTCGGAGCCGTCCCCGTCGACGAGGTACGCCGTGAAGCGTGGCGTCTCGTCGTACACCTGGATCTCGAACGCGTCGGGGTCGCGCAGCCGGGCCCGTACCCGCCGCATGTGCAGGATGTTCATCTCCACGGCTCGGCTCAACTCGCCCCGCTTGAGACCGAGTTCACGCTCGCGCCGCTTGACCGCGCTGGATGCCGGGTTCAGGAAGAGCAGCCGCACCCGGCAGCCCGTCTCGGCGAGGCGTACGAGTCGCCGCCCGGAGAAGTTCTGCACCAGCAGGTTCAGGCCGATGCCGATGGCGTCGAGGCGGCGGGCGCCGCCGAAGAGATCCTCGGCGGGGAACTGGCGCAGCAGCCGCACCCGGTCGGAGTGCACGCCGACCACGTCCGCGTACCGGTCGCCGACCAGGTCCTCGACGGCGTCGACGGGCAGCCGGCGCGCGGAGGGCACGTCACCGCCGGCGCCGAGGATCTCCAGGAGCTTGGCCGCGGCACGCTCGGCCTGGCCCAGGACCGCCTCGGACAGGGCCCGGTTGCGGGAGACCACGTTCCGGGTGACTTCCAGTTCGTCCAGCGCGAGTTCGACGTCCCGGCGCTCGTCGAAGTAGGGCTCGAAGCACGGCCAGTGCTGCACCATCAGCTCGCGCAGCTGCGGCAGGGTGAGGAAGCTGAGCACGTTGTCGTCGGCCGGGTCGAGCAGGTAGCCCTTGCGGCGGCTGACTTCGCGTACGGCGACCGCGCGCTGCACCCACTCCTGCCCCGCGGGTCCGGCGGCGGCGACCACCCAGTCGTCGCCGTGGACGGGTTCGTAGATGGGACGCAGAACAGCGGCCACGACCGCGCGCAGCCGCTGTTCGACCAGGTTCAGCCAGATATAGGCACGGCCGGCTCGCTGGGCGCGCGTACGCACCTCACGCCAGGCGTCGGCGCCCCAGTCCAGTTCCGGTCCAATGGATCCCATCTCCATCGGCCGTGCCAGGGACACCGCGCCGGGTGGGACATCTGTGGAGTTCCCCTCGTGACCCTCGTCACCAGGAGGCAACTCCAGCCCTCCCGAGCCCACCCGCGCACCGCCTTCCGCTCCCCCGAGCTCTTCCGTGGGTCAGCCCCACTCAACGATCAAGGAAGGGTACTCCGGGAGCGGCGGGCGGTGCAGCCCGATGGACAGGTCGTTTCTCAACTACCGTTTTCCACATGCCCGTTCTGGTCGGCGAGCTCCGGCGGAGTGAGCGGATTCATAGCGGTGACGTCGCGCGGAGCGATGGAAAAGCCCTGCCAGTGGACGGGCATGGGCTGCTGGTCCTCGTCGCGCGCTATGTGGTGGAAGCCCACGTTGACCCACACGATGGGGTGAGTGAGCGTCTGTCCGTTGACGTACGTGTCGACGGACTTACCCGCTCCGGCGCCGCAGTTGAGCAGGTTGTCGGTGGCGAACTGCTCGCACTTCTTGTACTCGGTGAAGTACACGTCGTGCTTGGTGAAGGGGCGGCCGAGGTACTTGGTGGTGGCGCCCGGGACGATCTCGTAACTGCGGGCGTGGTCGTCCTTGTTCTTGCCCGTGTCGCTGACGACGCGCCACCAGCGCATGTTCGCGGCGTCGCCCGCGAGTTCCTTGGTGACCTTGGTGAGGGTGGTCTTGTTGGTCGGGCCCTCGTTGCCGTTGCGGGGCGGGCTGACCACGGAGTCGTACTGCTCGACCTTGTTCTTGGAGGAGCCGTCGAGGCCGAAGTCCAGCCGCCAGAAGACGTTGTGGCTGTGGCTGGTGGCGTAGGCCTTGGCGCCCTTGCCGATGGGCCAGCCGCGGCCGTCGCCCGCGTCGTAGTCGCCGGGCGAGAGGCTGCCGGTGGCACCGATGTTCATGCTGATGGTGCCGTCGTCCTGGAAGCGCCACTCGCTGATGTACTCGTACCAGCCGACCTTGTTGACGGTGTAGATCAGCAGGTCCTTGCCCTGCGTCTGGAAGACCTTGTTGCCCGTGTCGGCCTCCATGCGGTAGGCGTGGCCGCGCGAACGGGTGGTGGTGCACAGGCCGTTGACGTTCGGGTGCTGCGGGTCCCAGGCGTTGGGGATCTTCACGGTCTTGATGGTGCCGCCGGGACACTCGCCGGGTGCCATCTTCATCAGGCCCTGGCCGAAGCCGGCGCCCGTGAGGTCGTCGTACTCGGCCTTGCCGTCGTCGTAGGGGACGTGGATCTGGCCGAGCTTGGCACTGGTGAGGACCTTGATCGGCTGGGCCTCGCCCTTGGGCTGGTACGAGATGTTCTCCAGGACGAGCCCGGCCTCGCTCTCGTAGTGCCAGCACATGCGCCAGGTGGTGCCGGTGGAGAGCTTCTGCTCGATCTTGTACGCCGTGCTGCAGCTGGGGGCCGCCGCGGGCGCGGCCTTGGGCTGGGCGACGGCCGGACCCGCGGCCGTCGTCGCGCCGACGGCGAGTGCGGCCACCGAGAGACCGACCGCCGTCCGGCTGCGGGCACGACTGATTCTGTTCACGCGCATGACGAAGAGACTCCTTGCGAAAGCATGCGAAAGAAGGAGATGGGTTGGAAAAGTGAACGGAGGCGGCTCAGCCGCCGGGAGCGCGTCGGTCGCGGCTCAGCCGAGCTTGCCGACCTTGCGAGCGCTCAGATCGATCACCAGTTGACGGGCATCGATCCAGGACCCGTTCAGGACCTTCGGGAACAGCCTCACGCAGCGGTGCTCGCCGCACTTCGCGAGGAGGGCGGGCTGGGCGCCGGAGGTCGCCCGGTAGACCATGCTGTTCAGCGTCAGCTGGTCGGGCGAGGTGAGTTCCTTGCCGGTGGCGTCCTTGTAGTCGGCCCGCAGGCCGGCGCCGAGCGGGTCGGCGATCAGCAGTTTCGCGGCCTCGACCATCTCGTCGCGGCTGATGGGCGGCTGGACACCGTGCTGGGTGTCCGTCCGCTCGACCTTTCCGCTGCCGAGGTTGACCGTCTTGGTGACGAGCGTGTCGTCCTTGTAGTCGTAGAACGTGACGTCGGCGCGGCGCGGCGCGTTCGGGTCGTCGAGTTCGTTCTCCTCCGGGTCGGCGAGGTCGACACCGATGCGCTGCGGGCCACGCTGCCCCTCGACGTTCTCGCCGGAGGTCAGCAACTGCCGGTTCAGCGCGATCTGTTCGACCCGCTTGGTCTCGTCGTCGGTCAGCGGGTCACGGCCGGTGCCCTTGTCGCCCTCGGCCGGGGCCCGCTCGACGACACCGGGCTCGACGGCCGTCTGCCCCTGTCCCTGTCCCGCCTGCTGTGCGGCCTGGCTGCCGCCGCGCAGGCCGCCCGAACTCTCATCGGCCCCCGCCGAGCCCGGAAGGGTGATCCCGACCATCACGGCCGTCCCGGCCACCGCGACGGCCGCACCCGCCACCACCTTTCCCAGATGGCGGTGCACTATCTTGCGCACATTTCCCCCTACTCCCTCTGTTTCTCCAGGAGTGATCTGAGCCCCACTGGTTCGACATACGACGTATGCCTGGTCAGCGGGTAAGAGGGACATAAGACATAGGAGGTTCCCTCAGTTTCGGGGAGACTCGACTCCGAGTTGCCCCCAGGGGCGCGGCACTACTGGAAGAGTCGTATCCATGCAGGTCTGGCCTGGAGAGGCATATCCACTCGGTGCCACGTACGACGGCGCCGGTACCAATTTCGCGGTCTTCTCGGAGGCCGCCGACCGGATCGAGCTGTGTCTGCTGCAGGACGACGGCTCGGAGACGGCGGTCGAACTGCGCGAGAGCGACGCGTTCGTGCGGCACGCGTATCTGCCGGGGATCATGCCCGGGCAGCGGTACGGGTTCCGGGTGCACGGACGGTACGCGCCCGAGCGCGGACAGCGCGTCAACTCCGCGAAGCTGCTGCTGGATCCGTACGCGCGTGCGATCAGTGGCTCGATCAAATGGGGCGAGGAGGTGTACAGCTATCCGTTCGGGGCGCCCGACAAGCGCAACGACCTGGACTCGGCGCCGCACACCATGACCTCGGTCGTGGTCAACCCCTACTTCGACTGGGGCGACGACCGGCGCCCGCGCACCGAGTACCACCACACGGTGATCTACGAGGCCCATGTGAAGGGCCTGACGATGCAGCATCCGGCGCTGCCCGAGGAACTGCGCGGCACCTATGCGGCGCTCGCCCACCCGGCGATCATCGAACACCTGACGGAGCTGGGTGTCACGGCGCTGGAGCTGATGCCCGTACACCAGTTCGTGAACGACCACCGACTGGTGGAGATGGGCCTCAACAACTACTGGGGCTACAACACGATCGGCTTCTTCGCCCCGCACAACACCTACGCGTCGTGGGGCGACCGCGGCCAGCAGGTCCTGGAGTTCAAGTCCGCGGTCCGGGCGCTGCACGAGGCCGGGATCGAGGTCATCCTGGACGTGGTCTACAACCACACCGCCGAGGGCAACCATCTGGGCCCGACCCTGTCCTTCAGGGGCCTCGACAACGCCTCGTACTACCGCCTCGCGGACGATCCCCGCTACTACATGGACACCACGGGGACCGGCAACTCGCTCCTCATGCGCTCCCCGCACGTGCTCCAGCTGATCATGGACTCGCTGCGCTACTGGGTCACCGAGATGCACGTCGACGGCTTCCGCTTCGACCTCGCGGCCACGCTGGCCCGGCAGTTCCACGAGGTGGACCGGCTGTCGTCGTTCTTCGATCTCGTCCAGCAGGATCCGGTGGTCTCCCAGGTGAAGCTGATCGCCGAGCCCTGGGACGTCGGCGAGGGCGGCTACCAGGTGGGCAACTTCCCGCCCCTGTGGACCGAGTGGAACGGCAAGTACCGCGACACCGTACGGGACCTGTGGCGCGGCGAGCCGCGCACGCTGGCGGAGTTCGCCTCCCGGCTGACCGGCTCCTCCGACCTCTATCAGGACGACGGCCGCCGTCCGCTCGCCTCCATCAACTTCGTCACCTGCCACGACGGGTTCACGCTCAACGACCTCGTCTCCTACAACAACAAGCACAACCAGGCCAACGGCGAGGACAACCGCGACGGCGAGAGCCACAACCGGTCCTGGAACTGCGGCGCCGAGGGCGACACCGACGACGCGGCCGTACTCGCGCTGCGGGCCCGCCAGAAGCGCAACTTCATCGCGACGCTGATGCTCTCCCAGGGCGTGCCGATGCTCAGCCACGGCGACGAGTTCGCGCGCACCCAGAACGGCAACAACAACGCCTACTGCCAGGACAGCGAGCTGGCCTGGGTGCCGTGGCCCGAGAACGACGGCGAGCTGCTGGACTTCACGCGCGCGATGGTGTGGCTGCGCCGCGACCACCCGGTCTTCCGGCGGCGCCGGTTCTTCCACGGCCGCCCCGTCCAGGGCACCCACGACGAGCTGTCCGACATCGCGTGGTTCACCCCGGCGGGCACCGAGATGACCCAGCGCGACTGGGGGTCCACACAGGCGCAGGCGCTGTCGGTCTTCCTCAACGGCAACGCGATCTCCGAGCCGGGCCCGCGCGGTGAGCACATCGCCGACGACTCCTTCCTGCTGATGTTCAACGCCTCGCCCAAGCCCCTGGAGTTCGTGGTTCCGGTCAACCACGGACGGCAGTGGCAAGTGGTCGTCGACACGGCCCTCCCGGACGGGGTGGCGGCGGGCACGGGCGCGAAGGTCCAGGCCGGCGACCGGCTGACCCTGCTCGACCGGAGCCTGACCGTGCTGCAACGGCCCGCGTAGCCGGTCATTCGGACGTACGTCGATGACACGAAAGAGGACGAGGCGGGTACGTAGGTTTCCATGACACCTGAGCGTCCCGAACGGGAGAACCCTGCCCCGGTGGTACCCGCCGCGCCCACCGCCACCTACCGGCTGCAGCTGCAGCCGGAGTTCCCCTTCGGGGCCGCCGAGGCCGCCGTGCCGTACCTGGCCTCGCTCGGCGTCTCCCATCTGCACCTGTCCCCCGTCCTGGAGTCGGTCCCCGGCTCGACGCACGGTTACGACGTGGTGGACCACGCGCGTGTACGGGGTGAACTGGGCGGCGAGGAGGGGCTGCGCGCCCTCGCCCGCACGGCACGGGAACACGGCCTCGGCCTGGTCGTGGACATCGTGCCGAACCACATGGCGATGGCCCCCCGCCACAACCACGCCCTGTGGGAGGTACTGCGCGAGGGCCCCGAGTCGCCGTACGCGCGCTGGTTCGACATCGACTGGGACGCCGGGGGCGGCCGGCTGCTGCTGCCGGTGCTCGGGGGCCGGCTCGGCGCGGAAATCGACCACCTGAAGGTGGACGGCGACGTACTGCGCTACTACGACCACGTGTTTCCGCTGCGCGAGGGCACCACGGGGCTGCCGCTGCCGGAGCTCCTCGACGCCCAGTGGTACCGCCCGGCCTGGTGGCGACTGGCCCGCACCGACCTCAACTACCGCCGCTTCTTCAGCATTTCGGAGCTCATCGGCGTGCGCGTCGAGGACCCGGAGGTGTTCACGGCGACCCACGCGAAGATCCTGGAACTGCTCGACGAGGGAGTGGTCGAGGGACTGCGCATCGACCACCCGGACGGCCTGGCGGACCCGGACGCCTATCTGCGCCGCCTCCACGAGGCGACCGGCGGACGCTGGACGGTGGTCGAGAAGATCCTCGCGGACGGCGAGCCGCTGCCCGCCGCCTGGCCCGTCGCGGGCACCACGGGCTACGACGCCCTGCGGCACGTCGACGGCCTCTTCACGGACCCGGCGGGCGCGGGGGAACTCCTCGGCCAGTACCGGCGGTTCGCGGCCCCCCAGGCCGATCGGGGCGGCAGCTGGGAGGCGACGGTGCGCCGGGCGGCGTACAAGGTGATCACGCACGAGCTTGCCACGGAGTTCGACCGCCTCACGCGCGTGGCGAGCCGGCTGTGCGCCGACTCCCCCGACCCGGAACCGCGCGACCACGCCCCGTGGGCCCTGGGCACCGCGCTGCGGGAGCTCCTGGTGCGCGTCGAGGTGTACCGGCCCTATCCGTCCACGGACGCCTCCCTCGTCGTGACGGAGGAGGCCGCCGAAGAGGCCCGGGCGGTCTTCACGGTGCCGGAGGAGGCGCACGCCGTGGACGTCGTGCGGGACCTGCTGCTCGGGCGGGCCGGTGACGGACCCGAGCACGCGGAGTTCCGGGCCCGGTTCGCGCAGACCTCGTCCGCGCTGCGGGCGAAGTCCGTGGAGGACACCGCGTTCTACCGCTATGTGCCCCTGCTGTCGGCCAACGAGGTGGGCGGCAACCCGGGCGCTCCGGCCGTGTCCCCGGAGGACTTCCACGCCTACTGCGCGCGCGTGCAGCGCGACTGGCCCGCCACCGGCACCGCCCTGTCCACGCACGACACCAAACGCAGCGCCGATGTCCGCGCCGCCCTCTCGGTGCTCACCCAGTGCCCCGAGCGGTGGGCGGACGTGCTGGCCGAGGTGACCCGCGAGGGGACGACGGGCGTACCCGACCCGCAGCCGGCGTGGGCCGCGTGGCAGACGGTGTTCGGGCTGGGTCCGGCCGACGCGCAACGCGTCCAGGGGGCACTGCTCAAGCACGTCCGGGAAGCAGGGCTGCACACCTCCTGGACCGAGCAGAACCCCGCGTACGAGGAGTCGGTGGCGTCCTTCGTCGCGGCGGGCCCCTGCGGGCCGCCCGGGCGGCACGTGGCCGACTTCCGGGCCTCGCTCGCCCCGCACGTCCGGGCGAACGTCCTGGGGGCCGCTCTGGTCCAGCTGACGATGCCCGGGGTGCCCGACGTCTACCAGGGCACCGAGGGCGAGTACCTGGCGCTGGTGGACCCGGACAACCGGGAGCCGTTCGCGCCCCCGGAGCAGGCTTCGGCGAAGGCCGCGCTCACCACGGCGGCGCTGCGCCTGTGCGGGCGGCGCCCCCAGGTCTT
>LRTP01000468.1 GCA_001550305.1 Streptomyces diastatochromogenes
GGGCCGCACCACCAGCCGCCGACGCAGCACCTCGGGCGGCAGACCTTGAAGCAGCGCCGCAAGGAACGCCCGGTCGCCCGCGTCGAACCGCACCCGCTGCCCGTTCAGCTGCCGCTCCAGCACCGCGATCTGATGGCGCAGAGCCAGGATCTCCACGTCCTTGTCCCGATCGCTCATCGGCAGCAGCCGCAGCATCGCGAACGCGCTCGCCATGCCCAGGTACGCCATGGTCGGTCATCATGCCCGGGTGATCGCCAGTCGTACCAGAGTGGTACGTCGGCGAAGCGGCCGACATCCCGCGAACCGTCGCGCACTGGCTCCGACCAGCGCGGATGACGTTATCGGCAAGGGCACCGTCAGGTGGAAGGTCTTGGGGGCACGGGCCTACCTGGGTGGTTCTCGAAGGCGAACGGGTGGGTGGGCAGTGCGCCTGGCGCTTGGCGACTTGCACTCGTCGACACGCTGGCGGTCAGCCCGTATATCCGAAGAGGGGACCCCGTGCAGCTAGGAAGACGCTCGCCTGTGTTCAGGCAGGCACCGATTGTGGCCAGGGGAACACTGACTGCTGCCATCTCCCTTTGTCTGGCCTCAGCGTCGGTGGCCTTCCTCCCGTCGCAGGCGTGGGGGGCCGATGCCCCGACAGCTCCGGCGAACAAGACCGCGAAAAGCGCCCTGCCCAACTCGCTCAACCACGCGGCAGCGCAGCCCCGGGCGAGCGCCGCCCCGGTGTCCGTCGTCGACGCAACCGCGAGTGCCAGCAGCGTCGGCGGCAGGGAGCCCTCCATCGCAGTCAACCCAGCCAATCCCAACCAGATCGTCATCACCCGGTTCGACACCACGTGGGACAGCGGAAACGCTGACCTGCTCTACTCCGATGACGGCGGTCAGACCTGGAACAACAAGGCCAGCATCCCCAAACCGCCCGGCCTCGCCGACGCCGGAGCCCTCACGCCGGCGGACCAGACCATCGACTACGGCCGCAACGGCACGCTCTACGGCGCCTTCCTCACCTGCACGCTCAACACTGCCGGGAATGGCTGCACCGGCGCCCGCGTGGTCACCGGCTCCACCACCGACCCGACCAACGCCGCGTCCTGGGCCTGGAAACCCGACTCCACTACCACCACCCAGATCACCAGCGGCACGCGCGTCTTTGCCGACCAGCCCTGGCTGCGGGTGAACCGCGACCCCAACCACGCGGACGAGGACAACGTCTACGTCTCATACGAGGATCTGCGCAGTACGCCGGCTGAGGCGCGGGTTGCGGTCTCCTACAACGCCAGCCCGGTGGACATCGCCGAGGACCAGTCACCGGGCACGGTGGTGACGGATACCAACACCAGCGCAGCCATCCGCCTGGCCACCGACCCGCGGAAGGGCTGGGTTTACGCCCTCTTCCAGACCGGGACCGGTACCGGCAGGCCGCAGAGCATCACCTACCGTCTCAACCGGTCGGCCGACGGCGGAAAGCACTGGAAGCTGGGTGGCAGTAGCACAGACACTGACAACCAGGGCATCGCGGTGGCCACCGCCGACACCTTCCAGGGCATCACGTCGCCCACCGCGAGTTCGTACAAGTTCGGCGGCGTCAACGCGCTGCTCGGCGGGATCAACCACGCCGCCGTCGACCCCTCCAACGGGGATGTGTACGTGGCCTACGGGGCGGCCGTCTCCGGCAACAACCAGATCAGGATCCGGCGGCTCACCGACGATGGCGCGAACAGTCTCACCGTCGGAACGGAGCACAACGTCTCCATCTCGACCAACGCAGCGCTCCCCTCGGTCGCCGTGCTCGACGACGGGACGGTCGGTGTCCTCTACACCACCTCCGACGGCACCAACAGCAGCGGCTTCCCCACCTTCACCGCGCACCTCGCCCGCAGCGACGACCACGGTGTCACCTTCACCGACACCGTCCTGGCGTCGTTCGCCTCGCCGAACAAGACCGACACGACGGCCCCCGGACAACGCGAACTCGGCGACTACCAGCAGCTCAGAGCGGTCGGCAACGCCTTCTACGGAGCCTTCCCCGGAACCACAGCGGGCACGAATCCGGCCACCACGCAGCCGATCGACGCGATCTTCTTCAAAACCGTGCCGCAGGCCACGCACACCACGCTGTCCTCCTCCGCCAACGCGTCGGCGTACGGCCAGCCGGTGAGCTTCACCGCGACGGTCGCACCCGTACCGGACAGCGGCACCGTGAGCTTCAAGGTCGACGGCAACCCGCTCGGCGGCCCGGTGCCGGTGGACACCACGACCGGACAGGCGACATCGAGCAGCATCACCACCCTCAGCCCCGGCCCACACAACGTGGACGCCACCTACAGCGGCAACGGCGACTTCAAGGACAGCACCACAACGACCCTCGTCCAGACGGTCAACAGGGGACCTGTCACCACGACGCTCGCGTCCGCCGGCCCCTCGACGTTCGGTCAGGCCGTCACCTTCACTGACACGGTGTGCGCCACCGCCCCGAGTACCAACCCGGCCTCGCCGCCAAGCGGGACAGTGGCGTTCCGCGACGGCAGCACGCTCCTCGGCACCGGAACGCTGTCACCGGGCGGAGGGACCAACTGCAGCCACACTCACATCAGCACATCGAATCTCCTGCCCGGAACGCACACCGTCACGGCCCAGTACAGCGGTGACGGCAACTTCCTGGCGGGCAGCCTTGAGTCCACCACCCAGACGGTGAGCTGCACCCGGACCATCACCGGATCGGTCCGCACCGCGGTGTTCGCTGGCAACGGAAGCACCTGCATCGTCAACGCCCAGGTCGGAGGCACCGTACACGGTGCCTCCGGTGGCGCGCTGTTCATCAGTAACTCCACGATCCACGGCAGCATCCTGTCCTCCCGCGGTACCCGGCTTGGCGTCTGCGCCAGCACGGTTGCCGGATCGGTGAATATCGCCACAGCCAGCGGATTCGTGGTGATCGGGGATCCGGGCGACGACGGCTGCGCCGGCAACAGGATCACCGGCTCGGTGGCGCTGTCCAACAACCACGGCGGTGCGGAGGCCATCGCCAACCACATTGGGGGCTCGGTGCAGGTGCAGTGGACGACCGGTACTGGCCCGTTCCCGGAGGACTCCCGGGCCGAGATTGAGGGCAACACCATCGGCGGATCCCTGATCTGTTCCGGCAACGTCCCGGAGCCGACCAACGACGGGAATCCCAACTCGGTGACCGGTCCCCGGCTGGGCCAGTGCTCGACCCTGTGATCGCTGCCTGAAGCGATCACCCCTCGGCAGAGTTCGGCAGACCCTCGACGAAGGGGCCCGCACGTGCGGGCCCCTTCGTCGAGCCCGCCGACCTGAAGAACTGCTCTGTGCTCACCAAGCTCCGCTATAACACCAAGCACGCCACCACTCGCGGCAGACGATCGCCCCGGCACGATCAGCCGGACGACAAGCTCGAGCAGCCTTCGCCGTGAAGCCCATGAAGGGTCTGGTGCACGATCGAGTCCCTACCGAACCCGGAACGGTTCAATCTGTCCTTTGCTTCGCGTGGAGGGCAGGATCGACCCATGAGGATTCTGATCGTCGGTGGAACGTGGTTCCTGGGCAAGATCATTGCGGAAAACGCGCTGGCGAGGGGGTGGACAATCACCACGTTCAACCGAGGCCTGTCAGGTCCCGACGTGCCGGGCGTAGAGGCCGTGCACGGTGACCGCACAGTAAGCGATGACCTGCGGACGCTAGCCCAGCGCGGCCCTTGGGACGCGGTGATCGACACTTCCAGTTCAGAACTAGCCCCGCGCGACGTGCTTTCAGCTGCAACGAGCCTGCGGAAGCGTGCAAGGCGCTGGGTTCACGTCTCCACCGTGTCCGTCTATGAAGGGTGGCCGCACCAGCCCCTGACGGAGGAATCGCCGTTGCTGGACTGCCCTGCGGACGCCGATGAATCCTTCGGATACACAGGAGAAGACGGCAGCCCTACTCAGTACGGCTTCCAGAAAGCCGGCGGAGAACGTGCTGTCGTGGAGGCCTTCGGCGATTGCGCAGTGTTCCTACGTCCCGGTGTGATCCTCGGCCCCGGCGAATACGTCGGCCGCCTTCCCTGGTGGCTGGAGCGGGCGAAGCGCGGCGGCCGCCTCCTTGCCCCGGCCCCGCCCGAGCAGCGCATCCAGCCCGTCGACGTCCGTGACGTCGCCCAATTCGCCCTGGACCAGGCCGCGAGCACAACCACTGGCGGATACAACGTCACCCACCCCGAAGGCGTCACCTTCGTGGACTTCCTTAATGGATGCCTGACCGTCACCGGCGGCATGGGGAAGCCAGTTTGGGTCGAACCACATATTCTGACGGAGCACGGGGTGGCGCAGTGGACCGAACTTCCGCTCTGGCGCACCCACGCCGGCGTGTGGGCAGTCGACTCAAGCCGCGCTGTGGCCGCGGGACTGCGCTGCCGGCCGATCTTCGAGACGATCCGCGACACGTGGCGGTGGTGGGCGGCGAATGGGCGTCCCGTGAACCACCCGCGGTGGGCGGAGCACGGGATCTCCCCGGAGAAGGAGGCGAAGATCCTCGCCTCGCTTTGATCAGGCCTCGATCGCGAGCATGCTCACGTGTGGGCCGAGCCGGTACGGCGGTGACACGCGGGTGAAGTCCTCGATCCGCTCCCGCAGTTCCCGGGGAAGCTGCGCCCCGTGGTACTTGGGTTGGGACAGGTGACGGCCGATGCGGGCGGCCCGCACGACCATTCCGGTGTTGCGCTGCTCGGCAGGCACGCTCCAGATGGGCGCCAGTGCTTCGGCCGCGCCGTCGACGTCATCCGCCATAAGGAGGGCCTGAGCGAGGTCCGCTGCTGCGCCCGCCCGGACGTGCGCCGACTGATCAGCCTGAGGCCTTGCGGCGAGGAGAGACAAGGCACGCCGCGCGGATGCCTCTGCATGTGTCGCGTCACCGATGAGGAGGGCCGTTGTGCTGTTGGACATGGCCAGACGCTCCACGGAGAAGCCGAACTCTCCGCCCACGGTGTCGTGCAGCTCGTCGCGTCGATCCCGGTCGTCCTCCTCGGACAGCCGCATCGCGCGCTGGGCGGAGGCCACATCACCGAGGTGCGCGTACGCGCGAGCCTGGATGGCGTGCAGGCGGTGGTGGGCGACATCACCGACACCGCCGTGCGACAAAGCCCGGTTGGCTTTCGTCACCGCTTCCGTCGCGTCACCGGTGTGGTAGGCGATGTACGCCAGTGTGCCGTTGGCGAAGGCCTGCAGGGGCGAGAAGCGTGAGCTCTCGCCGTACAGGGCGGCGGTACGGGCGAAGCTGCGGGCACTCGGGAAGTAGCCCAGGTCGAAGGCGGCGACCGCCAGAAGCGCGGCCGTTTGGCCGTTCAGGATCATCAGTTCCTGCTGCTGGACGGGGATCTGGGTCCTGTCGCGCTGGCGCTCGACTTCCAGGCGGAGGGTGTCAGCTTCCTCGTATGCCCTGGCCGCGGGCAGCTTGTGGTAGGTCTGCGCAAGGCTCACCACCTGGTCGCGCAGTTCATCGATGGTGTTGTCGGAGATGGACGCCGCGGCGGTTGCATCGGCGCCGTCATGGGCTTCACGTGCAGTCATTCGAACTCGCTCTTCCAGGTCAAACGCGGGTGCCTGGGGATCGACGTCGGGTGGTGGCCCAAACAGTTGCTCTGCCGTATAGCCCGGCCACATGGCTTCGAGGATCTGGCAACTGACAGTGCCAGGCAGGCTCACGAGCTTGCCGCCTGTCCATCGCCGGAACTGTGTCTCGCCACAGGTCGGGTTGTTGGGATCTCGCCCGAAGAGGCGAACACCGGTCTCGGTGAATATTTTCTCGAACTGGCGATAAGGAAGTCTGTCCCGATCACAGAGCCACTTCAGCAGTGTCCTCGGCGTGTCGCCCATACCGCCCCCAATCTCCAGCGCTACTGGTCCCGCAACCCGTCGGCGGATCGATCCCTTCTTGTGGAAGGGGATACCGCACGACCGCGCTACGGCAACAAACCCTGAAAAGAAGCCACTCCAAAGCTACCCCGAGGCCACGTTCGTCGTGTGGCAGTAGCTCAGACGACACCTCCTAAGTCATGGCGGGGCCACGTGGAGTGGGGGAACGCTGATCGCCAACCCTCACTGAAAGCGCATGTCCGAGCACAATCGTGGATCAGGGAGTACCCACATGCCCCCCAGAGTCGCCGGAACGACGAGCCTGTTAGAGGCGCCTCCGCGCCACCCGGAGGCGACTGCGACCGTACTCCCGGCCTTCGACGTCGCCATGGAGTCCGACGCCTGTCACATTGCGCACGCACGCCTCATCACTGGAGCTTGGTTGAAGCGCCTGTGCGGAATGGTGGACGAGCGAGCCGACCTCGTGCTGATCGTGGTGTCCGAGCTGTGCACCAACGCGGTCCTGCATGGCCGAGCCGACGCATTCCAGCTGCGAGGCTGGGTGAGATCCGACGGACAGATTCGGCTCGAAGTCCAGGACTGGTCCCCCTCGGTGGCTCCTCAACCTCAGAACGTGGACCCGATGGAAGAAGGCGGTCGCGGTCTGTTCCTGGTCGAGGCCTTCGTGAAAGAAGAATTGGGCGGCAATTGGGGCTTTGCCGGGGACGGTGCCATTGCCTGGTGCGAATTGCCTCTCGACTCGTCAACTGGCGATCACACGCTGCTCCAGGAGCCCTCGCGATGACTGCGCCCGCCGAGCGACTCTTTAGGCTCTTCCCTTCAGAACATCCTGCCCTCGACGGCCACCCCGAAGCTGAACGGCAGGAAGCCGCCGTCGCCATCCCCCGTCTCGTACATGATGAGCCCGCATGGATGTCGAACTCGCGATTCCGGGCCAACCGTCACGCAGCCGAGAACGCACGCGGTTACACCCGCATGCACCTGACCCTGGCGAACGTCTGCGTGGATATCGAGGACGCGGCTGTCATCGGGGGCGTACTGATGGCCAACGCTGCCGCGCACTCGGGTGTCCCCGCGTACGCGCAGATCCCCATGCAATGGGTGCTCCTCCAGACCGGTGAACTACTCATCCAAGTGCAGGACCCACGTCGCGACTTCCCCGGCTTCGACAACGCCGCGACTTGGGAGCCAGCCGAGGGCGAGAAGCCCCGTGGCCTGTGGATCGCGCGCCAGCTCGGAGCCAAGATCGCCTTCGCCCCGACGGAGACCGGAAAGATCGTTCAGGCGTTGATCAAGCCGCTGGAAGTGCCCGCGTTGGACTTCCCTGCCGTACGCCATACCCCCTGATCGGCCGACGGGCCTCAGCCATCCACTCCGGCTCCCCCAAGAATCGGAGAGTCGGCTGTCGCCCGGCGGCTCCCACCCCCCATTTCGAGGACCCCGCCCCCATGGCCCCCTTATGCAACCCAGGCCAGGACCCCCTCCTGCCTGAAGCCCCTCGCCTGATGCGGGGGTGTACCGATGGCCTCCAGTGACACGGACCTGATCGTTCACGCTGCGGGCCCGGACGAAGGCCTGCGCCTCGCCCTCGAAGACCTGCGAATCGACCGATACCTCGAAGCGAAACGACTGCTCCGTGCCACGTACGGGGACTGGGCGCTGCGTACGTCCCGCAGCCAGGTCCTGGCTGTCGGAGCCGCCGGCAACAAGGCGATCGACTCCTGGTACGCCGAGGAACCTTCCGACCCGGACGCGCTGATGATGCGGGCCCGCGTCCTGACACAGCGCGTACTCAACGCCCACCGCGGCGGGCTCTCCGGCCGGAGACTGATCAGCGCGGTCAACGCTGCCGGCGCGGCGTGCAAAGCCGCAGCGGATCGGTGGCCGGCCGATCCCGTGCCGTACGTGTGCTTCCTGGCGCTCGCGCAGACCGACGTAGACGAGCGGTTCCCTCACCATCGGGCCCATTGGAACTCGCCGCCCGAAAAAATGCTGCCACCGGGACCGTGGATGGTGCTGGACCGGGTGAATGAGCGGGACCCGCTCAACCGGGAGGCCTACCACCGGATGCTGGGCGTTTTCCATGCCCGTGGCCGGGGAGGCCTCGACTTCGCCCAGTGGGTGACCACCTTCGCGCCGGAGGGATCGCCGCTGAAGCTGCTGCCGCTGTACGCCTACGTCGAGACCTACCGGCTGCAACTGGAACACCGGCAGACCGCCAGCGTGATCGCGTACTGGAGCACTGCCGACAAGGCTCACTACGCCCGGCAGGGTTTGTACGGCTGGTTCGCCCACGCCGACCCCCGCTCGTACTCCCTGCTGGACCTGCACTATCTGGCGTACGCGCTGACCGCCACCGGCATGGGACACGCGACCGGAGTGTTCGAGGCGATCGGCCCCTACATGACCACCGCGCCGTGGGCGCTCGTCACCCCGAACCCCCAGTGGTGGCAGAGCGACTTCCGCTCAGCACGCAGCAGAGCCCTGAGCGTCACCGGCGGCCGCCGATGAACATCCGATCACCCCCACCCCCGCGCCACGCATCCAGCTCCTCCCGTCACCTTTCCCTCCTTTTCGACCAGAGGATTTCTCCGTGTCTCCCAGAAGAGCCACAGGCCCGCTCGACGAGCTCGACGATGACGCCGCGCTGCGCGCGCACGGCTATCGGCCCGAACTGGCCCGCCGCATCGGCGGGTTCGGGAACTTCGCGATCAGCTTCAGCGTGATCTGCATCCTGGCCGGCGGTATGACCTTGTTCGGCTACGGCCTGAACACCGGTGGCCCCGCCGTCATGATCTGGGGCTGGGTCGGCATCGGCGCCATGACGATGCTTCTCGGGGCTTGCCTGGCCGAGGTGACCTCCGCCTACCCCACGTCCGGTGGCCTGTACTACATGGCCGACCGGCTCGGCGGCCCTCGCTGGGCGTGGGTGACGGGCTGGCTCAACCTGCTCGGCCTGCTCGGCGCGATCGCAGGCATCGACTACGGCTGCGCGCTGTTCGTCGGAGCGTTCGCCAACTTGCAGTGGGGCCTGGCGCCCACGCCCGAAACGACGATCGGGATCTTCGCGGCCATCCTGTTGCTGCACGGCGCCCTGAACGCGGCCGGGGTGCGCCTGGTCAACGTCCTCAACGCGATCTCGGTGTGGTGGCAGGTCGGCGGTGTCCTGCTGATCGTCGGGACGCTCACCCTCGCCCCGGCCCAGCACCAGAGCGTCGGTTTCGTGTTCGGTCACTTCGCCAACGGCACCGGCTTCACCAGCCCCCTCTACGTGGCCGCCCTCGGCTGCCTCCTGGCCGCGTATACGTTCTGCGGCTACGACGCCTCCTCCCATCTGTCGGAGGAGACCACCCGGGCACAGATAGCGGCCCCGCTCGGCATCGTCCGCAGCATCGGCTACTCCTGGATCGCCGGGTTCGTGCTCCTGGCGGGCATGCTGTTCGCCGTTCAGGACTACGCGGGCACCCTGGGCACCAGCACGGGCGTGCCTCCGGCGCAGATCTTCATCGACGTCCTGGGCACCGGCGTCGCCAAGGATCTGCTGCTCGTCGTGATCGTCGCACAGCTGTTCTGCGGCAATGCGGAGACAGCCGCGGCCTCGCGCATGGTGTACGCGTTCTCGCGTGACGGGGCGCTGCCGTTCTCCTCGACGTGGCGGCGGGTCAGCCGCCGCACCCGTACCCCCATCGCCGCGGTGTGGCTGTCCGTGAGCGTCGCGCTGGTCCTGGCGCTGCCGAGCCTGTACTCGCCGACCGCGTACGCCGCCGTCACCGCGATCAACGTCATCGGGATCACGCCTGCGTACGCGATCCCGGTGTACCTCCGCCTGCGCGTGGGTGACCGCTTCCGGCCCGGGCCATGGCACCTGGGCCGCTGGAGCAAGCCCCTCGGCTGGATCTCCGTCACCTACGTGGCCGTCCTGACCGTGGTGTTCTGCCTGCCCCAGGCCTCGCCGATCACCGCAGAGTCGTTCAACTACGCGGGCGTCGCCCTGGCCGTCGTCCTGGTCCTCGCCTGGCTCATGTGGATCACCAAGGGCAAGCGCGACTACCAGATCCCCACCCTCGGCAGCGAAGCTGAGAACACGGCCCTTGCCAGGGACGTGGTGTGATGAACGACCAGACAGTCAAGCGGTCCTGCCAGGCGCCACATCTGCCGGGGCTTCTCTCCCCCGACGAGCTCCGCGCCGCCGTGCACAGCGGAGAGATCACCACGGTGATGCTCGCCGTCCCGGACATGATGGGACGGCTCAAGGGCAAGCGTCTGGGCGCCTCCGTCTTCCTGGACCGGATGCTGTCCAATGCGGAGGCCTGCGCCTACATCCTGGCCACCGACGTGGACATGACCCCCCTGGAGGGCTTCGACCTCACCGGCTGGGACAACGGATACGGCGACGTGTCCGTCATCCCCAGCCAGGACACCATCCGCGTCCTGCCCTACCTGCCCGGCGCCGCCCTCATCCACGCCGACGTCGCCGACGAGGCCGGCGAGCTGCTCGAGATCGCCCCACGCCACATGCTCCGCACGCAGCTCGACAAACTCGCCGCCCTCGGGCTGGAGGTCCGCGTCGGCCTGGAGAGCGAGTTCGTGCTCTACCAGGGCAGCCCGCTCCATGCGCACACGGCCCGATACCGGGGGCTTCAGCCCGTGGCCTTCCACAACCTCGACTACGCCCTCGACCATCCCCCGGCCCTCACGGACTTCTTCCAGCACCTGGAAGACGCGCTGCACGGCGCCGGGACACCGGTCGAATCGGTCAAGACCGAGGGTGCCCCCGGACAGCTGGAGATCACGTTCCCCTACGGACCGGCGATGACGGCCTGCGACGCCTACACCGTCTACAAGCACGCCGTACGGCACATCGCGCAACGGCGCGGCATGACGCCCACGTTCATGGCCGCGCCGCAAACCGGTGTAGGAAGCGGCCTGCACATCCACCTCTCCCTGCTGGACGTCGCCGACTACCGCAACGCGTTCGCCACCTGCCCGGACGAGGGAGAGCTGCCCGAGACGATGCAGCGGGCCATCGCCGGGCTGATCTCCGCCATGCCCTACGTCGCCCCGCTGTACGCACCCCACGCCAACTCCTACAAGCGCTACACCCCGCACTCGTTCGCCCCCACCCGCTTCACCTGGGGATACGACAACCGCAGCTGCGCCATCCGCGTCACCGGCCACGGTGCAGGCAGACACCTGGAGGTGCGCCTGCCCGGAGCCGACGCCAACCCCTACCTCGCGCTCGCCGCCGCCCTTGCCGCCGTCCACTACGGCCTGACCACCGAGCCCGAGCTGCCGCCCCACACCTCCGGGGACGCCTACCAGGAGGTCGACGCGCTCCCCGTGCCACGCGACCTCGTCGAAGCCCTGATCAACTTCAACGACAGCAAGATCACACAGAACGCTTTCGGGACGCCCGTCGTGCGGCACTACGCCCACGCCACGCAGCACGAGATCGACGCACATCGCAAGCACGTCACGGATACAGAGCTGGAGCGGGGGTTCCTCCGTGCCTGATCACCTCAGTACACGACTACCGCGCCTACGACACAGCCAAAGCCCGGCAGGTCTTCGACCACCTCCCGGTCGTCCTCGACGTGGAAGCGGACACCAACTCATGACAGCGCCGACCACGACCAGCAGCGTTCCCGTGACAACCGACCAAGAGCAGGAACCCACGTGGAAGCGGGAGCTGAACCACCTGCCCACGCCGTACCCGCGTGGCACGCCTCTCACGGGTGATGCGGCCGCGCAATTCACGCTGCGTGCGGTGAACGCGTACGGCATGGGGGCATCGATCCGCGACATTCACGGGCACACGGGCCGCTCGTTCGGAGCTGTCCGCCTCAGCCTTCTGAAAGCCGGCGTGAGGTTGCGCGGTCGAGGAGGAGCACGCAACGGCGCCCGCCCGCCCGTCGCGTAAGACACCCGGCGCAGAGGGCAGACCCGATCTCTGCGCCGGGACTCCACCACTTCATCCACCGAAGCAGGCCGCCGCGAAGTACAAGCCCGGCGGCGCGCCAGTCCTCCCCCGTTCTGGAGATTCACATGCTCACTACCCCCGAGTTCACCAGCGCGGAAGGCGCCTACCTGGCCCTTCTCCGACTGGCCACCGAGGATGCCGAACACCGCATCGCCGCCCGTGGCAACGACGCCCGCGAGGTCATCGGCGTGGGGTTCCGCCTCTCTGATCCTCGCCAACGCCTGCCGTACCTGGCCGAACGCAAGGCGAACCCGGTATTCCAGTTCGCCGAAGCACTCTGGTACCTCGCCGCACGTCGCGACCTGGAAATGATCGGCTACTACGCCCCATCCATGCGCGCCAGCAGCGCCGACGGCATCCACCTCGGCGGATCCGCGTACGGCCACACCCTGTTCAGCCCGGCCATCGGCGCTGAACAGTCGCCGTTCGACCAAGTCGTGGAATTGCTACTGACCGAGACCGACAGCAAGCGCGGCTACCTGCCGGTGTTCGCCGCAAAGGAACTCACCGACCGTCACAACCCCGACGTCGCGTGCCTGGCCGGCCTCCACCTTCTCCCGCGTGATGGGAGGTTGCACATGGTCTGCAACATGCGCGCGAACGATCTCGACTGCGGCCTGCTGTCCGACGTGTTCTCGTTCACGATGATCCAGGAGTACGCGGCCATCCAGCTCGGCCTGCGCCTGGGAACGTACACGCACTTCATCGGGTCCGCCCACGTCAACGACCGCGACTCTGAGCGCGTCAAGCGCGTCCTGGACGAGGCCGACTCCCGTACCACCGTGCCCGCCTTCGCGTTCCCGGAGATGCCGGAAGACACCACCGCAGCGACCATCGCCCATGTCCTGGAGCATGAAGAGGCGCTGCGCACCAACCAGCTCCGGTACAACGCCGACCACATCCGGAACCTGGGCCTGCATCCCTACTGGCAGCAGGTGGTGATGCTGTTCGAGCTGCACCGGCAGATCCAGCACGACCAGACCACGGCTGTCGACCCCGAACTCCTCGCCGCGCTCGCCCCCGGTCCGCGATGGCTCATGGAACGCAAGTGGCCAGTCTGCGCCGCTGCCCCGGACGGGGGTGCCCGGTGAGCGGGAAGCCGATGAACGGCGCCGTGGTGGAAGGCATCGACTTCGAGCACTGGGCGGTCATCCTGTGCAAGCCGGATGCCGTGGCGCGCGGCTTGGCCAGCCGCATCCTCGGAATGATCTCCGATGCGGGCATCGCTGTCTCACACCGCATGGACCTGGTGGTCCAACCGTGGCAGGCGCACGTCGCCTACCGGGACCTGCTCGCCGACCCCGGCCGCCGCGACCCACACGACCTGCCCGCCTACATCGACGCCGCGTACGCAGGCCGCACGGTCACCGTCGCCCTGGCGCACGGTGAACCCGGCGTTCACTCGCGGCTGCGTCATCTCATCGGCCGCACCGACCCGGCCCGGTCCGTGGCCGGCACGATCCGCGGCGACCTCGGCGACGACAGCGTCGCCGTCGCACAGGCGGAAGGACGCCTCGTCCGCAACCTGGTCCACACGTCAGACGATCCCGCCGCAGCCCGCTGCGAGTACGGCACCTGGTACGGGCCCGGCCGCAGGCTGCAGGTTTCTGACTTCGACCGGTGCTCGGTGATCCTGTGCAAGCCGGACGCGGTGGAACGCGGCCTGGTCGATGCCGTGCTTGAGCGGATCGGCGTCGCCGACGTCACCATCGCCAGCCGCATCGACGTCATCGTGCAGGCGTGGCAGGCCCACGTGCACTACTGGGATCTCCTCGTTGACGCCGACTGGTTCCCCGACCGCGATATCCCCGCGTGCCTGGACGACGCGTACGCCGGTAAAGCGGTGACCGTCGCTCTCGCCTACGGGAAGCCGGGCATCCACAACCGGCTGCGCCACCTCATCGGCCATTTCGACCCGACCCGCGCAGCGCCCGGCACGATCCGCGGTGACCTGGGGAGCGACAGCCTCGACGCCGCCCTCTCGCAGAAGCGTCTCGTGCACAACCTCGTGCACACCTCGGACGATGCCGACGCCGCCCGCCGCGACTTCGGCACCTGGTTCGGCGCCTCCCACGCCGCACTGCTCATTCCGCCCAAGGAGGTGCTCGATCAGGTCACGCCGGTCGAGCACTGAACCCCGATCACACGGAGACCCCATGGAAATCCCAACGATCGCCAGCCGCACCCTGCCGCTCCTCACCCCCGACCAGACCAAGGGGATGAACCCGGAACTCACCGACCCGGTCGCCTACCGCAAGTCGGGCATCTCCCTGAACCACGTGATCGGCTGCCCTCTCGACTGCGGGTACTGCGTACGCCATCTCTTCCAGAACTTCGAGATGAAGGTGCCGCGCGCCCTGATGAGCGACGAGGAAGCAGTGGCGCGGCTGCTTCGGCACCCCTTCTTCCGCCCGCACGCCACGCCCATCCAGCTCTTCAACCGGGCCACCGACCCGATGCTCCCCGCGGTCAAAGGGCACACCTTCAACGTGTTACGCCTACTGAACGAGCAGGGCCTGACCAATCACGTCCTGATCATCACGCGTTGGCGCGTGACGCCCGAGGACTGCGCGGTCCTGAACTCCTTCACCAACCTCCGGCTGACGATCCTGGTCACCCACTCGGGCATCGACCACCCCCAGATCGAGCCGGTGGACTCCAGTATCGCGGCCACAAGCCTGCGCACGCTGTACGAGCACGCGGAGCACTACCGCACCATCCTGTACTGGCGCCCGATCGTCCGCGGTCTCAACGACACCGACGAGCACCTTTCGCGCGCTCACGATCTGTCCCAGTACGCGCACGCGACCGTGTTCACCGGCCTGTTCTTCAAGGACGAGATCGCCGCCTACTACGAGGCCCACGGGCTCCCCATGCCGTACGACGACACCGCCCGCCGCAAGATCACACCGGAGATCGCCGAGCGGCGCATCCTCGACGCATTCCGCAAGCCCGGAAACTCCAAGACGCCGTACGGGCACCTTTTCCGCAAGACGAGCTGCGGCGTGGCCTTCGCCCACCAAGAGGCCGACTACAACGGCCACTACGGCATCCAAGAGGTCTGCAGCATCTGCCCCTTGGCACAGATCACGTTGTGCAAGGCGGCGTGGGTCAGGCCCGACCTGGCCGAGGTCACCCGCCACGCGCGTGCACTCGGTGCGACGGGGCCCGTCGAGATCGACGAACGCGCCATCATCGTGGAGGGCCTGGACGGACCGACGCGCAACTACCTCCAGCAGGTGTTCGGCTTCCAGTGCCACGACCGGAACAACCCCCATCTCTACCGCCAGCACGGCCGGGCCCCCATCGGCTGGGAGGCGGAGAACGGAACGCCGACACCATGAACTTCCAGTCCTGGCCGCAGCGTGTGCTCGTCGTCGACGTCGAAGGCAACGGTACGAACCCGCCCGACCTCGTCGAGATCGCCGCCCTGCCTGTCCGTGACGGTCAGCCGGACACCAGCACGGCCGGGGCGTGGTTGATCCGTCCGCAGCGCCCGGTCACGGCGCGCGCGGCCGGGATCCACGGCCTGACCAACGCGCTTCTGGCGGACAAGCCCGGGTGGGCGGAGCTCGCCGACCAGGTCCACGACTTCTTGGGCAGAGACTGGATCTGCGCCCACAACGCGCACGTCGACTACCGGGAGCTCAGCCGTCACCTGCCGAAGTGGGAGCCGGCCGGGGTCATCGACACACTGCGCCTCGCCAAGGCGACGTACACGGCCCTGCCCTCGTACACCCTCGACGCCCTGATCAAGCAAGTGAAGCCCGACCTATCGGACGCCCCACGCGTCGGCAGGCACCGCGCGGCCTTCGACGCCTACGCCACGGCACAGCTCCTTCTCGCCATGGCCGACCGCTACGAGAGCTGGGAACAGCTCATCACCGCGGCAGTCCCGCCCAGCCTCCCCGGCGCCCCCGAACCAGAAACGGAGCCAACCCTGTGGTGACCGACCCCATCCGCATCGGAGTACTCGGCACGTACTCCACCGGGAAGACTCTTCTGCTGAAGCGGATCGAGATGGAGCTGCGCGGCCACGGCCTCGCCGTGGCCCGCACCGGCCGACTCGGCAAACGCGCTGCCGGGATCGGGTTGCCGAAGATGCGGCACCACACCGTGGCTTCCACCGAGTGGATCATTGCCCAGGGCATCGCCGACGAGATCGCGGCAGCCGCGCAGGGCGCGCGGGTCGTGCTTGCCGACCGTGCTGCCCTCGACGCCGTCGCGTACTTCAACGCCGCCGTGGAGAGCCGCGGCGAGCGCCCCCACCGGCTGGAGAGGGAAAGGCTTCGGCTCCTGGTTTCGACACAGGCACCCAAGTACGACCTGCTCCTGGCCACCGTGCTCGACGAGTCCGTCCCCATCGACCAGTGCCACGCCCACGATCCCCGATACCGTCGCCTGGTCGACGAGCATGTCCACGGCCTCCTGGCCGACGACGCGATCCCCCACCAGCGCGTCACCAGCGACACCGACAGTCAAGCGCGCGCGATCGAACTCGCTCTCCAGCTCAGCCTCAAAGGGGCGGCGGTATGAGCATCGAACCGCCCGCGGGCACCATCACCGTCGCCGGCAAGACCGTCTCCCGGCTCGGATTCGGCACCATGCGTCTGACCGGCCCCGGCACCTGGGGCCACCCCGAAGACTTCACTACCGCGGTCTCCGTGTTGCGCGAAGCGGTGAACGCCTACGGCATCACGCACATCGACACCGCCGACGCCTATGGTCCACACACGGCTGAAGCCCTCATCCGGCACGCCCTGTATCCCTACCCCGATGACGTGCTCGTCGCCACGAAGGTCGGCATGATCCGCCCCGCGCCCCACGTCTGGGCTCCGCACGGCCACCCGGGCTATCTCCGGGCCTGCGTCGAGGCGAGCCTGCGCCGACTGGGCCGTGAGCGCCTGGATCTCTGCTACCTGCACCGCATAGACCCCAAAGTGCCGATCGCGGACCAACTCGGCACGCTGCAAGCCCTCAAGGGCGAGGGCAAGATCGGGCACATCGGTCTGTCCAAGGTCACGTCCGAGGAAATTCGCCTCGCGGGCAAGTACATCACCGTAGCCGCGGTACAGAACGTCCTCAACGTGAGGGACCACTTCGACCCGGCTCTGGAACTCTGCCGGGACCTCGGCATCCCATACGTGGCGTACCGGCCGCTCGACGCGGGCAACCTTGTGCGCGGCCCCGGACTTGAGGCATCCCTTTCCTGGCTGCTCCAGCTCGGACCGCACGTTGCCCCCATTCCCGCAACCAGCCGGCTCAGCCATCTCGCCGAGATCGTCAGCGCCGTCGGTGCCGGCGGGAGGCCGTGATGTCGGCAGTCACCCAGGCCGTCGCCGCTCCCCGAATACGGGCCCCGTACGAGAACTGGCGGCCACCGGTGATCGGCGTCTCTCTTGTGGTGCCGGTCGGAGCGGATCGTCTCGCCGTCGCCGACCTGCGGGGCATGCTCATGCTGCCCGGCGGGGGTGTGTACGAGAGGCAGACGCCGGAGGATGCCGCCCATCGCGTCCTCTCCGGCCCCCCGGGCGGCCTTCGGCTGCTGCGCCGCGTCGCCGTGGACTGGGCACAGACGCGGCGCAGGAAGGTCATCACGCACGTACTGGCGACAGCGCCGATGACCCGCGAGGCCGTCGGACACCTGATCTACCGCGATCCGCGGGCAACAGTGCGTGTGCTGCCCACCGCGCGCGTCATCGACGACCTTCCCACGCAGGGTCGGCTACGGGTCCTCGTCGGGCTGCAGGCCCTCGCCACCGGCGAGACGGCCTACATCGAAGGAGGCGTTGTACTTCCCTCCGCACCAAACCTCACCCAAGAGTGGTGGGGGCATAGGCGGCCCGGCACATGAAGGCGTGCCGGGCCGCCTCTGTTTCCGTCACCTGCGCAACAAGCCTCGGCGTTTCGGCCAACTCGCGGCTCGTCGGAGGCCGTCCAGCACTGCGACCACGCGTTCGACGCCTTGAGATTCCGGGCCCTGCCCTTCGTCCGGAATCGAGCGCGTTCGACTCGCTCCCCGTCTCGTTGAGCCTGACACCGCCGGACCGACCAGGTGCGGCGCGGATCCCCGAGGAGGCATGCAGGTGACCGTGACCGACACCTCGCCCAAAGATTCCACGCCACCCCCTCCACCTCCGGCCACCATCAGCTTTGAGGGGAAGCACGGAAAGAACCCGCTGGCAGAGGCCAGTTTTGCGAAGATGTGCGGCCGGCTTCCGTCCGTGTTGGGGCACACCGCCCGCATGGCCTGGGCCGTGGACCGGCCCGCCGTCATGCTGCTGCTCACCTGCCAGTTCCTCACGGGAGCCGCGGCCGCCATGGTCCTCGCGTTCACCGCGAAGGCCATGGCCCATATCCTCGGAGCCGGCGCGGTCTCCGAACGCCTGAATGCCGCCCTGCCCGCTCTCATCGTCGTCACGGCGGCCGCGGCGGTCGGCCGAGTCAGTAGCGCTTTATCCTCCTACGCCGACGGGCGGATCACCCCACTGCTGATGACCGAGGCGGACGTCGCTCTGGTGTCCGCGGTGTGCCGCGTCGAAGCCTCCGCATACGGGGAGGACGGCTTCTCCGACCGGCAGGAAGCCGCTGAGGTCGGCGTCACACGCACACGGATGATGGTGCAGGACGCCCAGCGCTTCATGACCGCCGTCGTCCGCATGATCGCTGCGGGCGGCGTCATCACGGCGCTGCACTGGATGATGCTGCCGTTGCTGCTGCTCGCCGTCCTCCCTGCCGGCATGGGGGCCGTGCTGTCCGCGCGCGTCGACTACGAGACCCACTACGCCAACGTGGGCGACCGCAACGTGCGGGCGATGATGCGCTGGTGGGCCACCTACTCCCGTTACGGCGACGAGGTCCGTGCGAACGGCATGACCAGCTACCTCGTCTACTGGTACCGGGCCCTGTCCGATCGCATCGACGAGCGCACCCTCACCGCCGCGCCCCGCATGCTGCGCATCGTCCTTGCGAGCAGCGCCCTCGGCGGGGTGTTCCTGCTCGGTACCTGGGCCACCCTCGCCTGGCTCGCCACCACCGGCCGCGTCGCCCTCCCGGTCGCGGCCACCGCGGTGGTCGCGGTCCAGACCACCCTGGCTGCGCTCTCGCAGTTCGTCATCCACGGTGCCGCGATGTTCCACACCTCGCTGTACCTCGCCGACATGCGTTGCTTCCTCGACATGGCCGCCGAACGTGCCCCCACGCGCGGGGAGCTGACCATCTCCGAACGGGTAGAGGAGATCCGTCTCGACGAGGTCGTCTACCAGTACCCCGGCACGGAGGAACCCGCCGTCGACGGAGTCTCACTCACCCTGCGCCGGGGCGAGATCCTGGCCATCGTGGGCGAGAACGGCTCGGGCAAGTCCACCCTCGCCAAACTCATCACCGGCATCCTGCTCGCCGACAAGGGCCGTGTCCTGTGGGACAGCACCGACCTGGCCGACACCCGTCCTCACTCCGTGTGGTCCCGCACCG
The DNA here is from genome assembly GCA_001550305.1 of Streptomyces diastatochromogenes. Lineage (GTDB taxonomy): Bacteria > Actinomycetota > Actinomycetes > Streptomycetales > Streptomycetaceae > Streptomyces > Streptomyces mirabilis_D. The sequence continues at coordinate 19,324 of LRTP01000468.1, forward strand.
CCCTCGTCCCGCAGAACTTCGCCTGCTGGCCCCTGCGGGCCCGCGAGAACATCACCCTCGGGCAGCCCAAAACCTTCGACGACGAGCCCGTGTGGGAAGCCGTCGACGCCGTCGGCATGCGGAAGGCGGTCGAGAAACTGCCCAAGCAGCTCGACACCCTGCTCGCCAAAGAACTCTTCGGAGGCGCCGAACTGTCCGGAGGCCAGTGGCAGCGGCTCGCGTGCGGCAGGGCCCTGTACCGGAAAACCCCCCTGCTGATCCTGGACGAGCCGACCTCACAAATGGACCCGCGCGGCGAGCACCAGATCTTCCTTGAGATCAAGCGCATCGCCGCCGAGCGCATGACAATCGTCGTGACACACCAGCTCGAGAACACCCGCCTCGCAGACCGGATCCTCGTCATGCGTGACGGCCGCATCATCGAACAAGGCCGCTACGACGAACTTGCATACGGGAGCGGCTTGTTCGCTGAGCTCCTAGCCCTGGCCAAGGATCGCTGACCGAGAGGCGTCACGGCGGGGCGCCGACGAAAGACCGCGTAACCGGATGCGGTCTGACGTAGTGAGACGCTGACCTGCGTGCTCGCCTGAACAAGCAACTCGACTCCACCCAACTCAGGACAGTCCGGAGCCTCCACCGATCCCGGAACGCTTCACCGCACACGTCTGGTCCACCCCCGATTGAGTGGGGGCGTACTCCACCGGGCTGAGCATGCCCTGCTCCTCGCAGCTGTGCGCGATGTCGGCAGCGCCCGGCTGTCCGTGCCGCCGTCCCCGCCTCCTGCCGACCCCGCCCCGGCCGATCACCAGCAGACGCAGGGCCGACCACGCCACCCGGACAACGACGCGGCGGCATCCCGGGTGCGCGGGATGATGCTGGGCCTGGCGCTGGGAAACACCCTGGGCGCCGCCCGGGGCAAACTGCCGGCGGACGGCCCGCTGCACGCCGGGGTCAGCACCCAGTTGGCCTGCTTCACCGCCGAGGGAACGATCCGCGCTCTGGTGCGCGGCGACCACAAGGGCATCTGCCCCCCGGGGTGATATGGCACGCGTACTGCCGGTGGGCCGCCTTGCAGGGGCTGAAGGCGGAGCGGAAGGGCTCGGGCGAGTGGCCCGACGGCTGGCTCGCTCAAGTGCCCGTCCTGGCCGAACGGCGTGGTTCGGCGCCGGCGACCGTGACCGCGCTGGTCAAGAGCGTGCACAACGACGTGGAGAAGCCGACGCCCAGTCGCGGCTGCCACGCGCTCACCCGCACCCTTCCTGTCGCACTGGTCGGCGCCGCGCACCTCCCAGCAAGCAGCCCTGTGGGCCCAACAGATGGCCGCACTCACCCACGGCGACCCGGTCGCGCACTCCGCCACCGCCCAAGCGGTGGTATTGGTCCCCCACTGCCTCACCAGCCTGCTCGAGGCGCAGGCTTCGTTCGGCGGTCGGTCGCAGGTGCAACAAGCGCTGCGGGAGGGCCTCCTTGCCCTTCGTGGTGCCGACCTCGGCTCCACCGCCAAGGGACTCGACCAGCTCGCCGCGGCACCTCAGGAGGCCGTCGATCACCCGGCCGACGCCAAGCGGCTCGCGAAGCTCGCGCCGGACGCCACCGCGCCCTCGGCCCTGCTCGGCGGCGTATATGTCGCCGCCTCCTTCCACGAACGGGACCAGGTTGCCCCCGGGCTGAGCTTCGCCGCCGGGGGCACCGGACGACGACTCGGTCGCCTGCGTGGCCGGCGCGTTGCTCGGAGCGGCCCACGGCGCCGAGGCCCTGCCAGTCGGCCTGGTCAGCCGCCACGAACTGGCCTGGGTCCTCGACACCCTGGCCCGCGACCTCGTAGCCCAGCTCACCGACTCCCCCAGCGGCAGCGAGTACACCACGGGCTGGGACCCGCACTGATGGGACCGCTACCCCGGCTGGTGACCCGCCACTGAACGCCGCGCGAGCCGCGTGGCCATCGCCGCACCCCAGCCCACGGCCCCGAGGCGCCCCGCAGTTCGATCGCCTCGTCGCAGGCGTCGCTGTCCACGAGCCGCACCTGGCGGAGGACGGCCTCGAAGTAAGGGCCGAGCATGTGGTATCCCACGCCGTAGCTGAGGGCGTACATGCAACGTCCGGTCCGCAGGAGGACCAACCCAGCAGCGGAGTGGCTACGTTCGTTGTCATTCAGACCGCTGATGCCCTTGACCGCTTACACCAGTCGGCTCTCTCCCCTGGGATGCCGCGCGTAACCAGCAACCCTTCGATGCCCTCGCGGGTGAAGTCCCAGACCTGTCCGCGCCTCCTCCTTGCGGGCCAGGGAGTCTGCGGTACAGCCGGTAGCACGCCGGAAATCGAGGTCGTCGAGGCATCGGCGGTCACGCCGGCCGGGGTGGCCGCTCCCCATGAACGGCCACCCCGACACATTGGTGCATCCTCAGCCCCGGGACCAGCAGTTGTGCAGCACCGGCTCAACCCGCAGCCGTGCGCTGTCCCGTTGGAGGGCCTGGAAGGCCTCCAGGCACCCGTACGCCCATTGGGCATCCGGTTCATCGAACCCGGCGAGCTCGATGGCGGCAAGAAGGTCCCCTTCGTCAGCCCAGTCGGTGCCGAACTCGTCGACCACGGCCCGGTAGCCGGCCGCGACGATCGGATCAGCGGTGAGGCCTGCAGCGCCCACCAGTTGTGCCGCCTGAGACTGCTGCTGGAGCTCGTCACCGAGCCTGCGCAGCGCCTGGTCCTGGTTTTTGCAGGTGTCATGGAACTCGACGGCTCGGTCCAGCAGCATGGGCCAGCCTCCGGTGACCTCCAGCAACCGGGTGAGCCGTTCCTCGGTGTCGAACAGTTCGCTGCGCTGGGTCCACGACTTCAGACTCCGCCGGTCGTGGCGGCGGAGCACGACCGCCGTGGACGCGGCGGTTCCCGGGGCCGAGAGCACATCACGCCACAAGCCGAGCTGGCCGGTCCCGGCAATGAGGACAACTGCCCTGGTGACGCCTGACTTCTCAGGGAGTTCGGTCAGTGCAAGGTTGAGCGACTCCCGGGAGGCATCGTCCTTCACTTCGTTCGCTGCGAGATCGCTTACGATGACGCGCCGCTCACCGGGTCGACCGGAGGTCAGCTCCTGCCGGAAGACGCTGCTGCGTCCAATGGCCGGTATGGTCCAGCCTGCCAGCCGGCCGGTGACAGCCCGCAGGGTGTCCTCCACGTCGCCGATACCGGTAGCGGGTGTGCCGAGGACGATTCGCACCTGGTTGATGTGGTCACCCAGCAGATCGTCGACCTGGGTAACCGTGAGAGGGGCCGACCTGCGACTGGTCAGTTCCGGCCTGCCCTCCATGATGACGGTCTCTTCCAACTCGCACTCCGTCTCGGCACCCAACAGCTGGGCCTCGATCTCCTGAGCGGTGCCGATCATGCGCAGCGCGTTGGGGCCCCGCAGATGCCAGCCTCGGCCATCGTGGTTGGGTGCCAGCACGCCGAGCCCGACCATCTCCTGGAGATAGGCGCGGAAACCCTCACTGCCGAGCTGCTCGAAGCCGGCGGCCCACCAGCTGGCGCATTCGTCGCGCAGTTCCACGTCGCTCAACCTGGTCTCCAGACCGTTGTCGCGGGCCTGCTTGGCCAACACATTGGCGATGACGTTGTACCGGTCGTCGAGGGTGAGGGTTTCCTTGAAAGCCGCAGTGATGTCGGCCCGCAGTGAGGGGTCGGACTCCACAGCCTCCACATCCGTGGCCTCGATGGCATAGGGAGGTCCCCCGGCGTCCGGGCGTAGGCGCTTGCGCTGCATCACCTCGACCAACCTGCTGCCGAACATCTGCAGCAGGAAGGGCTGGTACGAGCAGTAGCCCAGCACTCGGTTCACCAGGTCGACGTCGGCGAAATCGAAGCCGAGGGCACGCATCGGGAGAGCCAGAAGATCGGCGGCGAACTGTGGGGCGAGCGGCCCGACGACGGTCGGGGTCTGCGCGAGATGACTGAACGGACCGTTGCGGGCGAGCCGGGTGAACCGCTGCACGGAGTGCAGCCCCGCGAAGACGACCTTCATGCGGCCCCGGGTTTCCACGCAGAGCCCTTTAAGACGCCGGGTCTGTGTGCAGTGTGGGACGTCGGCTTCGAAGAAAAGGTCGCACTCATCCATCAGGATCAGCAACCGGCGTCGGGGGTCCTCGTCCAGCCAGCCCTTGATGCCCGAACGCACCCGCTCATACGGATCGGCCGGCTGCCCCCTGCGCCCCTTCGGCTGGGCAACCACCTCCAGGCTGGTCAGTTCCCGGTCCAGAACACTCCAGATCGTCTCCGATCCCAGCGCGTTGCCCTTTCCGATGTTGTGGTAGTCCAGGTTGAGGTAGACAGGATGGTGGGAGCCCGGCTGCTGTTCGGCGAAACGGTCTCCGGCGTCGTTGAGAAGAGCCGACTTACCGAGGCCACGGCCACCGAAGATAATCTGTGTACCGTCCGGGTCGAGAATGCTCTTGCGTTCGGCGTCCCGTCCGTAGAACATTTCCCGGCCGATCCGGCCGCGCTTCTCTTTGATGTACGGGTTAACCCCTGAGAACGGCAACAGCGTTTCGGTCGCCACACTCACCTGCCGGTTTCCATGGGCCGCGAGGTACGCGAGAGCCGCGTCGTCCACGACCATCAACGGCGCGCGTTCGGCGGAAGCTGCGGCGAGCTCCGCGCGGGCCTCCTTGCTCAGCGTGCCGAAGTAGGCGACTAGCAGGCTCTCTCCGCTGGGCTCCTTTGCCGCTCTGCTCAGTAGCAGCTGGGCCGAAGGACGGCCCCAGAGCATCAGCACACGCAGCGTGCGTCCCTGCTCCAGGATCTTCGTACCGAACGCGGGTGCCCAGGCACGGCCGTTGATTCCGATATCGGAGACGTCAGCGAAGCGGTACTCGTGGCTGCGCGGCAGCTCGTGCAGGGGCTTGGCCCGTCGGGCCTCGTAGCCGAGGAGCGAGAGGGCAGGTAGCAGCATGTCCCGCACGTTGACGTTCTGCCGCTCCTTGGGCTCGACGGCCGAGAGCTCGCGCCACAGGTCCAGGGCGTTCGCGGCCCGCGCGGCTTCGTCCGCCGACAGATTCGTGTAATCGAGCGTGGGAAGGGTTCGGTGCTGGACACGTGCGCGAACGTGTCTGATCAGCTCCGAGGTGATTCCTTCGGGCAGCCCGGCCGGGACGGCCGGGAAGAAGTTCGCGAGGTGCGATTCGTCCGCCAACAGCTCGGGTACGGGCTCGCCCAGTTCGAGGAAGTAGACCAAATCCGCCGCAGTCGCGAATGCATCGGTATCGAGGTGGCGCAGTACCTGCGCTCGTTCGTCGGCGGTAACCTCGGAAAGAGCATCCAGCCGGGCCCGCAGCCGGTCCGCGGCCTCCTCTCGGTACCGGGGTAGGAGTTCTGCCACCTCGCCGAGCATGCGACGAACCGCGCTCAGTTCGCGCGGCATACCATCTTCCGCCACGGGGTGGGCATCGGCGAGCAGTTCCTGGAGCTTGACGTCCTGGTCTTCGGAGAGCGCTCCGTCAGCCTGCGCGCGCCGCAGTTCGGCCACGAGTTCGCTATGGCGTTGGCCCAACTCGGAGCGACGGCGCGTTTCGGCTTCGCTGAGGCGCGTACGCCGTGCCGCATCGAAGCTCACCTCGGCGATGCCGGGCAGCGCGCCCTGGTCGGCGAGATCCAGGATGCGGTGGGCGATGCTGAACGCATCCCGTTCCACTTGGAAACCCAGTGCCTCGTCCCATGACCGGTCCACAGCCGCGAGCAGGTCCGGCACCGAAGGCCGCTCGCCCGGTACGAGGGGAACCTTGAGCAGCTCGGCATCGATTACCTGGCTTGCGTCGTGTTCCGACTCGTGCCGCTGGGCGGTTGCACCATCGAGTTCGTGGAAGAGACGGGTGAGAGATTCGTGCGCGGCCCAGGCTGTCGCCGCGGGCAGCGGATCGGGTCGCCTCATGGCCGCCTGCAGGTCGTCGAGGGCGCGGTCCTGTCGGCTGAGGACGGCCTGTCGCATGGACGAGATCTCCTGCACGGCCCAGCTGCTGTCGGCGGCATGGCTGCGCCGCAGAGCCTCGGTGACGTCCAACCACGACTTCGCGCACTCAACTGCGCGCTCGACCACATGTACCAGATCCTGACGGCCCGGTCCCTCAAGGGAACGGCTGCTGGGGCTTCGGAACTCCCGCTCCATCCGGTCGATTTCGGTGTGGATCTCGGAGAGGCGGGTCAGTCGGTCGATGGTCTCGCGCGCTGTGGTGTCGGCGTCGGACGTGCCGTTCGCGATGGCGAGGAGCAGGCGGCCGAGCATGCCGTCGGCGGCCAGCCACCGCTTGGCGATGTTCGTGGCCCGGTTGTACCGCAGACGGGGCGGTTTGAGCATGGTGCGGCACTGCTCGGTGATCTCACGCAGCGTCGCCTCCGCCTCGGACACGTCGGCGATGACGGCCATGGGCGGCGCGATCAGCAGAGCGCCACTCAGCGCGCGTTCCGCCACCGCTGTGGCGATGGCGGCGAGCCCCTCCGGCAGTCGTGGAGCCAGGGCCTGCAATTGGGCGCCGGTCACGTGCTCGCCGGTGACCAGGGCGGCGCGGATCAGAGCGGGGAGCAGTAGCAGTTCGGTTCCCTCGGTGTCGCGCGCGGCGAGGGCATCCCACTGCTGGAGCGCCTCGCTGACGGCCCGAGCGCCGCTGCCGGATCCGGAGCGCAGGACAGCGGCTGCCGCTGCCAGGCGCAAGGCGGCCGATTCGGCTTCGGAACGGCCGGCGGCCTGGGAGAGGTGAGCGGCCAGTCCGAAGCGTGCCTCGGACACGAGCCGGGCGACCGCGGTCTCAACGGCGACTGCCTCGACCGGTACGGCATCGGGTCGGCCTTCGTCGAGTGCGGGAACAGTCACTGCGTCCTGGCTGCGCGGTGTTGTCTCGACGGCGGATTCGCGGTCGACGGTGCGTGCCGGATCCGGGCTGGAGTCGCCGACTGCGGTGTGGTTCGAATCCGTCCGGGGCACGGCGGCCGGGTTCGTCACCACGGCGGTAGCGGCTGGGTCCCCAGCGGCGGCTGCGGCGGCCACGTTCGCCTTGGAGGTGGCAGCGGCGTCGGCGACGGCCGGGAGGGGGGTGACCTCCTCGGCCCCGGCCTCCTCCGCCTGGCCAGCCTTGGTGCTCTTGGCCTGTGACGAAGGCACCGGCGGGAAGGCCGCGGTCGGCTTCCCCTCCTGACCGGCCGGGTATCCAGGGACCACGAGTGCCGGGTTCTGACCGTGATGCACGTCTGTCTCGTCATAAGCGGCAGAGATCGTGCCCCCGACCGGTCCGTCAGGTCCCGCCCCGGTCTTCGCGAGCACCGGTGCCGCTGGGGGTTCCGGCAGGGCGTTGCGACTGCTCGGTGCGTTCTCCTGTGCAGGGAGAGAAAGTTCCGTGTACATCAGGGCTGCTATGGCACAGTCCGGCAGAGACTGTGCCACCCGCTGCTGGCGGGCCATGATCTCGGGCAGCGCATCCGGCTGATCAGCCAGCTCGACGATTCCGACAAGTGCGGCAAGCGCGGCAGCGTGGTCGCGCTCCGACTCGGCCCACAGGGGATTCTCCAGCAGATGCCGGGCGCGGTGATGCGCCGTTGCCAGGGATGGTGCCGCTGCACCGCCGTCTTCGCATTCGATGTTCAGCAGTGCACGAAGGGTCTCACGGGCGGCAAGGTCTCGATCACGCTCCTCACGATGTGCTTCCACGGCCCGGGCCAAGTCGTCCAGTCGGCGCGGCACGACGCCCAACCCTGCGTCCTTGAGGGCCTTTTGGAGGCGGGTGAAGGCCGGGGACAGCGCGGACAAGTCCCGCAGATCCTGCCTGGCGGGCGCGCGCCCATCGTCCAATGCCTCAGCGATGCGCCGTACCACGTCCCGGGCGTCCCGGACGGAGACCGTCAGCGCCTCGTAGAGGGTGTACACGTCGTCGTTGTCCTGCCGCTTCTGGGCAGCCCCGGTTGCCTCGTGGCCCACCGATCTCGCGTCAACGGCAGAGCTCTGCGATGTGGGTACCGCTGAGGCGTCAGCGGGCGGAACAGACTTATCAGCAGGCCCCGGAGCCCGGTCTTCCTGGCTCGAGGCGAATTCCGGGGTGGCTTCCACTACGCGGGCCGCGGCCTCACGCACGGCGTCCAGTCCTTTAACGCCCGTGCCGAGGCCGAGCCAGTCCTGGTCGGCTGCCCATACGAACACCTCGGCATCGATTGCCGAGGCCTGGCAGCAGGCAAAGACAGCGAGCCGGACCAGGATCGCGCCCCATCGTGCGACCGGGTCGGCAACGACAGTACTGTCATCGACTGGCCAGACGATGGTGGTCACATCCTCCATAACCCGGCGGACCAGGTAACGGACCGTGCAGGTGCAAGCATTCGTCCTCGCCTCGCGTCGCATGCGGGTCAGGACATCCCGGCACAGAGACTTACTCGCCCGCCGGGGCGCTGCCAGGTTGATCCCCAATCCACGCAGCAGGTGCTGGCGCTCCTGCGAGGTGATGGAGTTGAAGGCCAGTTCGACCATGTCGGGAGTGAGCTCGTCCAGGGCGTCCGCGACAGGTGTGCCACAGGCGTTGAGGGCGGCGGCGAGCGATTTGAGCAACTCGGGCGATATGCCCGGCGGAGACAGCGGTGGCTTTGATATGACGCGGTACCGGTCGTGCATTTAGATTCCATCCTGATGCGACAAAGGGTGAAGAAGAGTCAGTTTCCGCGGGTGTGCGGGGTGACGAAGGTGTAGCCCCGCGGCAGTTCCCCGCCGTTGGCCAGGCCGAGCCTGCGGCAGTGCGCATGAAAAGCGGCGCGCTGGGCGTCGCTGGGTGAGCTGCCGGGCAGCAGGCGCCGCAGATGCCCGGGCACGTACTGCAACGCCATCGACGTCGACTGAGAGGTCCGGTCGAAGGGGCCGTGCCCGGTCGGTGGCCGCGGTACGGGAACAGGGTTGGGCTGGTAGCCGATGAGCGGGATCTCCCGTTCATCGGGGCGCGCCGGATGGTGGGGCCGGCCGTCGGGGCTGCGGCTGCCGGTGGCCGGGTAGAGGTGCCCCCCGGCGAGAAGCTCGTCGACGGCCGCTTCCAGGGCCTCCGCCTGCGCAGCCGCGGGTGCTTGCCCGTACACGGCGGTGGGTAGTACCGAGCGGTCGAGCAGTGCGTGCCCGTCGGGGGTGAGCAGTCCGCAGCGGCGTACAGCTCGCATCACCAACCGGCCCGCGTCCAAGCCGGTCGCCGAGTCGCGGGTACGGGTGGAGCCTGGGGCGTCCTCGCGGGTGAGGACGGCCGCGTCGTACCGATGCTCGATGGCCCGTTCGCCCACCGTCACGGGAGTTTCGAGGAGGGTGGTCGTGGCGCGGATGACGCGACCGCCGCGGGGCCACTGGAGGTGGAGTTCGAGGCCCGGGAAGAAGTCCAGCGGCCACTCGATGTCCAGCAGGCGGCCAGTCCCGTCACCGAGATCGGGGCGGGTGTCCTGGACCTCCTCGGACTTCTCCAGATCGCCGCCCGGATGCGTGAGCTCCAAGCGCACGGTGGTCGGCCCCCGGCTGAGGCCGCGCAGTTCGTCGGCGATGATCGGGCGCAGCGGGAGATACCCGTCCATGAGGTGGGCGAGCCTCAGCGGCATCCGCCACGCGATCTCGCTGTCACCGATCCGCAGGAGTTGCCCGGCCCCGAGAGCGGTGGCGCCGTCGAGCGGCATGTCCACCGGTTCGGTCGGCGGCTCCACGACCGGTTCAGCTACCGATTCTGTACCCGGCTCACTGGATGGCTCGGAAGGGCTCGCACACGACAGGGGCGGTTCTGTGGACGCGCGCCAACCAAGTCCGGCTGCCGCCAGCGGATCGTTGTGTTCTTCGTACGTGCCCGGGTGATGGGACCGCCACACACCGCCGCCTTCGAAGGCGTCGTCGAGGCTGACCCGCGTGCCGCTCTCGAAGAGACCATTCTTGGTTTCGCCCCGGATGAGATCGGCGATCGCCAGGTTGGCCCGACACACGGCTGTTGGGTATCCGAGGCCGGAGAGTAGCGGTGCGGCCCCCGGGAAGTCCCGCAGCCGTGACCCGACCGCGGTGTAGGCGGTGGTCGTGGCGGCATTGGCGTAGCGGCGCTTGGCTGTCGGCTTGGCGGCGTACTGCAGGGAGGCGGCCAGTGCGCTCATGTCGTGGCCACCGAGTGGTCCGGTGTCCCGCCAGCAGGCGGCGAGGTCGTCGCAGGTCATCGCGTAGGAGCCCCAGAGACGCAGTGCGTCGCTCGACGCGAGCACGCGCGCAATCACGTCGAGCAGGCGCATGAGGGTGCCTCGCAACAGCTCTTCGTCCTGTCCACAGGCCAGTTCGGCGAGCGAGACGGGAACGAAGGGGCTGAGCAGCTGCGCACGTGCGGTGGTCAGCAGGTAGGCGGCGTAGAACGAAACTTCGTCCCGCTCCGCGGCCTCGCGGGACGGATGGACGGCATCGACCAGGACGTGTCCGTGCTCGTCGATCCACCGGGCGTGATCGCGCAGCCGATTCAGCTGGGCGGGCCTCAGGCTCAGCGCGTCGCCGAAGGCGCGCAGATCTGGGACGAGTAGTTCGCGGCGTACCGGGGCTCGATGAATGCTTGGCCTTCCTGGTCCTTCCGCGCCGGCGGGCGCTCCGGACACCCAACCCGGTACTTCGCCGAGCGGGCCGATCTCGGGGTGCTGACCCTCCTTGTAGACGATCTCCGCGTACAGGGGCTGGGAGGTGGTGGCGATGTGCACCATGGCTCCTACGGGGAGGGCCTCGATGCGTTCCCTGAGATGGATGACGGGAAAGCCGTCGGGATCGAGCGGGCTGGCGCCGTAGCCCTCTCCTCCGAGGTCGTAGCCGAAGTAGACGGCGTTGAAGGCGACCGAGACATGAACCGGGGCGCGACGAACCTTGACCAGCTCTTCCAGGTAGTCGCGCAGCCGGCCCAGTTCCGCGGCGGGCACGGCATCGTAGCCATGTGCCATGGCGGGGGTGAGCAGGGGTTCGCACGTATAGGGCTGCCAGATCCCGGGCGACGCCTCCGGAGTCATGGTCATGCCTTCTCCCCCTCGTTCCGTGGCCGTGGTGCTGGTGCGGCGCCCCTCGGCGTTCGCGTGGCGTGCCACCGGCCATCGTCGGTGACGTTCACCGCATCCGTCTCGGCCAGTCGCTGCAGACTCTTCTCGACCTCGGCGTACAGAAGGCCGATACGTCCGCCGAAGTGGCGACTGTCCCGTAGCGCCCTGGGCAGCGGTATCAGCCGTTTGTTTATCGGGTGGTACGACGCCTCGTCGCCGCGTACCGCGTGCCACAGGGTCCGCGGGTGGAGACCGCGCGGCATGAGACGGATGAGGCGGTAGGCCTGGGCGTCGAGGCGCTGGGTGCGCAGCGCTTCGTCGGCACCGCCGCCGTTGCGCAGAGCGGCGCTCTCGAAGGCTTGGGCGACGGCGGGCCGGCGTTCGCCCATCGGCCAGTCGGTCGTGGCCCAGCAGGCTGAGCAACGGCAGCGTGCGCCGGCGCAGCAGTCGTCGGGGACCTCAGGGACACCGAAGTAGTCGGCGAACTTGCGCTGGGCGCATGTGGTGGTGTCCTCGAAAAAGTCCTTGAGCAAAGCGAGTTCGCCTGCGGCGCGGGAGGTGCGCCGGGTGAGCAGCGGCAGGAACCCGTCGGGCAGTTGGCGGTGGTGGACGGTGAGACCCGTGACGTATCGGCGGCTGGGGGCCGCGGACACATCGAGTAGTCCCCGGTCGTGCAGGTCGGCGAGGATCTCCCAAGTGCCGGCCGGGCCGTGTGCGATGTCCCGGTAGCCGTCGATGTGTTCTGCGAGGTGGGCGTCGAGCGCGTGGACGTGGAGGCGAGCGTGGTCAGGCCGGGAGAGCACGGCCTCGATGATGGGTTGCTCAAAGGTGCCGTCGTGGCTGGGTGTACGGGTAGCGCCGTGGCCCTCTTCGGGTGGCTGCGCGTCCCCGGCTTTGACCGTGCACAGCGGCGGGTAGTCGCCGAGGTCGGTTACCGCTCCCAGGTCCGCGAGGGCGCTGAAGGCACGCATGATCCCGGTGCGGTAACGGTCCTCGGTATGGCCGCTGCGCAGCTCGCTGTCATCGAGGAGGCCTGCGGCGGCGTCCTCGGCCATGAGCGCCTCGGCCAGTTCAGCGGGGTCGATGCTGCCGCTCCAGCTGCTGAGCACTGCCCGTCCCATGCGGCGCAGCAGGGGCGCGGGCAGATCCTGCCCGGTCATGAACTGAACTGTGCGCAGGTCGCGGCTGGTTGCCAGCGCGAGGGTAGCGTTGACGGGCCCTTCGCCTTGCGTACCGTGCCCCGCCGCGTCACGGCCCGCGCGGCCGATCTGCTGATAGAGCGCAGCCAGGTCGGTCGGTGGGGAAACACAGAACACGGTCCGTATGTCGGGCCGGTTGACGCCGAGCCCGAAGGCCGAGGTCGCCACCGTGACAACTGGCGCGAACCCCTCCTCGCCTTGCTTGGGCGCCTCCCGGAACTCGGTCATCACCGCCGCCTTCTCGGCCTCGGTGAGCCGGCCGTGGAACCGCAGCACCCGCACACCGGTGTCTCCCACGTACTCGCGCAGGTGCGCGTGCAGCGCGTTGACCTCCTTGACCGTGAGGCAGTACAGGATCGCGTGTCCGTCGAGCGCGTCGACGACTCGCTCGGCGAGAACGGCGACACCACCTTGGCCGGGCTGATTCAATGACCGTCGGAATATGGCGAGTTCAGGGCGAATCGGGTTCTCGCGTACGGTGACGAGTCCTCCACGTGCCTGGGGCCGGGCGGACTCGGCGTGCTCCTGCTCCGATCCGGCAGCGGGTGGCTCGGGCGCCATCTCGAACAGGTGCTCGCGAAGGGCCGCGTGCACCGCGCGGTTGGCAGTGGCGGTGACCGCAGTGACCGGCAGCCCGTACTCCTCACGCAGCTCGGCGAGGAACCGCCCCACCCGCTGCATACTGGGCCGGAAGTCCTCCCACTGGATCATGGTGTGCGCCTCGTCGACGGCGATGCGGGTGACCTGCCCTGCCGCCACCGCCTTCCGTACCAGCTCCCGGAAACGGCGCTGACACAGCCGCTCCGGACTGACGTACACCATCCGAATGCCATGGTCCTGCCGCCCCAGGAGCTGGTCGGCGACTTCGGTCTTCCCGGCCCGGCTGCTGGACTCCCGCAGTGGGGAGATCAGGGCGCGTACGGCGCCTCCGATGGAGCGGTTGAGTTCAAGAGCTTGGTCGTGCATCAGCGCCACGAGCGGGCTGACGACAAGCGTGGTACCGGGCAGGACCAGCGCGGGCAGCTGGAAGGTGTAACTCTTGCCGAAGCCGGTGGGCAGCAGTGCGAGGACGTTGCGGCCTTCGGCGACGGCCCCGATCACCCTCTGCTGGGCGGCCTTCAGCATGACCGGCTCGTCGGAGAGCCTGAGGAGCCCGCCGATCTCTGCGGCGCGCTCCAGGACAACCCCGCTGAGGCGGCCTTCGACACGCAGCCGCTCGGCCTCGTCCTGCGTGAGGGCGAGCTCCCGGATGCGGCGAGTGTGCGGCAGCACGGTATGGCGTTCGAGGGCATCGTCCGCGCACAGTTCGGCCGCCCGCCCATGGTCCAAGAGACCTGCTCGAGCCATGAACTCCCAGATGCGCCGCCATCCGTCGGCCATGGTGACCACATTGCCGCCGCCTGTCTCCCCGGTGGTCGGGTCCGGTCGCAGCAGGCCCGCATCGAGGCTGCCGAGGAAGGCCCGACGGTATGCACGGCGCAGGCTGGTGTGCCCGCCGAGCTTGCGGTCGCTGAGGATGACGACGCCGCGGTGGCGGTCGGAACGGATGAGCCGGCCCACCGCCTGTCGCAGCTGCAGTGCGGCAAGCGGCAGGTAGTAGCCCTCGGTGGCGGCCCCGTCCGGGTCCGGGTGCCCGGCATCCTCGGCGCGTTGCCGTGCGGCAGCGCGGCGGGCCTCGATGATCGGTGCGGCGAAGGGCGCGAGGGGCAGTTTGTTGATCCACACCAGGCGCAGCCGTTCCTCATCGGCGACGTCGACGCCCTGCCACAGCCCTCTGGTAGCCACCAGGAATCCACCGCCCTGCTGCGGGTCGGTGAACTCGGCAACAGCGCGGCCGTTGCCCAGGGCGAGCGCGCTGACCACAGGGGCGGTGACAGCGCGGGCGCGCAACTCCCTTTCCAGCAGGTCGCCGATACCCGCGGCGGTGGCGCGGGCAGTGGTGAGCACCATGGCGCCGCCGTCGTACCCGGTCCCGTCCGGCCGCAGCCGTGTCATCTCCTCTGCATAACCGCCGAGTTGGTGGGCCACCGTGCGCATGGCGCCTTCCTCATGCTCTGCCCAGGACGGGAAGTCGGTGAAGCAGATCAGCTCGGCCTGGCGCGCCAGATCGAACGGGGAGGGCAGCGCGAGCGCCGGGAGCTCCTCGGGCAGCCCGAGACGTTCCCGTGCGAAGGTCCACTGACCGCCAACCCGCAGTGTCGCGGAGACGTAGTGGACGCGGGCGAAGGACTCGAGGTAGCGGCGCCATTCGGGGACGTCCGGCAGGTCTATGGGGCTGGAAGCGATGCGGAACCGGTAGGTGCGCAGACCGGCTTGCAGCTCGGCCAGCTCCTCCAGGTACACCACGCGCGACGGCGTCGCAGCGGCTTCCATTTCGTCGAGCGTGGCGGCGGGGCTCAGCAGGGTGTCGATGTCGCCGGTGAGGCTGTCGAGGGCTGCCGCGCTGTCGCCGGCGTGGCGGGCGAGGCTCTGGACCCGCTCCTGTACGAGGACATCGAGGCTGGTGGCGTGCTCGGCGGCGTACCGGCCGATCGCGGCGGCGATCGCGCTGAGGGCCCGCGAAACCTTGACGAGCAGCCGCTGGATCTGGCGTACTTCCTGGCTGCCGGAGGTGCCTGCATACGGGCTGGCGAGCGCGGCGGTTCGGCTGCCGACACGTACCCCTACGCCCTTGGCCCGGGTGTCGAAGGCGCGCGCGGCGAGGCGGGGTAGCCGCTCGTCATCGAACAACTCCTCCAGTTCGCCGACCGCGCTCGCGGCTCGATTGCGGGCGCCTCCCGCACGCGCGTCGGCGAGCCAGGTCTGGCACTCAGCCAGCAGGTTTTCCAAGTCTCGGTAGTCGGCTGCGACGGTGAGCGCGGAGGTGGCCGCGTTCTCAAGCTCGTGGGCTTCGTCGATAACGAGCAGCATGTCAGGGCCGAGGGCGCGCAGATCATCGAGATGGGAGAGGGCGAGCGCGTGGTTGGTGAGGATGAGACGGTGTCCGGCGATGGCCTCGCGCACGGTGTCGGTGTGGGGAGCGAGCGGGGTGTCGGCTCCCTGTTTGTAGTCGCCGTCGCGCTGGGAGAGAGCCTGCAACCACAGCGGCAGTGCCCGCCCGGCGTAGTCGGAGAAGAAGGCCGGCAGGTCCACGGGGTCGACAGACCGGGCGGTCCACGACTGTGGTGCCTCGCTGCTGGCCCGTAGCCGCAGCAGCAGGTAGACGGCGAGCTCGCGGAACTGCGGCCATTCCACGAAGCGTGTCCGGCCGCGGATTGGCGTCTGGGCCCTGGTGGCATCGGCGAGCAGGGCGGTAAGTCTGGCCAGCGAGAGTCGGTTGGTCTGGCCCTTGACCAGGTCGGCGACGTCGAGGATGCCGGGTAGAGCACGTTCCAGGTCGTTGAGATCCCGGGCCATCTGGCTCTGGAGTTGCTTGGTGAAGGTGGCGATGACGGCGGTTCGGCCTGGTGCGTCGGCCAGCCAGTCGAGGGCAGCGGCGAGCACCGCATAGCTTTTGCCCGTGCCTGTGGGCGCCTCCAGTAGTCCGGAGGTGCCTTGGTCGGTCCACGTATGCAGGGCGGCGGCCATGTGTTGCTGAGCGGGCCGGGGCTCTGCATTAATACCGTGCACTTCGGTGGCGAGCGCAGCAGGGTCCACTCTTCCGTCCGCGCCGCGCAGCCTTTCGGGGAGTGTCACGGCAGCCCGTCCGTGCTGCATTCCGCCGGTCTCGCGCCGTGGCTGTTGCTGCCTCAGCTCACTGCTCACGAGCCGCGCCACGCGCTGCTGATCCCACTCCTCGGCTTCGCGTTGCGAGTTCTCCGCACACGCGGAGAGCTCGAGCAGCAGCCGCCAGCCGAACGAGTCGGGGCAGACGTCAGTCACGAGCCGCGTCAGCTCCGCTTCCCAACGAGCCACTTCATCGGATGCCCGCACCAGCAACCGGACCAACAGTTCGACGTCGTCAGGGGCGCAGTGGGCCCGCAGATTCGACCTGGGGACGCTTTCGGCCTCAGCGAGCGCGTGGAGCCGGTAGGAGCTTGCTGTCGGCCATACTGCGTGCGCGAGATAGAGCGCGTCGACA
The DNA here is from genome assembly GCA_001550305.1 of Streptomyces diastatochromogenes. GTDB lineage: Bacteria > Actinomycetota > Actinomycetes > Streptomycetales > Streptomycetaceae > Streptomyces > Streptomyces mirabilis_D. The sequence goes on from LRTP01000468.1 coordinate 35,614, forward strand.
GGGGCGCATCCAGCAAGCGGGTCAGCACATCCGGCTTGCGCGGCGGCTTCTCGCACCAGCGGAAAATCCAGCCCGGTGCCGTTGTAGGCGACGACAATATCCGCCCCGGATGCCTGCGCGGCAAGCTCCGTCCACGCCCGCTCGGGATCCAGACCTTCCGCTTGGACCCGCTGCCGCACGGCCGCGTCACGGATGTCGTTCTCACCATGGGAGAGACGCACGTACCGCTCCCATACCGGCACTGCCGTGTTCCACTCCCGGTCCGTCCCGAAGCGCATGGCAGCCACCTGGTAGACCTGCCGTTCCAGGTAGGGCTCCTTGGGTACGGTCCGTACGACGCTCTCCAGATCGATCGCGACGGCCCGCAGCCCACGTCGCTCAGGCGCCCCACCCGCCGTCGGCACGATCAGTGCGGCGGACGCGCCCGGCGTGGTGAGCCGCCCATCGGTTTCCTCGAGTAGTCCGGCCGCCACCGCTTGCGCGACGAGTTTGGCCAACCGGGCCTCGGGCAGTCCTGCGTACCGACCGCGTGCTGCTGCGGTCAGCTCCGCATGCCCGACTCCTCCCGGAGACTCTCGCACCAACTCCACGATCTTTCGGACCGCTCCCGGAACACGCGGATCCCCACCCGTGATCGCCTCCCCCACCACACGGTCCCCCTACCTCGCAGACAGCGAGCACCGGAATATGCCTTTGATCTGGAGATGACCTCCAGGCAAGCGTCATATTGAACCACGCGTACTGGAAGCATAGCTAGATAAGCGTTGACGTGAAAGCTACGTCAAATCACCCCTGTGGTCGCATCCTTGATGGTTGGTTGCATTCGGACCGCTGCTCAGACACCCGCTTCAGGTACCGCATGGCGTAGAGGTTGACTCAGGAAACTCATGCGCCTGCAGGCTGTCGCTCACCCGGGAAGCTCGGCTCAAAAGTTGTGGTCACCGATGCGGCGCAGATCCGCACTCGTCGCGAGCAGCATGGTTTCGGCCGGTGCTGCTTCTGGAGGAAGCGGGTCAGGAAGCCGAACCGTCGAGGCCAAGGCGGATCACGGCGAGTGCCTCGGCGATCTCGACGGTCATCTCGTCGTCCGGGCCGAACACCATGCACATGTCCTCGTGGAGCGGCTCGAGGACCTGCCGGGCTTCGACGGCCCGGCCCTGGGCGAGCAGCAGCATCCCGATGTTGTGCCGCAGCTCCACGGCTTCCTCGCTCACATCGCTGTCGACGGCCCGCACAACGTTCAGCACGCCCTGGAGCGCGGCGAGCGCATCGGTGACCTGGCCGAGTTCGGCGCGGCACCGGGCCGCCTGAGCGCGGCAGGCGCGGGCCTGCTCGCCGGTGGGTCCG
>LRTP01000469.1 GCA_001550305.1 Streptomyces diastatochromogenes
AGCCGGGACTGCGGCCCGTTGCGGCGCGAGCTGCTGGACCTGCTGCTCGCGCACGAGCAGGACCCGGCCGTCCTCGACAGCCTGCTGCGGGCCGCCGCGGACGGTGCGGCCCGCCGGGGCGAGGAACCCACCCGGGAGCTGGTGCACCGCACGGGCCTGCTCCTCGTCCGCACCCCGGCCGGAGCCACCGGATTCGACCGCGGTCTGGTCGAGCTGGCCCGCCGGGTTCCCGGCTTCGCGACCCTGGTGGCGCGCTGGCTGACCGGCTCCCCCGAGGAGTGGGCCGGGGTCGTCGGCCCGAGCACCCGCCGCACGATCGAGAACCTCGCCGAGCCACGGGTTCCGGCCTGAACCGTGCGCGATGCGTCACACCCCGATGCCGATGCGAACCGAGCGCACTCGGCATGGCACCCTTAGAGCTGCGAATGAGGCAATCACGGACACGGGTTCGACAAGGAGCGGTCACAGTGCAGCGCTGGCGTGGCTTGGAGGACATCCCCGAGGACTGGGGGCGCAGCGTCGTCACCATCGGTTCCTACGACGGGGTGCACCGCGGACACCAGCTGATCATCAAGCATGCCGTGGACCGCGCCCGTGAGCTGGGCGTTCCCTCCGTCGTAGTGACCTTCGACCCGCACCCGAGCGAGGTCGTGCGCCCCGGCAGCCACCCCCCGCTGCTCGCCCCGCACCACCGCCGCGCCGAGCTGTGCGCCGATCTGGGTGTGGACGCGCTGCTCATCCTCCCCTTCACCACCGAGTTCTCGAAGCTGTCGCCCGCCGACTTCGTGGCCAAGGTCCTCGTCGACAAGCTGCACGCCAAGTCCGTCGTCGAGGGCCCGAACTTCCGTTTCGGCCACAAGGCGGCCGGCAATGTCGACTTCCTGCGCGAGCAGGGCGAGACGTACGACTTCGACGTCGAGGTGGTGGAGCTGTACGTGAGCGGTTCCGCCGGGGGTGGTCAGCCGTTCTCCTCGACGCTGACCCGGCGGCTGGTCGCCGAGGGCGATGTGGAGGGCGCGCGCGAGATCCTGGGCCGCCCGCACCGCGTCGAGGGGATCGTCGTCCGCGGCGCCCAGCGTGGCCGCGAGCTCGGCTTCCCCACCGCCAACGTCGAGACCCTCCCGCACACCGCGATCCCCGCCGACGGCGTCTACGCCGGCTGGCTGCACGTCGAGGGTGAGGCGATGCCCGCCGCGATCTCCGTCGGCACCAACCCGCAGTTCGACGGCACCGAGCGCACGGTGGAGGCGTACGCCATCGACCGCGTCGGCCTCGACCTGTACGGCCTGCACGTCGCCGTCGACTTCCTCGCCTACGTCCGCGGCATGGCCAAGTTCGACTCCATCGAGGCGCTGCTGGAAGCCATCGCCGACGATGTGAAGCGCTCGCGCGAGCTGATCGAGGCCTACGACGGGGAGTGACTCGTCGTACGGCACAGGGGCGCCGGTGCTCTCAAAGGCACCGGGCGCCCCTTTTCACGTACGGGGCGTCCGTCCCCACGCCGCCCGCTTCACCTGCCGAGCCGTGCCCAGTGGCACGCCACCTGTGCCTCGCCGCCGCCGTTCAGTACCTCCAGGTCCTCGCTCCGGCACGCGTCCGCGACGCCCGCCCGTTCGGCCGCTCCGCTCGCCAGGATCTGGCAGCGCGCGTGGAAGCGGCAGCCGGCGGGGATGCGGGAGGGGTCCGGGGGTTCGCCGGTGAGGACCACGGGGTCGCCCGGGGCCTCCGGGAGGACGGACAACAGGGCCTGGGTGTACGGGTGCCGGGGCGCCGTCAGGACCTGCTCCACCTCGCCGGTCTCCACGATCCGGCCCAGGTACATCACCGCGACCCGGTCGGCGATGTTCCACGCCAGCCCCAGGTCGTGGGTCACCACCAGGGCGGACAGGCCGAGTTCGGTGCGCAGCCGCAGGAGCAGGGCGAGGATCTCGCCGCGTACCGACGCGTCGAGGGAGGCCACCGGCTCGTCGGCGACGATGAGTTCGGGCTCCAGGACCAGCGCGCCCGCGATGACGACGCGCTGGCGCTGGCCGCCGGACAGCTCGTGCGGGTAGCGCAGGAAGAAGCGCTCCGGCGGGCGCAGACCGGCCCGGGAGAGGGCTTCGGCGACCGCCGCCCGTTCGTCGCCGCCGTACCTGTGGATGCGCAGCCCCTCGGCCACCGCGTCGTACACCGTGTGCCGGGGGTTGAGCGAGCCGCTGGGATCCTGCAGGACCAGCTGGACGCGCTTGCGGTAGGCCTTGAGGGCGCGGGCGGAGTAGTCGAGCGGCGCCCCGTCGAAGGTGACGCGGCCGTCGGTCGGCGGGACCAGACCGAGCAGGGAGCGGGCCAGCGTCGTCTTGCCGCAGCCGGACTCGCCGACCAGGGCGACGATCTCGCCGGGGCGGATGTCGAGGTCGACCCCGTCGACGGCACGCGCGCGCGCGGCGCCGTGACGTCCGGGGAAGGCGATGTGCAGGCCCTCGGCCCGGAGCAGGGGAGCCGCGGTCACGGGGGGCGAGGTCGCAGGGGTGGTGGTCATGGGGCGCTGCTCCTGGCTTCTTCCGCCGGGGTGCCCGGCTCGGGGACGGTCACGCCGGCGTGCACACAGGCGGCCCACCGCCCCGCACCCGCCTCCCGCAGCGCCTGATCCTCGGTGGCGCAGCTGTCCAGCGCCACCGCACAGCGGGGGTGGAACGTACAGCCGGACGGCAGCGCCGACGGGTCCGGTGGATCGCCCGGCAGTCCGCGCGGCGCGAACCGCGAGGCGGCGTCGCCGATGCGCGGGAACGCCGCCGACAGCGCCTTGCCGTACGGGTGCCGGGCCGCCTCGTACACCTGCCGGGCCGGGCCCTCCTCGACGACACGGCCCGCGTACATCACCGCGAGCCGGTCGCAGGTGTCGGCGAGCACGGCGAGGTCGTGACTGATCATGATCAGGCCCAACTCCTGCTCGGCGACGAGCTGTTCGATCAGGCGCAGGATCTGGGCCTGGATCATCACGTCGAGGGCCGTGGTCGGTTCGTCGGCGATGACGAGCCGGGGGTCGCAGGCCAGGGCCATGGCGATCATGACGCGTTGACGCTGCCCGCCGGACAGCTCGTGCGGATAGGCGTTCGCGCGGGCGGCGAGCAGACCCACGTGCTCCAGCAGCTCGCCGGTCTTCTTCCTCGCGCCCGCCGGGGTCGCCTTCTTGTGGAGCAGGATCGGCTCGGCGATCTGGTCGCCGATGCGGTGCACGGCGTTGAGGGAGTGCATCGCGCCCTGGAAGACGATCGAGGCGCCCGCCCAGCGGACCGCCCGCACCCGCCCCCACTTCATCGTCAGCACGTCCTCGCCGTCGAGCAGGATCTCCCCGCTCGTACGGGTGCCCGTGGGCAGCAGTCGCAGCAGCGCGAGTGCCAGTGTGGACTTGCCGCAGCCGGACTCGCCCGCGATACCGAGCTTCTGGCCCGCGTCCAGGGAGAGGTCCACGCCGCGCACGGCGGCCGCCCCGCCCGCGTACGTCACCTCGAGGTTCCTGACCTCCAGCAGACGCCGCTTCGCCGGAGTGCTCATCGGGTCACCCCCAGCTTGGGGTTGAGAACCGACTCGACCGCGCGTCCGCACAGCGTGAACGCCAGCGCCACCACCGCGATCGCGACCCCCGGCGGCACCAGGTACCACCACTTGCCCGCGCTGACCGCGCCCGCCTCCCGCGCGTCCTGGAGCAGCCCGCCCCAGGACACGACCGTCGGATCGCCGAGGCCGAGGAAGGCGAGGGTCGCCTCGGCGAGAATCGCGGAGGAGATGATCAGGGTGGTCTGCGCCAGCACCAGCGGCATCACGTTGGGCAGCACGTGCCGGGACATGATGTGCCAGTGCCCGCCGCCGAGCGCCTTCGCCCGCTCGATGTAGGGCCGCGACTCCACGGCGAGGGTCTGCGCCCGCACCAGCCGGGCCGTCGTCGGCCAGGTGGTGACGCCGATCGCCAGGATGATCGTGCCGATCGAACGCGACATCACGGTCATCAGCGCGATCGCGAGCACCAGCGTCGGCATCACCAGGAACCAGTCCGTGATCCGCATGATCACGGTCGCGTACCAGCCGCGGAAGTGGCCCGCGGTGATCCCGATGAGCGCGCCGATCGCGACGGAGAGCACGGCCGCGAGCAGCCCGACGAGCAGTGAGACCCGGGCACCCCACACCACGAGCCCGAGCAGATTGCGCCCGAACTGGTCGGTGCCGAGTGGGAATCGGGCGCTCGGGCTCTCCATCGGGCCGCCCGGCGCGTCGGTCACGCTCTGCACGTCGGATCCGACGGTGAGCGGCGCGGTCAGGGCGATCAGCCCGAAGAGGGAGAGGGCGGCCAGTCCGAAGACGCCCGCCCGGTGGGTGCGGTACTGCCGCCAGAAGCGGACGGCGGAGTGGCGGCGGCGCTGCCAGGCGAGGGCGCGCGGGCCGACCGCGGCCACCTGGGGGGTTGCTTCGGTTGTCATCGGCCCGTCCGACTCGGTCGTGGTCATCGGCCCACCCGTGGGTCCAGCAGCGGATAGATCAGATCGGCCAGGGTGTTCATCACGATCACCGCCGAGGCGAAGACGAAGAACAGCCCCTGGACCAGTGGCAGATCGGGCACGCTCAGCGCCTGGTAGAAGAGCCCGCCCAGCCCCGGCCAGGAGAAGACGGTCTCGACGAGGATCACTCCCGCGACCGTCCGGCCGAGGTTGATGAAGATGAGGGTGACGGTCGGCAGCAGCGCGTTCGGCACGGCGTGCCGACGGCGGACGAGATCGTCCCGAAGGCCCTTCGCGCGCGCCGTCGTCAGATAGTCGCTGCCCATCTCGTCGAGCAGCGCCGAGCGCGTGACCAGCAGGGTCTGCCCGTACTCGACGGCGACCAGCGTCACCACCGGCAGGATCAGATGGTGGGCGACATCGAGGACGTACGCGAAGCCCTCCTTGCCCCCCGACTCCATGCCGCCGGTCGGGAACAGGCCCGGGATCGGCCCCATGCCCACCGAGAAGACGATGATGAGCAGCAGACCGAGCCAGAAGGACGGGATCGAGTACAGCGTCAGGGCCAGACCGGTGTTGAGGCGGTCGCTCGTGCCGCCGCCCCGCCAGGCGGAGCGGGTCCCGAGGAAGATGCCGAGCGCGGTGTACAGGACGAACGCCGTGCCGGTGAGCAGGAGGGTGTTCGGCAGCGCTTCGGAGATCTTGTCCATGACGGGGGCCCGGAACTGGTACGAGGTGCCCAGGTCGCCGGTGAGGGCCTTGTCGCAGTAGTCGGTGAACTGCCGCCACAGCGGCAGGTCGAGCCCGAACTCCTCGCGGTAGTGGACGAGTTGCCCGGCGGAGACCTGACGGCCGCCCGTCATGTACTTCACCGGATCGCCGGGGATGAGCCGGAAGAGGAAGAAGCTGGTGACGAGGACGGCCAGCAGCGAGACGGCCGCGCCGCCCAACTTGCCCGCCACGTACCGCAGATACGCGGTGGTGGTGCGCGCCCGTGGCCCGCGGACCGACGGCCCGGCCTGGGCCGGACCGTCGGTCGCCTCGACCAGCGAGGGTGTTGCCTCAGCGGTCATGAACTACTCATTCGCTCGTACGTTCATGGGGTCCCCGTGGGTGTCGGGCGACGGGGTACGGGGACGGCGGACGGGGAGGTCTACTCGCGGTCCTCGGCCGTGGCGCGGCGTCGCATCGCGAAGAACGCCCCGACGCCCACGAGAACGACGACGCCCGCGACGATGCCGATGATGACGCCCGTCGAGCTCGATCCGTCGGAGGACGCACCGGAGGCGTCGGCCGGAACCGCCGACCACCAGCTCCAGTAACCGTCCTGGCCGTAGATGTTGCCCGCGGCCCTGGGCATCGTCTCGATCGACTTGATCTGGTCGGTGCGGTAGGCCTCGACCGCGTTCGGGTACGCCATGACGTTCATGTACCCGGTGTCGTAGAGCCGTGACTCCATCTGCTTGACGAGGTCCGCCCGCTTGGCGGTGTCGTACTCGGCGAGCTGCTGGTCGTACAGCTCGTCGTACTTCTTGTCGCAGATGAAGTTGTCCGTCGCGCCCGTGTCCTTGGCGGTGGCGGGCAGTGCCGCGCAGGTGTGGATGGACAGCACGAAGTCCGGGTCCGGGTTGACGGACCAGCCGTCGAAGGCCAGGTCGTACTTGCCGGCCAGCCAGGGGTCGGTCACGTTGTCGAGGCAGTTGAGGGTGACACCGATGCCGAGCTTGCCGAACCACTCCTTCACGTACTGCCCGACCGCCTTGTCGTTCGGGTCGGTGGCGTGACAGAGGATCCGGTAGTCGATCGGCTTGCCGTTCTTCTCGACACGCTTGCCGTCGGCGTTCTTCTTGTAGCCCGCCGCGTCGAGGAGCTGGGCCGCCTTCGCCGGGTCGTACGCGAGCTCCTGGCTCGCCGACGGCTTCCAGTGGTACGTGGAGAAGCGCGGCGGGATGTATCCCTCGCCCTCGACGGCGTGGCCCTGGAAGACCTTGTCGATGAGGGTCTTGCGGTCGATCGCCATGAAGAGCGCCTGGCGCACCTTCTGGTTCAGCAGCGACTCGGCGCCGTCACCGAAGTGCTTGCCGTCCTTGGCCTGGGCGCCCGGGTTGGTGGCGAGGGCGTAGAAGCGACGGCCCGGAGCGTCGTTGACCTTGATGTTCGGCTCGCCCTTGAGGGACGCCGCCTGGGCGGGGGTCAGCGCGGGGGAGCCCGCGACGAAGGAGACCTCGCCCTTGCGCAGGGCGGCCACCGCGGCGTCCTGGTCCTTGAAGTACTTGAAGACCAGCTCGTCGAACTTGGGGGCGCCGCGCCAGAAGGTCTTGTTCGGCTTCAGCCGCACATAGCTGTCAGGCTTGTAGTCGGTCAGGACGAACGGCCCGTTGCCGACGATCGGGAAGCTCTGGTCGTTGTTGAACTTCGAGAAGTCCTTGACCTTCTCCCAGATGTGCTGGGGGACGATCGGCACATCGAGCGCGCCCATCGTGGCCTGCGGCTTCTTCAGCTCGATGACGAGCTGGGTGGGGCTCGGGGCGGTGACCTTCTTGAAGTTGGTGACGAAACTGCCGTTGGCGGTGGCCGCGCCCTGGTCCGTCATCATCTTGTTGAACGTCCACGCCGCGTCCGCGGCGGTGGCCTGCCGGCCGTCCGACCACTTGGAGTTCGAGCGGATCGTGTAGGTCCAGGTGAGCTTGTCGGCGGACGGCTCCCACTTGGTGGCAAGGCCCGGGACCGTGTGGTTGTCCGCCGGGTCGTAGTTGGTCAGGTACTCGTACATGAGCCGGTGGACGCTCGTACTGAGCAGGCGCGAGGCCAGGAAGGGGCTCAGCGAGTCGACGCTCTGCGCGACCGCGACGGTGAGGACCTTCTTGCTCTCCTTGGCCTGCTGGCTCCCCTTGGCCTGGGCCTGTTGCGGGACCGGGTTGAGCGGGGTCGCGAGACCGGCGGTGAGGGTGAGCGCGGCGGCGGCTGCGGCGGCGAGGAGCCGGGGGCGCAGACGTCCTCTGTTGGGCTGATCGTGTCTGTTCATGGGTCGGTGACCTCGCGTCATCGCTCGCACAGGGATGGCTGGTTGACCTACTGGATCAGGGTGATCGGGGGACGCCGGCGGGATTGATGTGTGTGTCTATCAGCGGCGGTCTCGGCGCGTCAACGGCGCGTGAACCCCGTGTGGCCTGCGGAAATAACGAGTTGGCGCGGATTTTTCGCTCATTGGTTCAGACCGGTGAAGCCCTCCTGGCCAGGGGGTGACGCCCTGTTTCCTGCCTGGACACGCGAAGGCCCGCGCCCCGGGGGAAGGGCGCGGGCCTCGGCGAGAAACGGTGCCCCTGAAGGGCCCGATCGGGCTACTGATGTCCGGTTGTCGACGTCCGGCTTCGATGTCCGGTCACTGCTGTGGGGGTGCGGGCGGGGGAGGGGTCTGAGGGGGCTGGCCCTGGTACGGCGGATAGGGCTGACCCGGTTGACCCGGCTGGCCCGGGTGGAACTGCTGGCCCGGCTGGGGAGGCCCCGGATAGGGCTGGCCGGCCTGCGGTGGCCCCGCGTACGGCTGGCCCGGCTGCTGGGGATGGGGCTGCTGCCCCGGCATCGGCGCTCCTGGCGCGCCCTGACCCTGCGGGTAGGGGTACTGACCCGGCATCGGCGGGGCGGCCACCGGCGGCGGGTTGCCGTCGTTCGTCCACAGCCCGTGCGACTGCTGGTGCCGCACGATGTCCTCGGCGACCATCGCGGACAGGTTGAAGTACGCCTCCCGCACCTTGGGCCGCATCATGTCGAGGTCGACCTCGGCGCCCGCGGCCAGATGCTCGTCGAACGGCACGACCACGACACCGCGGCAGCGCGTCTCGAAGTGGCTGACGATGTCCTCCACCTTGATCGTCTTGCCGGTCTCGCGCACCCCGGAGATGACGGTGAGGGACCGCGAGACCAGATCCGCGTATCCGTGCGCCGACAGCCAGTCCAGCGTCGTACTGGCACTGCTGGCACCGTCGACGGACGGCGTGGAGATGATGATGAGCTGGTCGGCGAGGTCGAGCACCCCGCGCATGGCGCTGTACAGCAGACCGGTGCCCGAGTCGGTCAGGATGATCGGGTACTGCTTGCCCAGCACGTCTATCGCGCGCCGGTAGTCCTCGTCGTTGAAGGTCGTGGAGACGGCCGGGTCGACGTCGTTGGCGATGATCTCCAGACCGGAGGCGGCCTGCGAGGTGAACCGCCGGATGTCCATGTACGAGTTCAGGTACGGGATCGCCTGCACGAGGTCGCGGATGGTGGCCCCGGTCTCGCGGCGCACCCGGCGCCCGAGCGTGCCCGCGTCCGGGTTGGCGTCGATCGCCAGGATCTTGTCCTGTCGCTCGGTGGCCAGCGTGGAGCCGAGCGCGGTGGTGGTCGTCGTCTTGCCGACACCGCCCTTGAGGCTGATGACGGCGATCCGGTAGCACGACAGCACCGGCGTCCGGATCAGCTCCAACTTCCGCTGCCGCTCGGCCTCTTCCTTCTTGCCGCCGAGCTTGAACCGCGAGGAGCCGCCGGAGGGGCGACCGCTCTTGGCCTTCTGCTTCTTGTTGTTGAGCAGCCGGTCGGAGGACAACTCCACCGCGGCCGTGTACCCGAGCGGGGCGGCGGCCGGGTTGGTGGGCTGACGCTGGTCGTGCTGGACGGGCTGCGGCCAGCCGGCTCCGGTACGGGGGTCCACCGGCGGCTGGGGCTGCGTCTGCTGTGCTTCTGGCTGCGGTCCCGGGTGGGGCTGCTGCGGGAAGCCGTAGCCGCCCTCCTGGGGCGCGTTCGGAGCCGGGGGCTGGGGGAAACCGTAGCCCGACTGCGGGCCGGGGGCCTGCGGTGCGGGGGGCTGGGGCGCGCC
>LRTP01000047.1 GCA_001550305.1 Streptomyces diastatochromogenes
CAGGGTGGATTCAACTGGTCGTCGCAACACTTTGATCTCGGAGGTGTGCGACGTGGCCACGGCGGACTGGAGTTTGAAGACCAGCGATGTTCCGGAGGGTCGGCGTCGGCAGTGGCGCGCTGATCGTGCATTGCGGCCGGCGATGCGTTCGCCGGGGCGGCCTGATCCGTCTCGAGTCGTGCAGCGCCAGTTCTGGCGGCTGATCGCCACAGGGGTTACGACGGTGGAGGCGTCGTTGGCGGTCGGCGTGTCGTGGCCGGTGGGTGCGAGGTGGTTTCGTCACGCTGGCGGCATGCCTCCGATCTCGTTGGCCGAGCCCACGGGCCGGTACCTCGCGTTCGAGGAGCGCGAGGAGATCGCGATCCTCAGGGCGATGAACAAGGGCGTGCGCGAGATCGCCCGCGCCCTGGGGCGTGACCCCGGAACGATCTCTCGCGAACTGCGCCGCAACGCCGCCACGCGCAGCGGCAAGCAGGAGTACCGCGCGACGGTCGCCCAGTGGAAAGCACAGCAGGCCGCCAAGCGCCCGAAGACCGCGAAGCTCACAGGCAACGACAGGTTGCGTGAGTACGTGCAGGACCGGCTCGCCGGCAGCATCCGCCGCTCCGACAACACGATCGTCCCCGGACCCAGGACGCCCGCATGGAAAGGGCTGAACAAGCCGCACCGGCAGGACCGACGATGGGCGACGGCATGGAGCCCGGAGCAGATCTCGCACCGGCTCCATGCCGACTTCCCCGATGATGAGTCCATGCGCATCAGCCACGAAGCCATCTACCAGGCACTGTTCATCGAGGGCCGTGGCGCGCTCAAGCGGGAACTGGTCACGTGCCTGCGCACCGGCCGGGCGCTGCGGACTCCCCGTGCACGGTCACAGAACAAACCGCAGGGGCATGTCACCGCGGACGTCATCCTCAGCGAACGCCCCGCCGAGGCCGCAGACCGCGCGGTCCCCGGACACTGGGAAGGCGATTTGATCATCGGGACGGGCCGCTCCGCGATCGGCACGCTTGTCGAGCGCAGCAGCCGCTCCACGCTCCTGGTGCACCTGCCCCGGCTCGAGGGCTGGGGCGAGAATCCGCCAGTGAAGAACGGCACCTCACTCGGGGGCTATGGCGCGATCGCGATGAACGCGGCGCTCACAACGTCGATGACGCAGCTGCCCGAGCAACTACGCAAAACCCTCACCTGGGACCGCGGAAAGGAACTCTCCGGCCACGCCCAGTTCGCTCTCGATACCGGGACGAAGGTGTTCTTCGCCGATCCGCACTCGCCCTGGCAACGACCGACAAACGAGAACACGAACGGGCTGCTGCGTCAGTACTTCCCGAAGGGCACCGATCTCTCCCGTTGGTCGTCCACGGACCTCGAAGCCGTCGCCATGGCGATCAACAACCGGCCCCGCAAGACCCTCGGCTGGCGGACACCCGCCGAGGTCTTCGAAGAGCAGCTACGCTCGCTGCAACAGCCCGGTGTTGCAACGACTGGTTGAACTCGCCC
>LRTP01000470.1 GCA_001550305.1 Streptomyces diastatochromogenes
CGCGGCGCTCTCCAGCGGTGTGATCGGCTGGGGCGGCCTCGCGTATCTCGAACGGCGGCGCCGGGCCGCCGAGGCCGGCATGAGCGGCGGACGCACGGACGCGGCGGTGGACACGGGGCTGAACGAGGGCAAGCCGGTCCGGCCCCGGATCGGCCGGACCGGGATCCTGGTCACGGCCGTCCTCGTGTCCGCACTGGCGCTCACGGTCTCGCTGATGCCCTTCGGCGGCTCGAAGGGCGACGACGCGAACGCCGCGCAGGGCGAGTCGACGGACGGGCAGTCCGTGGCGGACCCGGGCCCCACCTTCCCCTCGGGCTCGAAGACGAAGTCGGGATCGGGGACGGGGACGGGGACGGGGACGGCGGGCTCGCCCGCGGTGGCGGACTCGACCTCGCGTCCGGCGGGCAACTCCGACCAGGAGGCCCAGGGCGAGTCCTCGTCGCCCGCCGGGAAGCAGGGCGGGGCGAAGGGTTCCACGAAGAGCGCCGCGCCGGACTGTCGGGTCAAGTACGAGATCGTGAGCGAGTGGCCGGACGGCTTCCAGGCCACCGTCACCGTCACCTCCACCAAGGCCCTCGCCACCTGGAGCCTCGGCTGGACCTTCAAGGACGGCCAGCGCGTGGGCCAGATGTGGGACGGCACCTTCACCCAGGACGACTCCCACGTCACGGCCACCGCCGCCGACTACAACAAGACCGTCGCCGCGAACGGCACGTTCACCTTCGGCTTCCTCGGTTCCTGGACCGGCTCCAACTCGGCCGCCCGTAACTTCACCCTCAACAAGGCCAGTTGCCAGGCCGCCGGCTGAGCATCCGGCCGAGCATCCGGCCGAGCGGTGTGACGCGCGAAGGGCCGGTGTGACGCGCGAAGAACCGGACACCGTCCCCTCACCCCGTCGCCACCTCCTCACCACCCCTCCGGCGGCGGAAACCTGATTTTTCGCCAAGTCCGCCGCCCTGGCCGGTTCCCCGTGTCGACGGGGCCGGCCGTTCGGCGCCGGTCCTGACCTCAAGGTCGTCGGTGGGGCGGGAGCGGTGGCGGACGGTCCGGCCGTGGTCACCGGTGGTGGGGGCGCCATGAGGGGACGCCATCCCCGGGCGACCCACCTGGCACTTCGCCACTTACCGACCAGTACTGCCGATCTGGCGTAATTCACTCGTCTCAATGCTTCGCTCTGCCACCATCAACGCCTCTGAAAAGTCAGGCGGCATGATTGCGGCGGGGGGCGTGGCCATGGGGCTGCTCGGCAATGAGCTGGCTTTCGCGCGCGCTCTGACCCCTCAGGAGCGCGAGAGCGTGATGGCTCTCGGCAGCCGGAAGCATTACGCGGCCGATGCCCACCTTCTGACGGAGGGTGACCGGTCCAGTCACGTCCTGATCATCATTCGGGGCTGGGTGACCGTTTCCGTGGCGACGGACCGGGGTGCCACACGGCTGATACTCGGTCTGCGGGGTCCCGGTGAACTGCTCGGCGAGATGGCCGCCCTGGACCCGCATCCCCGCAGCGCCACGGTGCGCGCGCTGGGTCCGACCGAGACCCAGGTCATATCCGGGGACGCGTTCCGCCGGTTCCTCGCTTTGCACCCCCGCGTCAGCGGTCTGGTGATACGCCAGCTCACCTTCCGGCTGCGCAGCGCCGACCAGGAGCGGTCCGCGCTCGCCTCGCTCACCGTGTTGCAACGGCTGGCCGGCCGGCTCACCGAACTGTCGAGAGCCGAGCCCTCCGGCCCCTACAACCCGGCCGTACCGGGCGGCGCCACGCACACCGGCACCGTCGTCCAACTGGCCCAGGACGAACTGGCCGCCACCATCGGAGCCACCCGGGAAGCCGTCGCCAAGGCACTGAAGCTGCTGCGCACCCAGCACGTCGTGCGTACCGGCAACCGGATGGTGGAGATCCTCGACCCCGAACTGCTCGCACTCCTCGCGGACGGTCATCAGGAGTAGACCCACGCCTTGCCGTAACCCACGCCTCGTCGTGTGTAAACGGCTACAGACGGCCTTCGTCCCCGGGCCCGACGCTGAGGGGGACGGCAAGTGGAGAGAACAAGGGGGCACGGGGTGGACCACGACGCGATGGATCTCGCCGAAGCACGCTACGAGTTGGTGATCAGCGTCGACGCCCGGCGTTCCGGGGAGTACGACGACGTCGACAAGCAGCGCATGCGCGAGCGGATCTACCGGGTGCTGGAGGCGGCCTTCACCCACGCCAAGGTGGCGCGGGACGCCGTACACATGGAGGACCGCGGCGACGGTGTGCTGCTGTCGGTGGCCGGCCGGATCGCGGTGACCCGCCTGCTCGGCCTGTGGATGGTCGAGGTGCACGAGAATCTGCGGGACGAGAACCGCGGCCTGAGTGTTCCCCTCGGGCTTCGGGTCGGCATGCACGTCGGGCCTGTCCGTCACGACGGCCGGGGCATCAGCGGGCGCGCGGTCGACCTCGCCTGCCGACTGGCCGACTCGCCGCTCGCCCGGCGGCTGCTGGACGCCGAGCGGGCCGACCTCGTGCTGGTGACCTCCCAGTCGCTCTACGAGGACGTGGTCAGCAGCGGCGGCAAGTTCATCGAGCCCGCGCACTACTCCTCGGCCCGCCTGGAGCTCAAGGAGGGCGAGGTCACCGCCTGGTTCCACCTTCCCGGCCGGCCCGCTCCCGAGATCCCCACCGCCGCACCGGCAGCACCTGACGCCGACCGTGCCGATGACGTCGATGGCGTCGATGATGCCCGTGATGCCCGTGATGTCAGTGACGCCCGTGGTGCCGATGACGCCGGTGGTGTCGATGACGCCCCTGGCGTCGATGACGCCCGTCGCGTCGACGGAGAGGACCGCGCCGACTCTCCTCGCGCCCACTACACCGTCCACGGCGACATGTCGCAGCACAGCGACAACGTCTACCAGCAGCCCGTGCACATCGGGCGCATCACCGGCGACGCCGGCCGACGGAAGGGCTGATCGCGGTGACCGACGATCAGCAGGCGGGCGGCGGCGCCGAGTCCGCACCCCGCAAGGGGGCCGACGCCCGTGCGCCCGAGGCCGACGGGAAGGCCAGGAACGACCCGCCCCGTGCCGACGAGGACAAGGCCGAAGGCGACGAGGGTGCCGCCGGGAGCGACGCCCCGGAAGAGGGCGACGTCAAGAAGGACCAGGGGAAGAAGCAGGAGGAGGAACGCGAGCGCGCCGCGGGGCGTTTCAAGGAACACACCCGCGACCCGCTCGCCGAGGAGCAGGGCGAGGACGGGACCACCGACCTCGCCGCCGCCTCGCGGGCCCGCCGCGCCACCCGGATGCTGTTCGACACCGGCCGGGACCTGAACAGCTTCGACCGCTCGTACTTCCAGAGCGCCCACATCGGCGACATCCACCTGCGGATGGACGCCCGCCACTCCGCCGCGGGGATGCGCAGCGGACCCGTGCCCGACGAGGAACTGCGCAGGCTCCGCCGCGTCCATGTGGAACCGCAGGGATACGTACAGCTGCGCAACGCCCTCGGCGCCCGTCGGCTGCTGGTGCTCGGCGCCGCCCCCGGCACCGGACGCACCAGCACCGCGCTCTCGCTCCTCGACGAGGTCACCGGCCCCGCGGCGGACGCCACGGGCACGGAGCCCGGGGCCGGATCCCGGGTGCGCCGGGTCGATCCGGACGGTGGGGTGCGGAAGTTGGCGGGCTCCCTGGCCGGCGAGGGCGAGGAGGCGCGGCGCGGCACCGGTTACCTGCTGGAGCTCTCCCTCACCGGGCTCGGTGCGCTGCCCCCGGACGAGATGGACCTCGACGGGCTCGCCGCGGCGCTGGCCCGGTGCGAGTCGTACGCGGTGGTCGTCGTCACGGTCGGGTCGGCGGCCAACCCGCTGCTGGCCGGGCGGTACGGCAGACTCTGCCCTCCCGCACCCACCCAGGAACTGCTCACCACCCGGTTACGGGAGCGGCTGGAGGAGCATGTCGCCGCCGCCCAGGACGGTGAGGTCCGGCTGGAGGACCTGCTCGCCGGGGCGGGGGAACTGGCGGTCCGCCGGGACGTCAAGGACGCGGTCGGACTGAAGGACCTGCGCCCCGCCGAGGCCGAGTTGCTCGCCTCGCTGCTGGCCGCACACCAACTGGGGGAGGTCTCGCGGGACGAACTGCTGGCCGGTTGCCGGAGCCTCGCCGCCGACCAGGCCCAGGAGTGGTTCGCCGGAGTGGACCGGGCGCTGACGGCGCCTCCCGCCGAGCCCGAGGGCGGCGCAGGCCGGCCCGGTACGGCGGCCCTGTTCCACCCGGTGGCGTTCCGTATCGCTCTCGCCGTACTGGGCGGCGCCTCGCACAGCGCCGTGGCCGCCGCCGCCCACCTGCTGACCTGGGAACTGTCCGTACAGTGCGATCCGGACCACACCCCGGCCCGCCCGCTGTTCTGCGACGACCCGGAAGCCGATCTCGCCCTCTCGCGCGCCGAACTGACCGACGGCCGGCTCGAGGTGGCCGGGACCGAGGTTCCGGCCCGGCTGATCTGGTACCGGGGATCCGCCCTGCCCTCCGCGGTGCTCACCGAGATCTGGGACCGGCACTTCCCCGTCCGGGCACCGATCGTGCGCTGGCTGCGGCTGCTCGCCGACGATCCACGCCCCCAGGTGTGGATGCGCGCCGCGGTGGCCGCCGGGGAGCTGTGCGCACGGGACTTCGACCACGGATACGCGGAGCTGATCCGGCCGCTCGCCGAGGCGGCCACACCCCGCCGGAGGATCTTCGCGGCCACCACCCTCGACCAGGCGGCCGGTCACGCCTCGCACCGCAAGGCGGTGCGCAAGCTGGTCGACGACTGGAGCAGGTACGGGACGAAGGCGCTGCGCTGGACCGCGGCGATGGCACTGGGTTACGGGAACGCCGCGGACACGACGGAGGACGCCCTGGACGCCCTGGCCCGGATCGGGGTCCGCGACGACGGGGAGCAGCTCGCGGTCGCCTCCTTCAACGCCGTACGGCTGCTGGCGCTCCCGGACGGTGCCAAGGTGCTGCGGCGGATGGCCGACTGGACCCACCACAAGCGCGCGGAGTACCAGGACCTCGGTCTGGTGACCACCGTCCGGCTCGCCGTGACCTCGGTGGACGAGGTGCTGTCCGACGAGCCCGACTCCCCGCTGGCCGACCGCGCCGACTGGCCACTGCCGCTCGCCCTCGCCGTCTCCCGTCCCGAACTCGTGCTCCCCATGGCCGACTTGATGTGGAGCGCGCTGAACACGGCGCGCTCGAAGGACGTGGCCCTGGACGCGCTGGAGTCCCTGCTGCGTTCGGCGGTGCGCGGGGACGGCACCGAGGGGACCCGGCCGGGGCTGGCCGCGCTGCTGCCCGCGCTGGCGACCGAGGAGAACGACCGGCGGCGGCTGGACTGGCTGCTGCGCCGAATGATGAACGATCCGGAGGATCCGCTCCCCGACGCGCAGGCGCGCACCCTGTGGTGGCTCGCCGTCCCGCCGAAGGAGAGGACGGGCGAGGAGGACAGCCATGGCTGAGGACCAGGACGCGCGGGCGAAGGCGAGGGAGCGGCTGAGGGCGCGGAAGGCGGCCGCGGGACCCGCGGGCCCCTTCCTGCGGGAGTACGCGCCGACGGGCGGATCCCCGCAGGTGAGCGCCCAGAAGGCCTCGGTGCTGTTCTACCGCAACGGCGGCTACAGCGTGGTCACCGTCTCCGGTGTCCGGCACGTCGACAAGCGGGCGCTGGCCCGGCCGTACACCGTCTGCGAGATCGCGCTCGGCACCTATGTGACGACGCTTCAGATGGAGTTGCCTGCCGCCGGAGGCACCACCTTCTTCAAGGCCGAGGTGGACATCCACTGGACGGTGACCGATCCCCATCTGACCGCCACCGAGGTCGTCACCGACGTCGCCCAGCGGCTCACCGCCCCGGTGCTGGAGCGGCTGCGCGAGGTGTCCTCGGCCTACCGGGTGACCCAGGCCGAACAGGCCGACCGCGCCATCACCCTGGAGTGCGCCGGCGGACGCTGGGCCGACCTGGGCACCGAACTCGGCATGCGGGTACGGCTGTACGTCCGCCTGCGGGTGGACGACCGGACGATCGAGCACATGGACGGCATCCGGGACGCGCACGCCTCGGCCGAGGTGACCCGGGTGCACCAGGCCGCGTTCCGCAAGATGCTGCAGGGCGGCGAGCTGGAACAGCTCAGCTACATGCTGGCGGCCGAGCCCGAGGCGGCCAAGGACTTCCTGGAGAAGATCCGCCAGGAGGGCCGGCAGGACGAGAAGGAACGGGTCGACCGGCTCTTCGCCATGGTCGCCAGCGGCCAGATCCAGTCCAACGACATGGAGACACAGGCCCTCAACCTCCTCAACCAGGGCCGCCACCCCCTCCAGGGGCCCATCGGCTCGCTGCCCGCCCGCCGCGATACCCCACAGCTGCCGCCGGCCGCCGACGAGCCGTTCACACCGGACTGGGTGGCGGACGAGCCGCCCTCCCGGGCGGACCGGGGACCACGCGCGAGAGAGCCCTACTCGGGCGACCTCCAGGACGCCGAACCCGAACCGCCGCGCCGCCGCACACGCTCCCGGGACGACGGATGGTCCTGGGCGGAGGAGGACCGGTGACCGGCGACGGCCCGGCGCGCACCTCCCCCGACCCGGTCGGGCCCGTGCCGGACGGGGGTCCGCACGGGTCCGACCGGGGAGAACGCATCGCCGAACGGCTGCTGAGCACGGTCAGGGAGGACCTCGGCCGGGCCGACGCGAAGGCGGCCGTACTGCTCTCGGGAACGCTGGCGCTGCCCGCGTTCCTGATCGGACGGCACGGCCCGCCCGACTGGCGCGGGCTCGCCGACGTGACACTCATCCTCGCGAGCGTGCTCTGGGTGGTCGCGGTGACCGCGCTGGTCGGCGCGCTCATGCCGCGCACCCGCACGGTCCGCGGCCGGGACGGGGTGACGTACTTCGGCGACCTGCTGGCCCCCCGCGACCTCGCGGGGCTGTCCGCCGACGTCACCGAGGCCGGACGCGACACCGCCGGATGGCTGCTCGTCCAAGCCGTGGACGTCAGCTCGATCCTGTCCGCCAAGTACCGGGCCATCCGCTGGGGAGTGGGCTCGCTCGCACCTTCCACGGCGCTGGCCCTGGCCTGGAGCCTGACCGCCCGCTGACACGCGGCACAGCACGTACACGACACACAGACGAACCAAGGAACCAGGGGGACGGCCGTGGAAAGCATCACGGGAAGACGGCAGACAGGAAGGGGCCGGGTGCGCCGCCGCGCGGTCGGCGCGCTCGGCGGCATGGCGGTGCTCGTGTCCCTGCTGGCACCCGCCGGTCATGATCCGGTGCCGGCGGCGGATTCCGAACCCGCCTTCCCGGCGGTCAACTACTCCATCGCCGTGGACGAGTCCGCCAGCCTCGCACCCGAGGACATGAAGGCCGAGAAGGCCGCCGCCGCACGCATCGCGCTCGGCGACGTCTCCTCGTCCTCCCACGCCACCGTCTTCGGTTTCGCCGCCGCCGAGTCCGACGCCCAGCGCGCGGTGGACCCGGTCTGCCCGCGCACCACGCTGGACGCGGCGGGCCGCGAGACGGTCGGCACCTGCGTCGACAAGCTGCGCGGCCGCACGAAGAACGAGGGCACCGGCACCGACTTCCCGAGCGCGATACGCCAGGGAGTCCACGACCTCACCACCGGCACCGACCCCTCCCAGCCCCGCGTGCTGTTCCTGCTCACCGACGGAAAGCTGGACGTCCAGGACAGCCCCAAGTACGGCGACCCCGCGCACCGCAAGGACGAGGGCGAACGGCAGCTGACGCAGGAGCTCGAGAACGCCGCCGCCCAGCACGTACAGATCTGGCCGCTCGGCTTCGGACCCGACCCGGACAAGGCGCAACTCGACCGGATAGCCGCCGGCGGATACCAGAAGGGCTGCGTCGAACTGCCCTCCGCCCGCCCGAGCGCGGGCAAGGTCTCCGGGGCCAAGGACGTCGGCCCGATGCTGGAGAAGATCTTCGCCGCCGCCCACTGCCTGCGCCACGAACAGGGCCCCAGCAAGCGGCCGCCCGCCACCCTGGAGATCGGCATCTCGCCGCTGGCGACCGTGGGCAGCATCGTCGTCGACAAGGGCGACCCCCAGGTGAAGATCACCTACCTCGACCCCAACGGCCACCAGGTCCCCACCACGGGGACGTACCGCAAGTCGGGTTTCGAACTGGCGGGCGGCAGCGGCACGGTCGAGGCACTGAAGATCGTCGACCCGGTGCCGGGCACCTGGCGCGTGAAGGCCGAGGCGCCGGAGGGCCACCGCTCCCTGCCCGTCGCCGTCAGCGTGCTGTGGCAGGGCGAGTTGCGCGGCGCCATCACCATGGACCCGCCGTCGCCGCAGGCCGGCGAAAAGGTCACGGTGACCATGCGCCTGCAGACCCGCGAGGGCTACGAGATCAAGGACGCGCGCGACTACGAGGGGCTGCGCGTCCGCAGTGAACTGACCGGCGACGGCTTCGACCCGCTGGCGCTGCGCCTCACCGACGACGGCCAGGGGCCCGACTCCAAGGCGAGCGACGGCTCCTTCACCGGTTCCGTCGAGATCCCCAAGAGCGCCGACGGGGCACTGAAGGTGAGCGGCACGCTGACGGCCTCGGGGCTGAGCGCCGACACCCGCAGCGAGGGCGGCCAGATCGCACCGGGCGCACTGCCCGTCACCACCGCGCTCGAACTGCCCACCGCGAACACCCACCCCGGCTCCACGGTCACCGGCACGCTGGCCGTCCACAACACCAGCGACACCCCGCACACCCTGCGGCTGTCCGTCGCCGACCTCAAGTCCGGGCTGCTCACGCTCACCCCGGCCGAGATCCAGGTGAAGCCCGGCGAGTCCGGCACCCGGAAGATCACGGTCGAGGTCGCCCCCCGCGACGTCTTCGGCGACCGCCTCGGCGACGGCGGACTGCAACTCGGCGGCACGGTCACCGTCGTGGACACCACCGACCACGACCGGACCCTGGTGCGCACCCCGCTCTCGGTCCGGGTGACACCCGAACCGGGCGTCTGGGCGAAGTACTGGTGGGCGTTCGTGTCCGCCGCCGCACTGATCGCGCTGGCCACCGTGGCGGTCCTCGCCTGGCTGCGCCAACGCCGCACCCGCAGGGACCCGTTCGGCCTGGTGCTGCGGCTGGTCTCCGCGGAGGGCGACGTCCTCGGCGAGCACCTCGCAGGACACGGACACAAGCAGTGGTACGAGTTCGCCGTCGTCGAACCCCACCGCAGCCCGCGCATCGAACGGCGCGCCCACGGCCCGTACGCCGTCCAGCGCAGCCCCGAGGGCGGAGCGGTGCTGCGCAAGCGCGGCGGCGGCCGGACCCCGCTGCCC